>DATBCB010000096.1:0-13030 GCA_036270675.1 Acidobacteriaceae bacterium | reverse complement strand
TGCGCTCCGGATCGATCTTGCCTGTCGCCACCGCCGCATCCACCACAGCCAGCAGGTCGGCAACCTCCTTGTCGCCCCAGTCCGCGCTGATCGTTTCGCTGTACGCACGTCCGCGTCCCGCACTACCGCGATAATTCACGTTCAGCACCGCGAATCCATGCGCTGCAAACAACTGCCGGTCTACGGTGAAGCGATGCTCGTCCTGCGCGGTGGGTCCACCGTGGATGAACAGTAGCATCGGCGCTTTGGTTCCCGCCTGGTAGCCAATCGGCATCGTTAGCAGCCCATGCACGTCGGTGCCGTCTTTGCTTTTTGCGGCGATGTCCTCCGTCGTCGCCAGTGTGCGCTGGGCCAGCAGCGCGTCGTTGTGCGAGGTCAGCTTGCGCAATGCGGTGTTATCCAGAGAATAGATCTCCGGATCGGCCGAGTCGGTCGACCACAGCAGCGCCACATGCCCGCGCGCCGCGGTCAGTGCGCTCGCAGCACCGCTCTCTGCCGTCACTCGCTTCGGTGCGCCGCCGCTCAGCGGCACCTCTTCTACATACACCACGCGGTCATCCGTCACCGTCGTCAGCAGCGACTTGCCATCCGCCGTGAACACCGGCGCCCCCACGTTGTTGTCGATAGAGGTTGCCTTTAATTCAGGCTGCCCGCCACGCGCCGGCACCACCGCCAGCCGCGTGCTGCCATAGGCGGTGTAATGTTCGGAAAGTCCCTGGCGATAGGCGATCAGCTTGCTATCCGGGCTCCACGCCAGTGGGCCGCGGTCCTCACCGGGAAATGTTGTCAGCTTGCGCGGCGCCGATCCCGCTTTCGCATCGACGACGAAAATGTCGTTGTTCTCCACGCGGTCTGGATCGGGCTGCGATTGATTGCTCACGAACGCGATCATCGTCCCATCCGGAGACCATGCTGCCTCGTGCTCTTCGTACTTGCCCGGATCGGATGTCAGCTTCGTCAGCTTCTTCGTCGCGATGTCGAACAGATACAACTGCGCGTGCTTGTCCGTCAGATAGCCTTCGATGTCCTGCTTGAAGTGGTAGCGATCGATCACGATCGGCTTCGGCGGCTTGGGTTTCGCGTTCTTGTCGTCGCTCTCCGGTTCCTCCTTCTCCCGCAGCGTCAGCACCAGCTGCTTCCCATCCGGAGACCACTGATACTCGCTCAGGTCCTGCTTGACGTCGGTTACCTGGCGCGCCTCGCCGCCGCGCCGATCCAACACCCACACCTGCGCCCCCTTTGTCTTCGCCGGGCCCGGACGCGACGAAGTGAACGCAAGATAGCGTCCGTCAGGACTCCACTCGGGCGAACTCGCCGACTCCGTGCCATAGGTCAACTGCAGATTGTTCGAGCCATCCCAATCCACCATCCACAGATCGCTGACATTCTTGTCCTCCTCCGTGTCCACGCGCGAGACGGTGTAGACGATCTGCTTGCCATCCGGCGACACCTTCGGATCGCCCACGTGAACCAGTTGGTTGAGATCGTCGATCTTCAGACCAGGCTTAGGAGCCTGCGCGAAAAGAGGAAAGGTCAATAGAAACAAGACAGTGCAAACAAGGCCGCGACGCATGTCCCGGAGTGTAGCAGGGACCGCGGAAGAGAATGTCCGCGAATCTGTGCAGACAGAAAGTACAAAGAGGCGGCCATGTGCCGCCTCTTTGCTGGTGAACGAGACAACTACTCGGGTTTCAGGATGAGGTCGTCGAGCGAGATCACGTAGCTGGTTGCACTGGGGTTCTTGCCGGTCACCGTGAACGTGAATGTATGGTTGCCGGCAGTCTTGATGTTAATAGCGCCAAGATTGAGGTCAGTAAGAGAGCCGCCACTCACGTTGCTGTATCCATCCTGCGGCGCTCCCAGGTTCACTCCATCGACGCTCAATTGCCAGATTCCGCGCGTAATGTAATTTGCCGAAGAGACGTGCACATCATACGTGTCGGCCTTCGGCACATTCACGGTGAAGGTGATGTAGTTGCCGACGTTGGTTGCGTTGAGAAATATGCCTGGAGGGTCAGGAAGAGTAATCCACGTAAATGGTCCATAGACGCCGTCGGAATTCGCCGTATGCTTCTGGGCCTCCAACTGGTATGCCAACGGAGTGAGGTTCGCATTTGCGGTGAATGTCCAAGTCAGTATCTTCTGGCTCGCCGTCAGGCCGCCTGTCCCGCCGGTGAAGCCGACATACGCCGCCGTGCCGCCGATCGTAGTCGGTATATCGATGTCAAAGCTTTGTGTCGCCGATGCGCCCGTCACCAGGTCCGTGATGGTCAGGTAAAGAGTAGTTCCGTCATACGCGATGTGCCCGTTGAATGTGTCGCCGTTCGTGAGCACGATTCCCGTGCCAGTCAAATCGACGCCTGGGACCGTAGGCGAAGCACCGTTGATGTAGAGGCCGGTCGAGTCATTGCCCTCGCCGGAATTCGACCACATGTCGAATTTCACCGCGACACTGTTCGGAATTCCCGGCGGCCGGCCGGGTAGCCCGGCGCCGTAGCCGAGTCCGCCGCCCACGGGACCAAGCGCCGTCGGAGCGTCATTCTGAATCGTGAACGTAATCCCGTCCGCGAGTAGCCCAGTTCCGGAAAGCTGGAATAGGAAGTCGGTCGAGAAGGTCTGGATCCCTACCGGCGAATTCCAGAAGGCGCTGCCCGCCTGGCTCGCACCGCCAGTCGTGAGCTGAAGCCGGGTGTCGTCCGTATTTACCGCGCTGCCGTTCAACGTCATTCCGGCGGCGGATGCGAACCCGTTGCTGAAGTTGATCGTCGGCGGCGCTCCGATCGTATACTTCGCGATCCCGATGCTGCTGTTGTTGTATCCACTGGCAACGCCCATCGCTTCCACGGTGGTCGTGCTGCTTGCCGGTATTGTGCCGCTATACCGATTCGAAGACGTGGTCGGAACGGTTCCGTCGGTCGTGTAATAAATCGTGGCGCCGCTCAGGCCCTCAGCAATCGCCACATTCTGTGTAGCCGAATAAGTGCCTGGAGTCGGCGTGAATGTCGGCGGCGGCACGGTTGGCGGCCCTGAGGAGAGCAGCCCATACACGTCCACCTCGTTCTGCGTGCCCAGAACGACCTTTCCATTCGCCACCATGGGCACGCTGAACTTTACCGCCGGGCCTGCCGCGTCGCGTGCCGTGTTCTGGCTGCTTGCATACAGCAGCTTGCCCACGTTGGTAGCGTCGTAAGCCAGCAGCACCGCTGGTCCGGGGGTGCCGAATGCGTCGGCTCGGATAGCCCAGAGAATCGCATTGCTCGTGCCGTTCGCGCTGATCACCGGGCTCGGCGCCGGGTATCCGGAGTACATCGCGCTGTTTGCAATCGGCGTTGCGCTGAGCAGGCCATTGCTGAGCCGATACTGCTGCATCTGCAATCCGCTCGCCCAGAAGTAGACATTTCCATTCCAGTAGGCAGGCGTCGCCCACAAGCCGTACTTGTAGCTGATCTCCTGCACAACGTTGTTGGAACTGCTGTTGTATCCGCCAAGGTTGTCGCGATCCAGCAGCTCGATCCGGCCGTTCTTGCCCACCTGGATCAGTTCGTGCACATGCGATCCCTGCTGGTCCGGCAGCAGCAGCACGCCGCCGGATCCCTGGTCGATGTCCGTGCTGTTCAGCGTGTGTGTATCAAAGGGCGTCCACTCATCCATGATCTGGAAGCCATTGCCGGTCAGGTCCACGCGTTCGACCGCATTGCCGAAGCTCTGGCCATTGGTATACGGTTCCTGCGCGTTGAAGGTGCCGTTTCCGTTCGAAAAGAAGATACGGCCGCCGGTCACCAAGGTATCGGCAGCAGGAGCCGCGCCGGACATCCAGATTCCAGTCTCGCTGCCGCTCGAACTGGTGTTGTAAATCGCAGTCTGCTGCAGAGTAGCCTCGTCATACGCCATGAGCCAGCCGTGATAGGGGCCGTTGTCGCTGTGCGCGCCGAAGGCCAGGATGACCTGTCCGTTCAGCAGGAGCAGTCCCGGCCTGTTCAATTCATACTTCGCCTGGAATGCGATCCGGCCATTGGCGGTTCCGCTGCCGGTGCCGGCTACAGATCCCTGAATCATCACCGGGCTGTTCGTCTTCTCCTGGCCGGTTGCGAGATCGAGCGCGTGCAGACGCCACACAATCACGCCGTTCTCCTCGCTGTTCGCCACGGCATAAATCGTGCTCGTCGTCGGGTCGATCACTGGAGTGGAGGTGATGCCGCATTCAGGATTGATGTCGTAGCTGGCAATGTCAGCGCTCGGTACAGTTGTGGCGCCGCTCGGTGCACCATGCGCGGTATCGATCAGGCTGACCTGCCAGAGCTGCTGATTGTGGTCCGCATCCAGCGCATACACGCTGTCATGTTCCGTTGCTATGTACACCACATTGTGGGTGGCGCCGGCAATGTTCAGGCCGGACATGTACAACGGCTGCGCGTAAACCTGGCCGTCCATGGGATAGGAGAACAGCTTGCCGAAGGTAGTGGTATTCACGTTCGCCAGCGTCAGCTGCGTCTCCGTCAGGTTCTGTCCTGTACGGCCAGGGTCGTTACGCCAGGTGGTCACATTGGTGGCAGCCATCGCACTCAGCACCCAGGTCCACATCGAACAAAATACGAACAGTTTTTTAAGCAGCACAACGCGCTCCTGAACACAGATGTGCTTGCAATCCGCGCTCAAAGAGGTTTGCGGGACCGAAAAGTTCGTGTCCGGAGGAGAGGTACTGCACTCCGAATGCAGCGCACTACTTGTAACCCGGATCGCTCTCCCGGATCAAGCGATTCCGATGAGGCCCGCATGAATTTGTGGAAAAAAACATCAAGAACGGTTACATATTACGGCAGCGCCAGGAAGCTAGCGGCCTCGTTACGAATCAGTCATAGCAGGTGGTTGCTTCACAGGATGATGCCGCATATCGGAGCCGGTGCGTCCCAGCCTCCGCAGCTCATCGCTCAACACAATCGCCTCGGCCAGCTCGCGCATGGAGCGCCGCTTCTGCCGGCTCTGTTTGCGCAGCGCGGCATACGCGCTCTCTTCGTCGATCTTGAGGTCGCGCTGCAGAATGCCCTTCGCACGATCGACTACCTTGCGCGTCTCCAGCCGGTCGCTCAGCTCTTCGCGCTCCATCTCCAGCCGCGCCATCTCGATCTCGGCGCCGACAAGAAACCCGATGGTAGAGAGCAGTTGTATCTCGCGCTGCGTGTGCTCGTGCGTTTTTCTGTGCTGCACGTTGATCACACCCACCAGCTTGCCCCGGCTCAACAGCGGCACCGAGAGAAACGCCTCGAAACGGTCTTCTGGAAGGTCCTTGAATGCCTTGAAGCGTGCATCGCCTGCGGCATTTTTTGCAATCGATACCGGCTCGCGATTCTCCGCCACCCATCCGGTGATGCCCTGTCCCAGTTGCAGATCAAGATTGTCGACCAGCTCCGCATGCGGAATTTTCGATGCACGCAGAACGAGTTTTTCTCCCTGCAGCACATAGATCAGGCATGCGTCGCAACGCACAATCGACGTGGCAAATTCCACCACCCGGTTCAACACATCGTGCAGCGGATCGGCCGCTGCAATCCGGCTTCCAAGTTCATGCAGGAATTCAAGATGCGGGTCTTCGGCGTGCTGCCAGCTGGATGTTTCCATGGTCTCTGCGTCTCCTCTCAGAGGCCCCGCCGCACTCCGTGTGCGCGTGGCATGACTGCGTGAATTGGAAGACGGGAAGAAAGTGTCTACGCGCGGAGGCAGCCTTCTTTTCCGGTTGCGTTTGAAATAGCTTCTTCGTACAGTAAGGAATCCCAACCGTTTCAGCAAGCAATAAGCAGAAACAACGGCCTCGCTCCCGGTAGCGGCAGGCTCTGCCGCACTCGCCATCTGCCGTGGAACCCTGAGCGCCTCAGCCGCTATATGTCGGGCGGCTGAAATACCGGCCGGTGTGCCTTTTTCGCCTCGTGATAATCGGTCCAATAACTCTGGAATGGGAAAGATCGCGCATCTCCCTGAAAGAGACCGATGTCGGTAGCCAGGTTTATCGCGATCAGAAAAACAGCGGCGCGCCGCCACGCCACGCCGAACACCGGCTGAGAGCTTGTATCTGAGCGCGTGTATCGCAATCTATTGTGCGTCCAGCACACGGCGACGGCACAGAGCGCTGCATTCAGCTCCATCATGGCGAGCCAGCGAAAGCGATCGTACGCCAACAGATTCAGCAGCAATGGCGCAAATGTGCAGAGTACGAAATACCACCGCAAAGCGCGCTGTCGCTCGCCCGCGATCCGCCACGCGAGGGCAAGAAAAAAGAGGGTGGTCGGTAAGAAGGCGAGCAGCCCGAAGCATTCCGATACCCAGTACGCGCCCGCATGCATGTAACTCAACATCCTCCGCAGATTCTCGCCGCTGGAATGAGCGAAAATTTCGACCAGCACACCGTCGTGAGATGGAAAATCCACCCGCGCACGGATTGCCCCCGCCAATTGCGCAATGTCCGCAGCCGTCATTTTCGTGTGTCCCAGGGGCAGCAGAATGATCGTCCACGGGATGACGATTGCCGAGGTGAGCCCGACCCACAGTTTTTTCTGGCGCTGTTCCTCTGCCGCTAAACCAGAGACGACCCCTGCAAGCGATACAGGCAGATATGCGACGGCATATAACTCATGCACCAGCACGCCAACGATGCCGGCAGACAGCGCCGCCATCACCTGTACGCGCGGGTTCTTGAACTGCATCACCGCTAGCACCAGCAGTGCCATCAAAATGTCGTAATAACCGGCAATGTTGGTCACGAGCGTGATGCAAAAGCTGCTCGCCAGCAGCGCGGTGAATGCCCCCAGCCCGGCCGCGTCCAGGCCGGAGCGTTGCACACTGCGCACCAGCAGCCAGAAGAAGCAAGCGAGCAAGCCGAACGCTACGAAGCAGAACACGCCGTAGTGCCAGATAGGGATATGGAGCCGTCGGCAAACCTCGCCAAAAAATCCCCGCCGTAAGTATCCGGAACGATAATCGATCTGCGCCTGGGTCGCTGCCCAGATGTACGGCAACCGCATGCCCTTGAGCAGGGCGATCACACCTCCGGTCGCAAAAAGAAGCCGGTAAAAGCGCGACTCATCGCGAAAGACATCACCCAATCTGCTGATCAATCCCCGTAGCTCGCTTTCGTTGTCTATGAGTATCATGCCCGTGCTTACCCATAGGAAGACTTTGGAAAGCGGATGGAATGTCGATCGTTTGCGCCTTCATTGCTGTTGTTGCATCTGCTGAATCTGCAACAGCGGCGATGCCAGCGGCAGTGGCTCATGCGCGCGCTCCACCACCATCGACCAGTCCTCGGGTACCGGCATCGTCTCATCGAAGGGCGGCGCCGTCTCGGATGACTCCACGTGCACCGCAACGCTCAGCTCGCTCTCCGTCTTGCCGCGATAGACACCGTGCGTCGGTGGCACATCCGCGTAGTCGCGCCCCAGCGCGGTGCGGATGTGGCGATCGTTCGCCACCAGGTCGTTCGTGGGATCGAAGCCGACCCAGCCCAGCCGCGGCAGAAAAGCCTCCACCCACGCATGGGTCGCGCTCGGCGCGCCGCGTTCATCCGGAGCAGCTTCTCCTGTGCCAATCTCCGGCTCATCCCCATGGCATAGATAGCCGCTCACATAGCGGCAGGGAATCCCCACCATCCGCGCTAGCGCAATCATGATGTGCGCAAAGTCCTGGCACACGCCACGCCGTGCCCCGAGCGCCACATCGATCGGCGAATCCACCTTCGTGCTCCGCGGCAGGTATTCGAAATTGTTGTACACGTTGCGGCTGATCTCATGCAGCATCGACAGCGGATCGTCGCGTCGTACAATCTTCCACTCCGCCGCCAGCGCGCGCAGCGCCTCCGTCGGTTCGGCAAAAGTGCTGGGCAGCAGCATCTCCCAGAAGTCCCCCTGCGCCAGCAGCACATCCAGCTCCTGCCACGCCGCGGGAGAGAGCCGGTTGGGCACCGCGCCCAGCGGCTGCTGCTCTACCAGCGAATGCGCCACGATCACCAGTTGCCGATGATCGCCGGGGATGTCGAAGTGGTGCACCTGGTTCGCCAGATGATCGCGATAGGAGAAGACACGGCAGCGTGGACTCACCGAAAGTGAAAAGGTGAGGCAGCGCTGGTTGCCATCGCCCCGCGGCTGCATGCGAATCTCCATAGCGCTTTCGCATACCGGATGCGCATAGTCGAAGCGCGTCAGATGCTGGATTGAGTAATACTTCATCTCTCCTTCTCCTCTAACTCATCGCCAGCGCAGTCTGGATCGAGTACTGGATATACAGCCGGAACACCCGTTCATGCACCTGCCGGCATTGCTGGAGAATGCTCGACAGATACGCACCGACATCCTGCGACAGCACGTCCTCAATATCGACGAAGCTCAACGATGCCTGCAGCCGTCCGGAGACGCGTACCAGCTCGTCGGCCACCCGCAAACCGCTCTTCGCCCCGATCGCCATCAGCGCGCTGCGCAGGCAATCCACCGAGTAGCGCACCGAATGCGGGAAGTCCGGATTCAGCAGCAGAAACTCGGTGATGCGCTCCGGTGTGAAGTCTGCGGTGTACGCATTGCAGTACGCTTCAAAAGCGCTGCAGCAGCGCAGCATACCAGCCCCTTCCAGGAATTCGTAACCTACCGCGGCACCATTCGGCGGATCAATGTTCTCCTGGTGATACACATCCAGCAGCCTGGTGGTAGCCGCCGCCCGCTCAATATAGCGTCCCAGCTGGATGAATTGCCAGCCCTCGCCGTGGCTCATGGTCGAGTCTGTCACTCCCTGGAACTGATGCAGCTCATAAACCACCGTCGGCAGAAAGCTGGTAAGCGCGTTATAGGAACTCACCTCGCGCTGTGCCGCGGTCATGGTGTGATACAGCCGGTTCAACTGCTGCCACTGCTCGGAGCTCAGCTCGTCGCGTACCTGTCGCGCATTCTCGCGCGCCTGCGCAATGCAGTTCACGATCGCCGCATGGCTCCGTGTGCTGAAGGTCAGATCGTGGGTCAGTTGATAGAAATCACCGCTCCATTCGATCTCCGCCGGTCGCCCCAGAGAAGCCAGCACGCGGCTCCAGCGCCGTTCCAGGCCCAGGTTCGCCGTGGTGCTGGCCTCATCCAGCATCAGGCTCATGTTCACGTCGATCAGCCGCACCGTGTGCTCCGCTCGCTCCAGGTAGCGGCTCATCCAGTACAAGCTGTCGGCAACGCGCGAAAGCATCCTCTCGACTCCTTTTCAGTCGTTCACAACCCACGTATCCTTGCTGCCGCCGCCCTGCGACGAGTTCACCACCAGCGAGCCTTCCTTCAGCGCCACGCGCGTCAGGCCGCCCGGCACCACGGTCGCTTTGTCGCCAAACAGAATGTATGGCCGCAGGTCCACGTGCCGCGGCTGGATGCCGCCATCCATCAGGCAGGGCGCGCGAGAAAACTCCAGCGTCGGCTGCGCAATGTAATTCCGCGGATCTGCTTCGATGCGCTGGCGAAACTCCTCCCGCTGCGCCGCCGTGCTCTGCGGCCCAATCAGCATTCCGTATCCACCCGATTCGCCCACAGCTTTCACCACCAGCTTGTCCAGATTGGCAAGCGTGTGTTGCCGATGCACCGGATTCGTCATCAGGAATGTCTCGACGTTGTTAAGCAGCGGCTCCTCATCCATGTAATAGCGGATAATCTCCGGGACATACGCATAAATCGCCTTGTCATCCGCCAAGCCAGTACCGAATGCATTCGCCAGAGTTACGTTTCCCGCACGATACGCATTGAACAGCCCGGCTGCGCCGAGTATGGATTCCGCGCGAAACGCCAGCGGGTCGATGAAGTCGTCATCCACGCGCCGATAGATCACATCCACGCGCTTCAATCCCGCCGTGGTGCGCATATACACCACGTTGTCGTGGATCACCAGGTCGCGCCCCTCCACCAACTCAATGCCCATCTGGCGCGCAAGATAGGTATGCTCGAAATACGCAGAGTTGAAGATGCCCGGCGTCAGCACCACGATCGTCGGCTCCGGCCGCCCCTCGGGCGCGAGTGAGCGCAAGGTCGCCAGCAACAACTGCGAGTAGTGCTCGATCGGCCGCACATCGTAGGCACGAAAGAGCTGTGGAAAGATCCGCTTCATCACGCGCCGACTGGTCAGCATGTAGCTCACGCCGCTGGGAACGCGCAGGTTGTCTTCGAGCACCACGAACTCGCCCGACTGCACCCGCAGCAGGTCCGTGCCGCTCACCGCGATGTAGATATTGCGCGGCACCTGCAGTCCGCGCATCTCGCGACGGAAATGGCGACACGTATACACCACCTCGCGCGGCACCTTGCCATCGGCCAGGATCCGTCCATCGTTGTACACATCGTGCAGGAACATATTCAGCGCGCCAATCCGTTGCACCAGTCCGCGCTCAATATGCGTCCACTCCGCATTGCTGATCACGCGCGGCAGCACGTCATACGGAAACACCCGCTCCGTCCCCTGCTCCTCGCCGTACACCGTGAACGTGATGCCCTGCGTCAGGAACGAAAGATCCGCCGCCTTCTTGCAGCGTTCAATCTCCTCCTGCGGCATGCGGGCAAACATATCCAGCAACCGCCGGTACTGCGGTCGCGTCTCGCCGGTCGCCGAGAACATCTCGTCATACGCGCCGTCCAGCACATACTTGCGCAGCATGGAGTTGCGAAACTGCTCCGTATCGCTGAAGAGGCGGCTCTGCCCGGTTTCCGTATCCATACCGGTGTTCGCGCTCATTCCGCCACCTCGTCGCTCACCACGAAGAACTTTTTCAGGTTGGCCGAGCCGAACGCCGTGGTAAGCGCAACGTCGGCCGCGTCCCGTCCCGTCGCCATCAGCACGCGGCCAATCCGCGGATGATTGTGTCGCGCATCGAGCGTCCACCAGCGGTTGCCCAGGTACACCTCAAACCACGCGCTGAAGTCCATCGGCGCCGGCGGAATATTCACGCCAATGTCCCCCAGATAGCCGGTTGCATATCGCGCCGGAATATTCATCGCGCGGCAGAAGGTGATGGCCAGATGCTGAAAGTCGCGGCACACACCCCGCCGCTCCGTGTAAACGTCCAGCGCGGTCTTGGTCGGCCGCGCGTACTGGTAGCCGAACTCGACTTTCCAATGCACCCACCCGCAGATCGCCTGCACCCGCGGCCAGCCCGGCTCGATGCCGCCAAACAAGTCATGCGCCACCGGAGACAGCAAATCCACCTCGCAGTAGCGGCTGGCCAGTAGAAACTGCAGCGTCTCCGTCGGCAACTCAGCCACAGGATGCTCCACCGCGCCCTCACCCACCGCATCCGGCTCGCCGCTGTCCACAATCAACGTGCATCCGCGCAATTGCAGCTCGCCTGCCGGCGCCACCAGCCGCGTGCAGCGGTTGCCAAAGCTGTCGACGTACTCGTCTTTCACGCCGGCGTTTGTTTCCAGCACGTCCGGCTCCAGCAAGTCGGGCACACGCGATGGATGCACATGCAGCATCGCCACCACGGCAACTTCGTGTGGCGTCTCAAACGCAATGTCATATCCCAGGCGAATCTTCATCAGCGAAGCTGCAGTCCTCTCCTGTGGAGTTCAGCTCGCTTCGAACGACGCGGGTCGGAGCGGGGTGGTGCGCGGTCGTACCGAAAACCGGGAGCGCAAAGGCTCTGGGGAAATTAGGATGCCATGAACCAGGCAGTCGTGGCTGCTTTTCTCACACTGCGGGTAGCATTTCTCCCCCGCCTGGGAGACCATGGAGCCCATGACCTATTGCCTCGGCATCATGACCCGGGAGGGCCTCGTCATGGCCTCGGACTCCCGCACCAACGCAGGCTATGACCAGGTCAATGTCTGCCGCAAGATGCATACCTTCGTCCTCCCCGGCGAGCGCGCCTTCGTGCTGCTCACCAGCGGCAGCCTCTCGCTCACGCAATCCACCATCACTCTGATGCAGGACGACTTCCAGCAGGGCAGGGGACTCGCCCAGGCCGAATCCATGTACGCTGCCGCCCGCACCGTCGGCGATGCCGTGCGCCGCGTCTCCGATCTCGATCGTGCCGCGCTCGAGCGCGACGACTACAACTTCAACATCCACCTGCTGCTCGGCGGCCAGGTCAAGGGCGCACCACCCGCGCTCTACTGCATCTATCCGCAGGGCAACCCGCTCAGCGCCACCCAGGACTCGCCCTATCTGCAGATCGGCGAAGCGAAATACGGCCGCCCCATCCTCGACCGCGGCATCGTCTATGACAAGACGCCGCTCGATGTTGCCGCGCTCTACGCCATGCTCTCCTTCGATGCCACGATACGCTCGAACGTCACCGTAGGTCCGCCGCTCGAGCTGCTCGTCTATCGCGATGGCGCTCTCGACTTCACGGAGTACCGCCGCTTCGCTGCCGACGATCCCGAGCTGCTCGAGCTGCACGCCCGCTGGGAGACCGCACTGCGCCGCGCCGTAGAAGACCTGCCCCGCCTGAACTACAAGGATCGCCCATCGGCAGTGCAGCAACTGCTCATGGAAACGGCCGCTCGCCCCTAAGCCAGCGCGTCTAGAACGTATTGCCGAAAGTCCAGGCCGCAAGAGAAGAATTGACGGCGTCCGCACGCCGGTCAAAAATGTCTCGTACTCTCCGGTCGAGACCATGGGCAATCGCGGCAGTCGAACCACCCGAGCGCTGCTTGCGGTTCTGGCGGCCCCACTGCCCCTCCCGGCTCGCCTCTGATCATCGTCACTCAACCCGCCAGCCAAACCGTCCCACTGAATCAACCCGCTACCTTCACCGTCGCAGTCACTGGCGGAGTCGCTCCATACCAATATCAGTGGACGAAGGATGGGGCCCAGATCGGCGGAGCCATCAGCGCTGCTTACGTCACGCCCGCCGTTGCCTTGAGCGACAACAACGAAACCTTCGTTGTCACGGTGACGGACAACAACGGCAAAGTGACGAGCAATCCTGCCACGCTCACCATCGGACCGCGTTCGCCAAATCCGCTGGATCTACGCTTTCAGCAGGTCGCTGCGCCCTCGACGATCAATGGTTACGGCGCTGCCACAGGGGAAA
>DATBCB010000095.1:0-4795 GCA_036270675.1 Acidobacteriaceae bacterium | reverse complement strand
CCGCGCCACCTTCACCGGATCGAAATCGCGAAACGCTTTGCGAAACGCATCGCGCTTGCGCAGAATGGTCAACCACGAGAGCCCCGCCTGAAAGCCCTCCAGCATCAACACCTCCCACATCGCGCGCCCATCGCGCACCGGCCGGCCCCATTCCTTGTCGTGATACTCGCGCAACAGCGGATCGGTCTCCGCCCACTTGCATCGTTGCTTCTCGGTCATTGAGACCCTCAACACGTGATTCAGATATTCGCAATATCTACGTTTATTGCAACACACGCCCCACTCATACAAGCTCGTGCTGCTGCCGCTCAGCATGAGGGGCTTTAGCTATGTTGCAACACTCAGACGAATCCTCAACTCATGTGCTGCATGCTTCTTAATGCAAACTCGGAGCGGTAAATGTCCATGCCCGGTGACGACAGGCGGACATATAACAACTTACCGGCCTCTTGCTTTCCCAATGAAAAGTACCCCCTTTCATCTGTTTTGGTGGAAGCAAGAACAGCCTTCCATCCGGAATTGCAAAGGTCCACCGTCACACCGCTTGCGGGTGCGCCTGTTCCTAGAACAACAACATGTCCCGCAAGTGCACGGACAACGGAGATCTCCTTCTGCTCGACAAGCAGCGTTGAGTGTCCAATCTTCGTGACAATTGGCCGTAGAGATGCGGATCGCAACGGCGAGGGAAAAGAATCGCAGCGAAAGCGATAGCATAAGCCACTAGTACTCTCACGCCGGCTCCTGATACAGCCCCATCACATTTCCACCCGGATCACGAAAGCGCGCCGTAATCTCTCCCGGATCGCCGCCGATCGGCTGCACAATCTCGCCGCCATTCGCCTTCACTTTCTCAATCGCATCCGCTACGCTGTCCACCATGATGTACACCATCAAGCCCGGCGCAACACCGGGCGGCCGCCCCAGCACAAACGCGCCGCTCACCTCGCCCGTGGTGTCGTCAAATGCAATCGCGCCATCGCCACGCGTCCGGATCGTCCACCCAAACGCTCGCTGATAAAAATCCGCCGAAGCCTGCGCATCCTTCGTCGGCATTTCGATGTAACAGATCTTCCCATCCTTCGCCGTCGGCATACTTGCTGCTCCTCAAATCCAGAACGAGTGTAGTCGCGCGCGCTACTCCAGGCATCTGTTATCCCGACTGGAGCGGCGGCGATGCCAGGTGGGGTAGCTTCCCCACAATCCATTCGAACGTAGAGGTCCTCCGTATCGGCCCGTTCCCACAATGAATCGCGCCAACCGTTTTCCTTGGCATTTGTGCCAAATCACCCCACTGAATTCGCTACTCTTGAAATAGGCATGTATTCAACCGCTCGTGCGGCATTGCTTGGACCGCGCTAACTTCAACTCGTGGACGAATTTACCGATAACTCGTTCGAATGGACGAATTTAGCTCGCGGGATCAGCTTCAAACCGAACAAACAAAAGCAGTTCCAAGCCAGCCTCCCGTGCCGGAGGGGGAGGGGGTAGCCGGTAACGTGACGCCGCCATCCTGCTACCATCGAGAGAAAGGAACAGAAAAACATGGCAGAAACAGAGACCCTCCCCGCCCCGGCAGAAACCGCAGCCGCCAAGCCCGAAGCCAAGCCCGAAGGCAGGCCCGAAGCCAAGCAAGACAAGCCCATCAAGCGCCAGATGATCGGCTTCAGCTTCTTCAAGGTGATGCCCGAATGGCGCCGCCTGCCCGCAGCCGACCGCGTCGAGCACAAGCGCCTGTTCGCCGAAGTGCTTGCCCGCTGGAACCAGCCCGGCCGCCTGCTCTCGCTCACCTACTCCACCGTCGGCCTGCGCCCGGACTGCGACATGGCCCTCTGGCGCATCTGTTACTCGGTCGACGACCTCAGCGAGATGATGGCCGAGCTCCTCGCCACCCCCCTGGGCGGCTATCTCGAACTCGCCAACAACTACATCTCGATGACCAAGCGCTCGCAATACCTCATCGGCCACGAGCATGAAGGCCAGCACGACTCGCGCGGCGCCATCCGCCCCGGCGGCCAGAAATACATCTTCATCTATCCCTTCTGGAAAACGCGCGCCTGGTACCTGCTGCCTCTCGAAGAGCGCCAGCGCCTCATGACCGAGCACATCCGCATCGGCCACCTCTATCCGCGCGTCAAGCTCAACACCACCTACTCCTTCGGCATCGATGACCAGGAGTTCGTCGTCGCCTTCGAGAGCAACCACCCCGAAGACTTCCTCGACCTGGTGCAGCAGCTCCGCGAGACCGAGATCAGCGCCTACACCCTCAAGGACACACCGATCTACACCTGCATCCGCATGACGCCCGAAGCCATGCTCGACCGCCTCGGTTAACCACGAATGCTGTCGTCCTGAGCATCTTTAGTTTTGTCATCCTGAGCGAAGCGAAGAGCCTGCCCTGAGCTTGTCGAAGGGACCTGCTGTTTGCCCGCGGTCCCGCACATCTCGACAGCAACGACCTTGAGTAAACTGCGAACGATGCCAGCAAAGACGACCACAGCGAAAAAGCGTCCCGCGAAAGCGCCTGCGAAGAAGTCCCGCAAACCACAGCTCAAAACCTCACCCGAGCGCATCGCGAAGATCATCGCCGGACTGCAGAAGGCCTATCCCGGCGCAACCTGCGCGCTGGTGCACTCGAATCCGTGGGAGCTGCTGGTCGCGACCATCCTCTCCGCGCAATGCACCGATGCGCGCGTCAACATGGTGACACCCACGCTCTTCCGCCGCTTCCCCACCCCGGCCGCGATGGCGAAAGCATCCCTGCCGGAGATCGAAGAGCTCATCCGCACCACCGGCTTCTTCCACAACAAGGCCAAGTCGATCTCGGGCGCGGCAAAGGGCGTGGTCGAGCGCTTCGGCGGCAAAGTGCCGCAAACGATGGACGAGATACTCACGCTGCCCGGCGTCGCCCGCAAGACCGGCAACGTCGTCCTGGGGGTGGCCTACGGCATCGCAGACGGCATAGTCGTCGACACCCACGTGCTCCGCCTCTCGCGCCGCCTCGAGCTCACCCTCAACACCGAGCCCAAAAAAGTCGAGCAGGATCTTATCAAGATCATCCCCAAAGACCACTGGATCGACTTCAGCCACGAACTCATCCTGCACGGCCGCGCCATCTGTATCGCCCGCAAGCCCCGCTGCGCCGAGTGCGTGATCGAGAAGGAATGCGACTCCAGCGACAAAACCTGGTCGAGTCACTGACGCGTCGGTCGCTTTAAAGATTTTCGCGCTAATAAAGCGGTGTCATCCTGAGCGGAGCGCCGCAGGCGCGCAGTCGAAGGACCTGCTGTTTGTTTGTAGCGCCACAAAGGTTTAGCTTCCCAACAACCGCTCACACCCAGCAACCAGCGCATCCAGCGAAGCCGTCTCGGCCTCCGCAGCAACAGCAAGCCCGGCAGCACGCAACGCAGCCGAAGTCACCGGCCCGATCGACACGCACGCAATCTCACGCGGAAACACGAGCCCCGCATCACGCAGCACATCCAGCAGATGCGTCACCGTCGATCCGCTGGTGAACACAACAGCATCCGGCAACGGCTCTTCGCCAAAGACCGCACGCGCACGATCCGCAGCATCCGCAGGAATAACCGTACGATACGCATCCACCACCGTGACCCGAGCGCCAGCAGCCGCAAGCGCATCGGGCACCACATCCCGAGCCACAGCCGCACGCACCAGCAGCACGCGCTGTCCACGCGCATGGTCCTTCAATGCATCCGCGAGCGCCCCACCAACATATCGCTCCGGCACAATCTCAATCGCAAGCCCCAGCGAGCGCAGCGCCTCCGCGGTCGAAGGCCCCACCGCCGCACACCGTAGATGCGCAAGCGACTGCGCGGCCAGGCCAACAGCCGCGAGCCGCTCGCCAATCACGCGTACTGCATTGGCGCTCGTGACGACCAGCCAAGCAAACCGCTTCACCTCGCGCAGCGCATCATCGAGCGGCCCGTAAGAATCCGGCGGCACAGTCTCGATCGTCGGCAGCAGCAACACCTCCGCGCCCTGCCGCTCCAGCAGCTCACGCAGCCCGCCGCTCTGACGCTCCGCCCGCGTGACCACAATGCGCCGGCCGGCCAGCGCTTCTGCCGTCACGGCTCTCCCTGCTCGCCTTGTTGCGCCAGCAACTGCAGCGCGCCCTGCCGGAGCAACACATCCGCCAGGTCCGCGCCCAGGCTCGGCGCATCGCTGCCGCGCATCTCCCCGCGCAGCACCGTGGCGCCATCCGGCGATGAGACACAACCGCTGATACGATAAGCATCCCCATCGCGCCGGCAGTAAGCTCCAATCGGCACCTGGCATCCTCCGCCGAGCGCGGCCAGCGCCACCCGCTCCGCCGTTACCGCAAAGCGCGACTCGCCATGATCCAGGCTCGCGAGCACCGCGCGCGTGCGCTTGTCCGCGGCCCGGCACTCGATCCCCAGTGCCCCCTGGCCCGGCGCCGGGCACAGCACATCCTCGGAGAATCGCTCCCGCACCCACTCCGTGCGCTCCAGCCGATCCAAACCGGCCGCCGCCAGCACCGCCGCGTCCACCTGCCCCTCGCGTAGCTTGCGCAGCCGCGTGTCGACATTCCCGCGAAACTCCACGTACTCGAGCTGCGGCCAACGCGCGCGCAGCTGCGACTGCCGGCGCAGGCTGCTCGTGCCCACGCGCGCACCTGCAGGCAGCGCATCCATGCTCTGGTATTGGATGGAGACAAAGACATCCCGCGGATCGACCCGCTCTGTCACCGCTGCGATCACAAATCGGGCATCCAGCTCGGTCGGCAGATCCTTCAGACTATGGACAGCCAGATCGA
>DATBCB010000094.1:0-7810 GCA_036270675.1 Acidobacteriaceae bacterium | reverse complement strand
CGATTCATGCGGGGTGGGCTACCGGATGCCTGGGGTCCCCAGAGGGGACGCACGCTCGCCGGATCTCTCCTTCGTCTGATAGACGATTGTACCCCCGCCTGGGATGCGCAATGGAAGGGGAAGAATCGTGAATTCCATCCCAACGGTGCAGGACCAGGTAGTCGGGACGCGATCTGATCCCGGGACCTCTGCCCCCGCTCACTGCCCTAGTGACGGAAATGCCGCATGCCGGTGAAGACCATCGCGATGCCCAGCCGGTCGGCGGCTTCGATGACAGCGTCGTCGCGCATGGACCCTCCGGGCTCGATTACCGCGGTCGCCCCAGCCTCTGCAATGGTCTCCAGGCCGTCCGGGAAGGGGAAGAAGGCATCGGAGGCCGCCACCGAGCCGGGCAGCGGCAGGATGGCCTTCATGGCGCCAAAGCGCGCGGCATCCACGCGGCTCATCTGTCCCGCGCCCACGCCGATCGTCTGGCCTCCGCGCGCGTAGACAATGGCATTGGATTTCACGTGCTTCGCCACTTTCCAGGCGAAGAGCAGGTCGGTGAGCTCGTCGGGGGTAGGCGCACGCTTCGTGACGGTACGCAGATCACTGGCCGTGACCGAGCCGGTGTCGGCATCCTGCAGCAGCATGCCGCCGGAGACCTGCTTCATCACCCGTGCACGCGCCGCCGGCTTCACCACCACCAGCCGCAGGTTCTTCTTCGCGCCGAAGCGAGCGAGCGCGCCGGCGCTGAAGCCAGGGGCAGCAATCGCTTCGACGAAGAGCTTCGCGATCTCCTCCGCGGCGGCCTCGTCGATCTCACGGTTCACGCCGATGACGCCGCCGAAGGCAGAAATCGGGTCGGTAGAGAGCGCCTTGGTATACGCCTCAAGGATGGTGGACGCGGTGGCGGCGCCGCATGGATTGGTGTGCTTGATGATGGCAACTGTGGGTTCGGTGAACTCCTGCGCCAGGTCCCAGCAGGCGTCCAGATCGACGAGATTGTTGTAGCTCAGCTCCTTGCCCTGGAGCTGTTCCGCGCCGGCTACGCCGGTGCCGCTGCCGTCGGAGTAGATCGCCGCCGCCTGATGCGGATTCTCGCCATAGCGCAGCGGCGACACCAGCGGATAGCTGATACGCAGCGGGTCAGGGAAAGCCGCCGTCTCGCCCTTTGGCACGGCCAGCGTTGCGAGCGTGGAGGCAATGGCGCTGTCATAGGCAGCGGTGACCGCGAAAGCCTGGCGGGCCAGACGCCAGCGCGTCTCGCGGCTAAGCGCGCCGTGGTTGGCCGCCAGTTCCTGCGTCAGCGGGGCGTAATCCGAGACCGCAGTAACGATCGAGACATCCTCGAAGTTTTTCGCGGCCGAGCGCACCATGGACGGGCCGCCAATGTCGATGTTCTCGATGATCTCGTGAAAGGCGACACCAGGCTTCGAGGCGGTCTTCTCGAAGGCGTAGAGGTTCACCACCACCATGTCGATGGGCAGGATACCGTGCTCCGCCACCGCAGCCTGATGAGCGGGATTGTCGCGGATATGCAGGATGCCGCCATGCACCTTGGGGTGCAGCGTCTTGACGCGGCCGTCGAGCATCTCGGGGAAGCCGGTCAGCTCCGAGATGTCCTGAACGCGCAGGCCGGCATCGCGCAGCGCGCGGGCAGTCCCGCCGGTAGAGACGAGCTCTACGCCGTGGCTCGCGAGCGCGCGGGCGAACTCGACCAGGCCCGTTTTGTCGGTGACGCTGAGCAGCGCGCGGCGGATGGACTTCCCTCCCGGTTGCTCCTGAGCTTTGCTACCCGGCTGCACTGTTGCGTGCTGCTGTGCCTGCACTGTAGTGATCTCTCCTTCGGAATGACTTCGAAAGTCTAGTGTTTCATGAAGCGGCCGGCGTGGGCGTTCACCTGCCGTGCATGCGTGATAGCTTTCAGAAATGGACCAGCGTCAGTGGCAGAGTCCCGCGAGAAACGGCCCGCAGGCCGAGCCGGAGATCCTGCCGCCCGGTACCGTGCCGCCCGGTACCGTGCCGGGAGAGACGACCTACGGCCAGCGGCAGGGTTACGTGCCGGGCTACAGCGAGCCCATTGCCGCGCCGCCGCCGCGACGGCGCCGTTCGGGCTGGCAGCTTGCCCCGGCCACCTACGCCCTCACCGCCATCAACATCGCCGTCTATGTGCTGATGGTGCTGAGTGGCGTCTCGCCAACCGCGCCCACGGGTGATCAGCTCGTCCACTGGGGGGCAAATGTCGGCCTGTTCGTGTTGGCCGATCACCAGTGGTGGCGTCTGGTGACCTCGACCTTCGTTCACTCTGGAATTATCCACATCGCCACGAATATGTGGTGTCTTTACAACCTGGGGCTGTTGGGCGAGCCGCTGTTGGGCGCCTTTGGCGTTGTCGCGGCATACCTTCTGACGGGCGTGGTGGGCAACCTGCTCAGCGTGGCACTACACCCCGGCGCGGTCAGCGGAGGCCACGTCCTCGATTACGGCGTGATCAGCGTGGGCGCATCCGGGGCGGTCTTTGGCCTGGCGGGGGTCCTGATCCCCTTGCTGGGCTCGAAGCTGCTTCCGGTGGATCGCACGGAGGTCGCGCGGCTGCGCCGCAGCGTGATTTATTTCGCTGTGCTGAACTTTGTCATCGGCTTTGGCGCCGATGCCTTCAAATCCCCGATACGCATCGACAACATGGCGCATCTCGGCGGCTTTCTGTCGGGGATGCTGCTGGGCGTTCTGCTGGTGCCCAAGCTGGGAGTGGACCGGCAGCTGTGGATCCGGCGGCAGTGGCTGGCCTTTGGCAGCGTGCTGCTGCTGGTGCTGCTGGGCGCGCACTTTGTTGCCAATCTGTGGCGTGGCTGAAACGCAGGGGTCGGGGTCAGCGGTCAGGAATCAGCGGTCAGGGATCGCTGATTCCTTTCGTCGTTTAGGTAAATAGAAAGCTGGAAGCACCACGCCAGTTGAAGGCGTGATCCCTGACCTCTGATCCCTGACCCCTGCTTTACCGAATGGCGGTTGCGGCGAACTTCTTCACCATCGCGAGCAGCAGCTTGCGGTCGCTGTCGTTCAGGTTGGAGGAGTAGCGCCGGATCTGGGTGAGGAACCGGAGTTCTTCGTCCGTCAGCTTTTGCGTGTTCATCTCCCGGCCCAGCGAATCCTCTGCAAAGAATTGCGCCAGCGGTAGATCGAGCGCTTGCGCAATTTTGGCAAGCGTGTCGAGGGAAGGAACGGTGTGCCCGTTTTCTACACGGGAGAGATAGCACCGCAGCAGACCGGTGCGTTTTTCGATGTCCCCTTGCGATAGACCCTTTTGCAGCCGGTAACCCCGGATCGTCGTTCCAATTTGCATGCGCGCGCCTGACTTTCAAAGGCCCACGCCTGGCCCGGGAAACTGCGTTGGCGAGGGCTCCTTCTAGTTTTATTGGCTGCATAGTTAACATGCGCGCAACGCTAAGAGCAAGAACAATTTGCAGCGCGAACCAGGAATTAGTCGAACCTGCAACTTATGAGGAATTTGTCCTTCCATAAACGTGTCAGAAAGGTTACCGGGTTTTACAGATCGCTCACGGCTTGCCGCCCAGCTCGCGGGCGAAGAAATGGAGATAGCGGGATTTCGCGTCTGCCGTGTCCTCGGCGCGATAGGCAGCCTTGTTGTTCGGATTCTCGAAGGCGTGGCCCGCGTCGGGATAGATTTTCAAGTCGACCGGTTTGCCGAGCTTCTTCATGTCGGCGGCGAACGCCTCCGCGCTGGCAGGTGTGATGCCCTTATCCAGACCGCCATAGTTGCCCAGGATGGCGGCGTGGATCTGCGCCAGCGAGGCTGGATCGGTCGGCGGGGGGCCGTAGTTGGCAACGACGGCCTTCAGGTGCGGATCGGCAACGGCAAAGGCCAGCGCATAACCTCCGCCTATGCACCAGCCGATGGCGCCGATGCGGGTCGGATCGACGTCTTTGCGCGAGCTCAGATAGGCCTCGGCCGCCTTCAGATCGCGGAGGATGCGGTCCTGGGGCGCACCGCGGCTGATCTCGTGTGCGGTCTCGGGGTCGGTAGCTACCTGGCCGCGATAGAGATCGACGGCTAGCGCGACGTAGCCGTGGGCGGCCAGGTCGGCAGCCTGCTCCTTCACCCAGTCGTTGAGGCCCCACCACTCGTGGATCACGATGATGGCCGGGTGCTTCGCCGCGCCTCCGCCGGCAGGAGCGCCGGCAGGAGCGTAGAGCAGCGCGTGCACCGTCTCTGGCCCGCTCGGGAAGGAGACCTCGACCGGCTTGCTTGGGTCTGAACTGGGATCTGAGCTTGGATCTGAGCTGGTTGGATCGGCAGCTCGGGCAGCGGGAAGCACCAGAAGGACGGCTGCCAGCGCCAGTAGAAGTGTGTGGATGCGAACGGCGCGTGTGGACATAGATTCGCCTCGGAGAAAAGAAGAGCAACCGAGGAGTATGGCGCGTACGCAAAGGGGCGGGCAAGCCCGTGGTCTGCGGACGATCGCCCTTACCAGGCCAGGGTGAGCCGATCGCGCATCGCGCGAAAGAAATTGCCAATCATCGAGGCCATACTCTAGTTCAGATCGGGGCCATCTTGAATTAAATTGGCGTCATCGCAATCGAAGATAGTCATGCGGCGTGGCCTGCTAAAACTGGTGCCTATCGCTTCCTGGTGGAAGAGGACGAAGGAGCTCTCCGTCACCGTTTATAACGAGCTCAATCGTACCCGCGCCTTCACCATGGCGGCTGCCATGTCCTACTACTTTCTGCTCGCGCTCGTGCCGTTGCTGATCTTTCTCTCCGCGATGCTCGGCTACCTGCCGATTCCAAACCTGTTCGATCAGTTGCTGGGTCTGTTGGCCCTAGTGGTGCCGCCGGCAGCCATGCAGATGGTGCAGCACATCCTTGCCGGACTGCTGATCCCTCACCGCGGCGGCCTGCTCTCCTTCGGTCTGCTGAGTTATCTATGGACCGCTTCCGGAAGCTTCGCGGCATCGATTGAAGCGCTGAACGTAGCCTATGACGTGGAGAAGACGCGGAGCTGGTGGCGCGACCGTCTGCAGGCGTTGCTGCTGACGCTGACCACGGGCGCGCTGAGCCTGGTCGGGCTGCTGATGATCCTTGCCGGACCTCACTTCGGACACCTGGTGACGGAGCTGTTCGCTGTGCCGCGTGCGTTTGGGGACATCTGGCCGGCATTGCGTCTGATCACGATATTCGTCATCTTCGTGGCAGCAGTGGAGATCCAGTACTGCCTTGCACCGAACCGAAAGCAGAACTTCATGGATACGCTGCCCGGAGCAGTAGTGGCGGTGATCGGGATTTTCTTGAGCTCGGCCGGTCTCGGCTACTACTTCGGCCACCTCTCCAACTACAACAAAATGTATGGATCGCTGGGCGCGGTGATCATCCTGATGCTTTGGTTTTATGTGGTCGCATTGCTGTTGGTGATCGGAGCGGAGTTGAATGCGGAGTTGCTGAAGCAGAATGCCGCGCGCGGAGAACGCAAAGCGACGCAGCCGATGCCGGCGAAGATCAAGGGCGCGCCTGCGGCCTGAGCAATGCACAGCAAAATCGACAGCAATACCGGCTCGTGATTCTTCTGTAACGCTTTCCCATCCCACGCCACTATTCCATATCCCAGGTTGAGTGCTGAATTCTGAGCAGCGTTCGACGAGGCTGCCTCGCCAAGTTGCGATTCGGCCGGAGAAGCGTATGAAATCGCTGGCGACCACTTTGCTGATTTTCCTTACCTGCCTTGCCGTCTCCGGGACCATCGCGCTCGTAGATCGCGCCCAGGCGGTCCTATACCCAGCCTCCGATGGCAATACTCCAGCGGACATGAAAAACGTGACCGGCGCGGTCACGTTTGCCGAGTTTGCGACCAATGTACAAGAGAAATTCGCTCTTCCGCAGCCAGCCGACCTGGTGGTGTTCGACGACCTTCGCCCGGGCGAGGCGAACTATGCTGCAGCACAGGCCATCTATCCATTCCTGCACCGCCAACTTCTTTGTCCGGAATGTGCGGTCGGCTCGAGCTTCTCTCCGAGGGATCCTGTGACGCGCGCGCAGGCCGCCGTTGTCCTGGTCAGCATTCTGAGTGCGCAGGAAAGGATCAATCTGCTCTCGCCTGAACAGACAGCAGACGTGCTCTCGGAGCTTCCCGACGCCGATGCGATATCCACTTTCGCGCGTCCGCACGTCGCCACTGCGCTAGCAAATGGAATCCTTGTGCTCCAGTCCGGGGACATGTTTCGTCCAACGCAACCGTATCTGCAGACAGAAATGGCCGCGGCTCTCGACACGATGCAACGGCGCATTCCGGGCTTTGCCGCTACGGCTTCTTTGCATCTTGCAGGCAGGAGCACGCAATGAACCGGCACGAGTTCTCGATGGGCCGCCTGCAGCAGACGGAGGATAGAGCTTTGGCTGCGAAGCGAATTACTACGGCATTGCTGCTGGTCATCTGCATCGTGGCAGCAGTCTTCGTGTAGAGCAGTGTTCGTGTAGACACGTGCCCCTTGCGATGGCTACCCCATGTGCATGCCGCCGTTCACGTCGAGGGTGTGGCCGGTGATGTAGCTGGCCTTTTCCGATGCGAGGAAGGCGACGGCGTTGGCGATGTCCTGATCAGTCCCGACACGGCCAAGCGGAATGAACTGCATCATGGCGGCCTTCTGTTTTTCATCGAGCACCGCGGTCATCGCGGTTTCGATCATTCCCGGAGCAACGACATTCGCTGTGACGTTGCGGGAGGCCATCTCGCGCGCCAGCGATTTGGTGAAACCGATGAGGCCGGCTTTAGACGCGGCATAATTGGCCTGGCCGGCCTGCCCGGTCTCACCCACCACGCTGGAGATGCTGATGATGCGTCCCCAGCGCGACTTCATCATGGAGCTGAGCACGGCCTGCGTGAGCAGGAAGGTGCCGGTGAGATTGGTCGCGAGCACGTCGTCCCAGTCAGCGCGCTTCATGCGCAGCAGCAGCATGTCGCGCGTGATGCCGGCGTTGTTGATCAGTATGTCGACGCGGCCGAGCTTTGCGATCACCGCCTTCGCCGTCTCCTTGATCGACGCTTCGCTGCTGATGTCGAGGATGAAGACCTCGGCGCGGCCGCCGGCGGCAGCGATCTCCTGCGAGACGGCACGCAGCTTCTCTTCATTGCGTGCGGCGAGCGCGACGGTGGCGCCCTGCGCTGCGAGGGTGAGCGCGCAGGCGCGTCCAATGCCCTGCGATGCTCCGGTGACAAGTGCGATTTTTTCAGTGAGGTCGGAAGTGCGTTCAGTCATAGGGGAAAGTATCGCTGATTGCAGCTTCTAGCTTCTAGCTCCTAGCCGCTAGCAAGAAACTATGTGCCCGTCAGCTCGTCATCTCGATCGGAGCCGTCTTGCGACAGCGAGACCCGCGATGCGGAGGGATCTGATATTCCACACATCGCTGTGACCAATACAAGGCACCGGCTAGAAGCTAGGAGCTAGAGGCTAGAAGCTGTTACAGGGGCTCTGCGGCTGGGACCGGCCTTCGCGCGCCCAATGCGGACTTGAGCCCTTTCGCCAACTCGATCGACCAGAGGTAGACCACCAGCTCGCGCGCGTAGAAGAGCACCGGCTGGGTATCGGGAAGCTTGATGCCGTGAGCGGCGGGGAGCTCGTTGAGGGGAAACTCGGCCTCAGCGGATTCGAGCGGCCAGGGCAGGTGGTGGATCTCGCCCTGGAAGAGGTGGCCACGGCGGTCGGCGGTGTACAGGCGATACCGCTCGGTGAGGAAGTATTCGATGGTGCCCGGAGCGCTCTGGGCCAGGCGGTGTGTGGGCCCGAGGCCGCGGTATTGAGCGCGGAAGCGCACCGGCCGT
>DATBCB010000093.1:0-3674 GCA_036270675.1 Acidobacteriaceae bacterium | reverse complement strand
GCGCGGCCTCGCGGACGGATCACGTTGAAGCCGAGAAAGCCGAGCGCCGTTAACCGCGCCGTCGCCTGGTGGCAGCGGCCGGCGACCGCGACATACCGGGTCTGAAAGGCCTCTGCGCCATCGGCGAGCGCTTCGGCGATGGCAGCGGAAAAACCGGGAGCGACCACTGAGTCGGCGTCCACCACCGCAAGCACTTTGGCGCCGCGAGCAAGCGCGTGATGGAAGCCGGCGCGCAGCGCAGCGCCCTTGCCCTGACGTCCATCGTCACGGAGCACCAGAACGTCTGCGCCGGACTGGGCCGCGTGCTGCGCGGTAGCGTCGGTGCAGTTGTGCGCGACCACCAGGACCGAGCTACCCGGCGGCAGATCGGCCAGCAGGCTGGCGACGCAGCGACGCAACAGGAGTTCTTCATCATGAGCCGGGACAACCACGGTCAGGGACAGCGGCGCGACCGGCACCACCGGGTGAATGCGCCTTTCGCGGCTGCGTCTGGGCAGCATCGAACCCGCAGTCAGGACCAGCAGCTCCAGTGCGAGCGGCGCCGTTGCCGCGACCAGCATGCACGACGCGGTGCGCAACAGAAGATTGGTGGAATCATTGCTCAGAAACGAGGCACCCGGGCGAAGCAGCATCATGATTTAACTCCAGACCCGGCGGAATGCGAAGCGGGCGGGGGCGTACACGACCGCAGGCTCGCTTGCCGGTGCAAGGGCCCTTGCCGGCTGCAGTTCCTGTGCCCAGCCGGTGATAAGGAAGAAGAGCGTGAAGGTCTGGAAGCCGAGATAGACCGTGGCGATACTGAGCACGATGGTGACAAAGACCGCAAGGAGGCACAGCGCGAAGGAGGTCTCCTGACGATCGCGGGAGACCACGATGGTACGCACCAGACGCGCGCCGGTGATGAAAACGAGCAGCGAGAAGATGCCCAGGCCGAGATAGCCCTGTGTCAGGGCAAGGTTGAGATATTCATTGTCGATCGAAACCTGGCCATCGACCTTGGGGAAGTGCAGACCGTAGCCCAGCATTCCACCGCGCTTCACTACCGGCGTGTAGTTGATAACCAGCATACGGCGGTATTGCGCGTTCTCCTGGTCGACGTTGGATGGAGAGCGATTGATATTGGTGTAACGGTTGAGGACGGTATAGAAGACGGTCATCAGCAGCACGCTGGCGATGATCACATTGCGGAGGGCGCGCTTCTGGTTGCGCGCACGTGCCGCGAGGATGAGCAGAATGCCGAACGCGCCGCTCATCCAGGGGCCGCGCGACTGGGTCATCCACACGCCGGCCATCAGCCCGAGCACGATGTACATCGATTTTCGGCCGGGGAGAAATTCCAGGTTGCGGAACTTCCGGCCCCACATGCCTTCGCTGGCAAGCCAGATGGCAAACAGCAAGGCGCTGAGCAGGATGCAGCCGGCCAGAATGGCGTGGCCGTAGGGACCGGCGATGCGTCCATATCCCCAGCGCAATTGCAGGATTAGATGGCTGGTGTTGTGAAATATCTTGTCCGACCAGATGCGGAAGAAGTTCCGCTCCATGCGGTACTCATAGAGCGACAGAACAGAGATCACGAAAGCCAGGAAGGCATACCGCTTGACCAGAGCGACGCGAAAGCCGGGCTGCTCCACGGCGACGCGCCCGATGATATAGGGCGGAAAGCAGGAGAAGGCCATCGCCGTTCCTAGGGCGAGGCCGGCGGACTGACCGTCCGCATTCCAGTTCGACAGCAAGGTGCTGAAGCAATAAAAGAAGACCAGCAGGTCGGCCAGGCTATATCGCCAGCCCCGCGCGTACTTGAATACCAGAGCCACGGCGACCGGCAGCGCGACGGCGTCCATCATGTCGAGTTCGACGCCCTTGAACTTCCATCCCGTGCCGTAGGGCCACAGCATCATCACCGGTAGCACCACCGCTAGAACGGCGCGCTCCGGACCAACCTTCCAGATGGCGATCAGAGCAACAAGCAGGGCCGAGATGAGGAGGAATGCCAGCATAGTCCTTGGATGTAAGTTGGCCGTTGAGTAGTTAATCTATGGCGGCGGCTGGAGACTCGAAACCTCTCCCGCTGACCGCTGGGGTAGAGGAAGCACCCCAGGTCCACAGTTTTCAAAGGGATCATTAACCGCTATGGTAAACGGCTCCGGGCGGAATGCCAGCACATGGGCGAAGTCTTCTGCCCTGGGCTTGAAGCTTTGTCCAGCCCCCGATCGCTAGTAGGGGCGTTTCCGGAAGCCGGTGGTGTCTCTTCAGCGACGCAATTCATAGGGGCCGTAAAGTATCTCCTGTAACCTCGAGGACGCTCATCTGCTCCATCGCGTTCATGCTGATCGCGCCTGCCACCCTTGCCGAAGCAGCGGGTGACGGCCTTGGTGAAACAGATGCCGACTGGGGCACAAAGCGTTGCCGACCGCGGCCATGGGTGGTCAAATTTGATGGTTTTCATACAATGTTAGCCGGTTTTCAGCCGTTCGATTGCACCCGGATGACTCCGCAACGCGGCATGCGCAACACAGTTTGCGGGCAGGAATCGGGCCCGGCGCTGTGCGAACCCGCCGGACCCTCTCAGAGATGGAAGAACCAAGACAGAAGGAAATCACGGTAGAGAAACGGCGAGAACCAAGCCACAACGGAGAACCAAGCCACACGGAGAAACCAAGACAGAACCGCCATCCAGCAGAACTACAAGTTGCGAGCAGGAGAGGGGGAACTCTCATGCTGCATTCCCAGAGACCACAATCAGGACAGAAGAGCCGCACAACAGGAGACCAAAGAGACTGCAATGGTTCGGGTACGTCAGAGTTAGGAAGCCTGGCGATCTTCGCGGATGAATGCGGGGAAACTCACAACCTTTTCCCGCTCGAAAAGCCAGTCAACCTCGGAGCGTAGCGCGGTGGCGATTGCCTGCCGCAGCGCATCTCCGGGTTCCCGGCTTCCGTTTACGATCCGGCTGAGATAGGCCTCGTGAATGCCAACCATCTTGGCAAGCCGGTTCTGCCGTATCCCTGTTTTGTAGATCGTCAGCTTCAAGTTAGGGTAAATAGATCTCTCGTCGAGTTTCACTTTTTACTCGCCTCTTTGGAGTTCGCGGCGGTGAGGGGTGGCTGCGATGCTCCCAAAAGTACAATGAGCCAAAAGAACTTGCCAAGTATGTATTGGTACCCATTTAGTCACCACTGCTTAGCAAGGGTAATCTGCGATATGTTTTACGTTACCAGATAATGACTTTTGTGCGATAAGTACCCACAAACTTGCGTTTGTCCCTTCTCGTTCAACTGGGGCGAACGAGCTTTCCCCCGTGAGTCTCTTACCACATCGAGCGGAAAAAACTTCAAACGGGCGCGACGGCGGGTCTGACTGGTGATTGCGCCCGGCACATGTAATTTCTCCGGACTAAAGACGGGGGATCAGGCTGGCCGACTATGCCATGCGCAAAGCGGATTATCCGTCTTTGAGGATGAAGGCCACGATGGTGGCGCCGGATGCCATTCCAGCCGCTAGCGCCGCCTCATCGAGAGTGCTGGAACACTCGTCGGCTAGGGGCGTCATCGCGGCGCCGGCTATCTCCTGCGGCGTTGCGGCCTGAAAGCAGAGCTCACAAACGCCGTACCCCTCGGCGGTCGCGATCGGCGGTCCGAAGACGCGGCAGGTCTGCGGCCGCGATGCATAGAGAG
>DATBCB010000092.1:0-6346 GCA_036270675.1 Acidobacteriaceae bacterium | reverse complement strand
TCGGGCTCACCGGTGGTGGCGATCAATCGCGCACTGGCGATTGCGGAGCTGCGCGGGGCCGACGCGGGGCTGAACGCGTTGCCGGAGCCGGCGACGGATGCGCGGCTGGCGGAGTACCAGCCGTACTGGGCCACACGCGCGGAGCTGCTGTCGAGAATGGGTGCGTGCCACGAGGCCTGGGATGCTTATGAGATCGCGATCGGTCTGGAGCGCGATGGCGCGGTGCGGCGGTTTTTGCAGCAGCGGCAGTTGGCGCTCGGGTTGGGAAGACATGCCGATAAGACCTCGTGGTCCGGTTGATCTCTCGCTTCTTGACCTCTCGCTTTTTGATCTCTCGCTTTGGTGGCATGTCGAGCGCGTGGCTAGGGTGTTCGGCTCGGGAGGGCCTGGACGCCGTTCGCGGATTGCCGGGCGCCGCTCGCGCTGTCCGCATTTGCCAAAGCGGGATAGGAGCCTCAGACTAAGACGTTGATCTACGGACGGATTTGACTGGAGAGGACTAGCAAGAGATGACGAGCAAGAAGGACAGCGGCCAGGCCGCCGCTGCCAAGCAGACGATTGTGCCCGTTGCGGGCAAACTGGGAGTGATGGTTGTAGGCATGGGTGCCGTGGCGACCACGCTGATCGCAGGAGTGGAGGCCGTACGTCGGGGATTTGCGAAGCCGATTGGGTCGGTGACCCAGATGGGCACCATCCGGCTGGGCAAGCGGACCGAGAACACCACGCCGTTGATCAAGGACTTTGTGCCGCTGGCCAAGCTGGACGACATTGTCTTTACCGGCTGGGATATTTACGACGAGAACATGTACCAGGCGGCGAAGACGGCAGCGGTGCTGGAGCGCGATCATCTGGAGCAGATCAAGCCGTTTCTGGAAGGCATTCAGCCGATGCCGGCAGTCTTCAGCCAGCACTATGTGAAGCGGCTGCAGGGCAATCATGTGAAGACGGGCCGTTCGAAATGCGATCTGGCGCAGCAGGTGCGCAACGACATCCAGGCGTTCAAGGGCAAGACCGACCGTCAGGTGATGATCTGGTGTGGATCGACGGAGATCTTCCTGGAGCAGGCGCCCTGTCATACATCAATCGAAGCTTTTGAGAAGGGGCTGCTGGAGGACGATCCGGCGATTGCGCCCTCGCAGATCTATGCGTATGCCGCGCTGATGGAGGGGATTCCGTTTGCGAATGGCGCGCCGAATCTGACAGTGGACATTCCGGCGCTGCAAGAGCTTTCGAAAAAGACGGGAGCGCCGATCTGCGGCAAGGATTTTAAAACCGGGCAGACGCTGATCAAGACGGTGCTGGCGCCGGCATTCAAGGCGCGCATGCTCGGTGTTGCGGGCTGGTACTCGACCAACATCCTGGGCAATCGCGACGGCGAGGTGCTGGACGACCCGGAGTCGTTCAAGACCAAGGAAGAGTCGAAGCTGGGGGTGCTGGATTTCATCCTGCAGCCGGAGCTGTATCCTGAGCTCTACGGCGATATTTACCACAAGGTGCGCATTAACTATTACCCACCACGCGGTGATAACAAAGAGGGTTGGGATAACATCGACATCTTTGGTTGGCTCGGCTATCCGATGCAGATCAAGGTCGACTTCCTGTGCCGCGACTCGATCCTCGCGGCGCCGCTGGCGCTGGACCTGGTGCTGTTCCTGGACCTGGCGTCGCGCACGCCGGAGCTGAAGCATCGCGGGATTCAGGAGTGGCTGAGCTTCTTCTTCAAGTCGCCAATGACGGCGGAGGGGCTGTATCCGGAGCATGATTTGTTTATTCAGTCGATGAAGCTGAAGAACACGCTGCGGCACGTCATGGGCGCGGATTTGATCACGCACCTCGGCCTCGAATACTACGACTGAGGGATTTGCCATTCAGGCAGACGCGCCGGCGGCGCATTTTGTGGGGTTCGCTTCCTTTGGTCGCTCACGTTGGCTTTTGTGGGCGACCTTGCGGAGTGCAGGTTCCCTTCGACAAGCTCAGGGCAGGCTTTCGCTGCGCTCAGAATGACAGTTTTGTGGGGATGACAACAGTTCTATTCGCGGCGGCATCCGCTTACCAATAGCGGCGTATCATGGTCTAAAGCAGCGGCGCAGTCTGAATTGCCCGCCCGTTGGGCTGTCCGGCTGGCTTCTTCTTAGGGGTGGTGTTCCTATGCGGGTCTCCGGTTCGCACTCGACCAAAATTCTTCTTCCCGCGCTGCTCGCAATGGCGACGCTGACGCTGCAGGGGCAACAGACCACTCCACAGACGGCGCCGACGGGAGCTCCGACGAGCACGACCACGCCACCGCCGCTGCCGCAGCCGACGCAGACGAATCCGCAATCTACGCCTTCGGCGACGCCGGCGAGCACGCAGCCGAATGCTTCGCCTTGCGACAACGGCACGGACGACGGGAAGAAGAAGAAAGACAAGAAGAAGGACAAGGATAAGGACGCGGCCTGCCAGCCCACCGCGGAAGAGATGCAAGCGGCGCAGGATACGGCGATTCGGGCGCGGAAGAATACGGCACCGGAGCCCGGACCGAACGGCGTGATGCCGGGGGTGAAGAAGGGCAGCATTGACGATGTGAGCGCGGCAGGCACGCGCGATATCGGCGGCCGCGGGCTGGGGAACTGGTACTCGACCGAGTCGGAGATAAAAGAGGGCAAGGGCGTCTCGATGGAGATCGAGAAGAGCGTGAAGTTCATCAACGATCCGGTGGTGACGGAGTATGTGAACCGCATCGGCCAGAACATTGTGAAGAACTCGGACGCTAAGGTGCCGTTCACCATCAAGGTGATCGATTCCGATGAGATCAACGCGATGGCGCTGCCCGGCGGCTTCTTCTATGTGAACAGCGGGCTGATCCTGGCGGCGGACGATGAGGCTGAGTTGGCGGGCGTGATGGCGCATGAGATATCGCATGTGGCGGCCCACCATGCCATGCGCGAGCAGACGCGGATGAACTACGCGCAGTTCGGAACGATTCCACTGATCTTCATCGGTGGCGGGTTGGGTTATGGGCTGTACGAAGCATCGGGTCTCGCAGTGCCGATCACGTTTCTGCAGTTCTCTCGCGACTTTGAACGGCAGGCGGATTTTCTGGGTATCCAATATATGTACCGCGCCGGTTATGATCCGCAGGCGCTGCCGAGCATGTTCGAGAAGATCGAGCATCTGGAGAAGACCAAGCCGAATTTGATCGCGAGAGCGTTCTCCGATCATCCGCAGACGCCGGACCGCATTCTCGCCACCCAGCAGGAGATCGCGCACCTGCTGCCGCCGAAGGACGAATACATCATTACGACATCGGAGTTCGATGATGTGAAAGCGCGGCTGGCGCGCATTGAGAACAAACGCAAGCTGCGCGATGGGCAGAATGAGAAGAAGCCGTCGCTGCGGCGGGCGAGCACTTCGCCGGATGCCAACGGACAGAATGGCCAGAACGGGCAGAATGGCCAGAACGGACAGAACAGCTCGGATGACGACCGGCCGACGCTGCACCGGCGGGACAACTAGAGCACAGCACCGTCCTCCATCACGCGCAACAGAAAGGCGCAGCCGAATCCTGGCTGCGCCTTCGCTGTGTCGCCGCGGTTTACGGGATTTTCACCGTGATGGCACCCGACGGAGGCCCTGTATCCCCCGCGTGGTCCAGGGCGCGGACGCGATATTGATACGTCTGGCCGGCTTGAGGTGAGTAGTCAGTCCAATTCGTTACGGATGCCGCGGTGGATCCGATGTGTGAGAAGTGGGTGGAGCCGCTGGCGGCGCGGTCCACGTCATACGAGCCGGTGGGTATGCCGGTCGATGGCGGACCCCACTTGAGGCTCACAGAATGAGCGGTTGTTGACGGCGCTGCTGTCTCGGTGAGCCCGACGACGGAGCTGCCGGCGCTGGTACCGATGGTCAGCGTGCCCTGCATGGCGGCAGTCTCAGGCTGAGCGCTCACCTTTATGGTGAGGCTCTGCCCGGGCGACAGTGTGAGGGGCAGCGAGACCCAGGAATTGGAGAACGCGTTGTCGGAGAAGGACAGGGCGTTGATGGTAATCGCCCCGCTGCTATGGGATGTGATGGTGAGGGGCTGCGATGTGACATTGCCACTGGAACCGTTGAAACTGAGGGCTGCAGTGGAAGTGCTGATGCTGGTGGTGGAACCGTATGCACTGGCCCAGACAGGGCTCGCGAGGATGATCGCGGCCAGGGGAAGGAAGATCTGTTGTTTCACTACGACTTGCTCCTGGATAGGGAATAAGGGATGAAGGGTTGTGGTCTCGACGCTCGGTCGCGATTCAGGTGCGCGATCCAGCCGTCCCAAAAAAAATCAAAGGCAGCAGATAGACAATTTGTTGTCTCAGTTTAAAACAGAAAATGTCGTAATCACGCGCTTATCTGGAGTTATTCCGACGTGTGCAAATAAGCGAGATTCGGTACGGCGCGAGTTACATGAATGCTGAAGAATTTACGCCGGGACGTGGAGGCAGGCGCATTTCTTCATTGAAACTGGCGAGCTTGCGGCGGAAGCGATTCCCGGGCGGAGGGACAACCGGGGCGTGTTGTACCAGAAACTGTGACAAAATTCTGGATTTCACTACGGACTGCTCCTGGATGGGGACCGGGGATGAAGAGCTGGGGGCTCGACGCTGGGTCGCAATTCAGATAGGTGCAGCAGAATCAGTATGCGGGAACATAGACAATATGTTGTCTAAGTTTACGGGATAATTTTGTTGATTACGCAGATATGTGGTTATGGAGGTGCGCGCAAGTATGCGGCAATAGCGATGTCGCGAGTTACATGGATGCTGAATAATTTACGCTTGCAGATGCCACAGGCGTGTGTTTTCCACAGCAAGCAGTAGATCCCTTTCGCTCCAGTCGGAACGACATGCGTTGGAAGGTCCCCCATTTCGTGATCGGACTAGCGGGGTCTGCGACGGAAGCGGTTCCAGGCGGCGAGCAGGATGGCGATGGCGAGGAGCGGTGTTGCCCAGGGCGATGGATCGTCCGGGTGGTGCCAGTTGTGGATGGTGTAGCGCAGTCCGGCGAGCGCGAAGAGGATGCTGAGGACGGCGGCGAGCGGCCAGTGATGGCGCGGCGCCCGCGACTGGTTGACCGCTCGAAAACCGGAGCCTGCGGGCGGCGTGACCCGGCGGGAGTTAAATATCTTTTCGCGATCGAACACGGGTCCCTTCAAAACAGCGCCGCAGTGTCCAGCGTAAATCTTCGTTCTTGAAAAGCGCTGGCTGGGAGGCTGTATTCGGTTCGATGCCGAGGCGCGCAGAGACGGAGAGATCGATGGGCAGACGCCCGGAAATGCCGGCGTAACCCCGAAAACCAAGAGCAATCCCCCATTTGGATGGCAGGGGAGCGGAATCTTTCCTTGAAGGGACAGGAGGAAACAGGGTATATACAAGACGCCGGGTTCCCCACGGTAACGGCGGGGTTGAGCAATTTTCCCTGTAGGTGTGGAGCGGCCAGCATCACGTTCATGTGGCCTTTCGTCAAGGAAAGGCCACGCCGAGATGCTCTCCGCTACCTCACATCAGCAGGGAAAATGCTTCTGTGCCCGGGAGGAAGTTCCCCCTGGAAGGAATGGCACTCCGATGAAGGCACAGGCGACAGCGACCGAGCAGCGCGAGGTGATGGACATCCGGCAGGCGGCCGATTACCTGGGGATCAGCGCAGACACCTTGTACAAGTACGCATCCGAAGGATTCGTGCCGGCGTTCAAGCTGGGGAACCGGTGGCGCTTCAAGCGGTCACGACTGAACGACTGGATGGACCAGCAGAGCTCGGGCGGGAATATGCCGGTGGTGCGTGGGTCCCGAAAAGCGAACCCCGGAAAAGCGGCCGAGGAGAAGCCTTCGCGGGTGAAGGCGAAGCCGGTGCAGAGTGTGCGGCCGGCGCGGCGCCGGAGCGCGGCTCAGTAAACTAGCAGGATGCACGATTCTCCTCCATCTTCTTTCGCACACGTGTGTGATCGCTCGTGACGTCTCTGCCTTTATCCGCAAACATTTCATCGGCTCATCACCGGAGACGCATGCGCCAACTGCGTGCGACGATGGCGAAGCGGAAGATTGCTGCGCTCATGGTTACGCATCTGCCCGATGTGCGCTATCTGTGCGGCTTTACGGGATCGAATGCGGCGCTTGCCATCACGGCGAAGCATGCGCTGCTGGTGACCGATGGCCGCTACACCGCGCAGGCTGATCACGAGGTCAAGGCGGCGGTGGTGCGGATCGCGACGGGGCCAGCGCTGGCGGAGGCGTGCCGCTGGCTGGCTGCTGGTCGCGTGAAGTATGCGTACTACGACGGCGAGCAAACGACTATCGCGGCACTGCAGGCGATGCAGGAGGCGCTGAAGGGCAGC
>DATBCB010000091.1:0-4193 GCA_036270675.1 Acidobacteriaceae bacterium | reverse complement strand
GCCCTACACAGTAAATATGTGGCCGTGGACGCAGATCCTGGTCCGCAGCCGTGTCGATCCGCGCACCATTACTCACAGCGTCAAGCAGAAGATTGTCGCCATCAATCCGGATCAGCAGGCTGAGATGTGGGAAGATGGCCTGCTCGAATCATGGATTCACAATCAGCCGGTCTTCGCCCGCGGACGCCTCGTCTCCATCCTCTTCGCCACGTTCTCCGCGCTCGCGCTCATCCTCGCCGCTGTCGGACTCTACAGCGTCGTCTCCTACTCTGTCGCGCAGCGCACCAATGAATTCGGCATCCGCATGGCGCTCGGAGCACCCAGCCGCCATCTGCTCGGAATCGTCTTTGCTTCCGCCGCAATCAGCGTCGGCATCGGCATCGCCGCGGGTCTCGGATTGAGCTTCGCGCTCAGCCGCCTCATCGCGCGGTGGGTGGAGAACGGCTCCGCAAGCCCTCTCATCCTGTCCGCCGTTTCTCTTTTGCTGCTTGGCGTCGCTGCCTTGGCATGCTTGCTGCCTGCAAGACGCGCCTCAACCGTCGATCCGATGACTGCACTACGCTGCGAATAGTTCAAAGAGCGGAAGGTATGCCTGTGCATCCCGGTGTTCAGCACGGCTCGTTTTCCTGCGAATAATGGCCGCGGCATCCAGGTACTATTTCGTTGCAGACGTGAACGGACCAGTCTTGGTCTTGTTCGCCGGGAATATGACTCCCAATCTGCAACACCTTCGGTCGTAGGGCCCGGCTCCTAGATGAGTCCGCCGGTGCAGACCGCGCCAATGGGAACCCCGCCTGTGAGAGTGCCCTCGGCCTCGATCAAGTCGGCCGCCCACTCCCGCCGTTCCGATCAGGCGAACGGTTCAGCATTAGACTCCCGCCTGTAGCTTAGAAGTCGACGACGAGTTCCTTCTGACCATGTAAAGTCAAGGGGAGGCGGCGAACAACGGCAGGCCTATATGTTTTTTGATGCGAATCGGCACCTCCATTTGCAAGGCTGGTGTTAGACGACGACCCCGCACTTTGCACGCTTACCGCGCCCGCCGTTCGCTGCCACTTTATGCCGCCATTTCGGACTTGCTGCCATGTGATAGTTCACGGCGACCGTATCCGTACAAGGAGCAACGCCCATCTCAAAAGAGTTATGGGATGGGCGGTGCCATCCTATGGTTCAGATCACCTTAGGAGTGTTCTTGGGAATGTGGCGAGCCAGCCTCAGCTTTTCGAGGTTGGCCACCCGGGCTGCCGCCTCGTGTCACTGCCTTTACGTCCGGCGCCAACGAAGCGCGCCAGATCCGCTGCTTCAGGCTTGCTGGCGTTCCTGTAGGTGTTGCCGTCTCTCATGTTCGGGAGGCAGCCATCTATGAATTGCTGAACAAAGCCAACCCCGGTATTCGGCGACAGCGCCGCATTCTCCGCGGTCGCGATCGACGCCCAAGGCAACCATGTCGTTGCTCTGAGCCTGAGGCGTCTTACGATCTACGCAGGCGTGCCGTGAGACTCGGCAATCGTCTCTCCAGTTTGCGTCCAGTTCGAACATCCCGAATCGGCAGATCGGTGGCGTGTTGACCGGCGTACCCACGATTACGGTGCCCTAGGCTTGAAAACCCGTAGCACTGCCGGCTCTTTCTAGCGGAAGTTCTCTACCATCTTGATAGCGCTCTGCGGATCGAACTGAGTGTAGAAGACGGTGCGCCCGTCTCGCGACGCGCTCAGGCTGGGCTGCCAATCGCTGGGTTTCTGTTCAAGTGACAGGACTCGCGTAATGTGGTGGGTGGCGAAGGTGTAGAACTCGATTGCAGGACGTGGTTCGGCATCGGCGTCCAGCAGGTAGAGTCCGCCCTCGGTCACGGCCCAGTGCCCCCAGTAGCTCACTTGCGGCTTGCCGGTCACCACAGGCGACTCGCTGCCTCCGCTTGCGGGCATGCTCCATATCCCAGATTCGTCGAATTTGCTGTAGTAGATGGTTTGTCCGTCATAGGACTCAAAAGGAGAAAAGCCGCCATGCTGCGTCAGCTGCCTCTCTGACCCGTCTTCAACAGAGTGCTTCCAGATTTGCCGGCTTCCTGTACGGCCTGAGGCGAAGTAGATGGACTTGCCGTCCCGGGACCAACCTGGCACGTAGTTGTCCGAATCACCATGGGTGATCGCATGAAGATTTCTACCTTCCACATCGATGACGTAGATGTGTTTGTGATTCTCTACGTCGGCGTCGAAGGCGATCCATCGTCCATCGGGCGACCAGCGCGGAGTGCCCGAGTGCTGGCCTATATTCGTCAGTTGCACGGCATGATCGCCGTCGGTAGTGTTCAGCCAGATCTGCTGTGTACCGGAACGTCCTGATTGCAGCGCCAGACGCGTCCCGTCTGGAGAGGGCTGCGCACTATCCTCCAGGAACTGTGAGTAGATGAGCTTCCTTGTACGAAGTACCGGACCGCCTGCATTCGAGAGATCCGCTCGCCAGATCACCGCGGGAAGATAGTGATTGGAAGAACTCCCAGCCTGCGTCTCTGCATAGGCGAGCTTCCGCCCGTCCTGGGAGATCGAACCCACTGCCGGGTAGACCATCTCAGGTTCGACCGGGCCGCCTTCGACCGGCACCCTCCAGGCGCGCACCATGTTTCCCCGGGTGGAATAGAAGACGATGTCCTTGCTGTCGGATGTCCACATTGGGTTCCAGACGCCGTGGGGTTCCAAAACAAGGCGCCTCGGTGCTTCGCCGGAGAGCGGCACGGCATAGATCTCGCTATAACCTGAGTCCAGAAAATGCGAAAATGCAACCGTTCGTCCGTCAGGGGAGAGCGCATTGTCGGCGGCAAAGTCTACGGGAGATCCCGCCAGCAGACAGCGCTTCTCGCCGGTTTCGAAAGAGAAGAGCACAACGCCGCGCGGACCGCGTGGGGTGCACTGGTCGAGCATCACCATGGCTTTGCTGTCCGGAGTCCAGATAGGCCGGCCCGCGACCCAGTCCCGGCACGGCGAGTTCGTCAGTCGACGCTCCGCGCCGCCCAGTGCGGGGACCGTGTAGACCCCATCGCGCTCGCTGTTGCAGCGGGCAAACGCAATCTCCCGCCCATCCGGCGACCACTGCGGTGGCCCGGGAACGCCGTCGCCGCTTTTGAAGTGTGTGAGTTGCAGCGGCGTGTCGCCTCCCACCAACTGCACATAGATGTCGTAGTGTCTGCGTTCCACGCCGTCCCAAACGAAGGCGATCTGGCGCCCATCCGGCGAAAACGAGGGGGATTTCGCGTCTCCGGGAGCGCTCGTGAGAATCGAAGAACGCAGGTTCGGCGACATCGTATTCGGCTCGCCCGAAGATGTCTTAGGCTGGCTCCTGGATTGAAAAAGGGCAGATCGAAGAGATGTAGATCCAATGATCGCGGCGGTTCCTATCGCTGACACGACGCATACGATTACAACCACTAACTTCCTGGAGAGCAGCCGTCGACGGCCTTGCTTCGGCGTGTTGAAAGGAACCTCAATGCTGCCATTGCTCTGTTCCCGCGTGTTGGATACAGCCATCTCAGATCCCGCAGTCAATTGAGACGAAGAGCCGCCATTCTGCGTATCGGCCGGGTGGGAAACGGGAGCGACAAAGCGATAGCCTTTTCTGGGAATGGTTTCGATGTAGATCGGCTTGTCGGCTGAGTCGCCCAAGGCCTCGCGAAGCTTCATGACCGCAGAATTCAGACTGTGATCGAAGTCGACGAAGGTGTCAGACGGCCAGAGATGTTGGCGCAGTTGCTCGCGCGTGACCATCTGCCCGGCGTTCTCCAGCAGCAGGAGCAGAATGCGCGCCGGCTGTTCGCGCAGCCTGACGACCGTGCCATTGCGCCGCAGTTCTCCACTTGAGGCGTCCAGTTCGAAGACACCGAAGCGCCAGGCCCGTGACGTGTTGACCGGCGTGCCCATGAGCACGCTCCTCTGGGCTCCAGAAACAGTAACACTGATGCCCCACGACAACCCAGCAGAACGAACAGCGCACTTAGGTGTTAGACAAAGTCCTTTCTTATCAAAGAAGAAGATGGAGATAGACAGATGATGACGGAATGACGTGCAGTGCATTGAGCCAAATGCAGTAGCAGCGCAGATTGCGGATATCCAAGCGGTGGTTCAGATAGGACCGGCCGCAGGAACTATCGAGGAGGTTCCCATGTTCCGTACATCTTCCATCCTTGCCTGCGCTGCTCTGGC
>DATBCB010000090.1:0-26670 GCA_036270675.1 Acidobacteriaceae bacterium | reverse complement strand
CGCTGATCGATCCTGCTTCCACGTTGCGCGTTGCCACCGCCATCGCACCCAGGATCGCGTCCTCCCCCACATTCACACCCGCCATCACAGATGCGTGATACGTGATGCGCGCCCGTGGACCAATCTCCACACGCCGGTTGTCAATGTCCCGCGAGTTCTTCGCATGATGCGCATGCGAGTACACCGAAGCGTAGTCGCTCACAGAAGTGCCGTTGCGCACGATGATCTCGCCGCGATCGTCCAGCATCACGTACTTGTGGATGGTGCAGTTGTCCTCGATAGTGAGGTTGTAACCGAAAGAGAACTCGATGCCGTGGAACATCTTCACGTTCTTACCCAGCGACTTGAAGATGTGTGTGCCCAGCACGCAGCGGAAGCGAAAGCCCAGCCAGTGGTTCAGTGCCAGCGGCGAGCGGTCGAACATCTGCCACAAATAAATAAGCGGCTTGCGTTCGGCATATTTCTGCTCGTCGATGTCGCCGTAGTACTCCGGCTCCAGCGTGATGTTCGCCGGGTCAAGCGAAAGCTCCACGCAGTTAAAAGGGAGTTCGGTTGTGAGCTGGAAATTCAGCTTGCCGCCATGCGGCCTGGCAAAGAGCAGTTGGTGCAGCGTATCGCGCACCAGCTCGCTGCGTAGCTTCGGCTCCTTATGCTTGGTGAACTCGTCGTTCAGGAAGCGCAGCCAGCGGCGATAGACCTCTTCCGCCTCCGGCGTCGGCTTCAAATCTCGATATTTGTAATCAGGCATCGCTCGGCAATCCTATCGGATCGGATGGTTCGTCAAAGGCTTCGTTCCATTAGAAGTATCGTTGTTTGGATGCGACCCAACCTGCACGGTCGCGTTATCTCGGGCAACCGTCCGTAGTCTCTCAAGCAGCGCGGCCACCGCGCCACTCTGCAATGCCGCCGCGGCCCGTATCATCCCGTCCTTCAGGTCCGGCGCAATGCCCGCCACCACCAGACAGGCCGCCGCGTTCAGCACCACCACATCGCGTCGCGCGCCGGCATGTGGGCTATGATCCGTAACGCGGAAGATCGCCTCCAGTATCGCCGCATTGCCCTCCGCCGACTCCGCACCCAGCAGCGCCTCGCGCGGCACGCGTTTCAGCCCAAGCTGCTCCGGTGTCACCTCGTATGTGCGCGTAGCCCCGCCTCGCACCTCCGCCACCGTCGTCGAGCCGGTCAGCGTCAGCTCGTCCAGACCATCTGCGCCGTGCACCACCAGGCCATGCCGAACGCCCAGCCGCGCCATCGTTTTGGCCACCAGATCCACTTTCTCCTGCGCAAAAACGCCCATCAACTGCGCCTGTGCCCCGGCGGGATTGCTCAGCGGGCCGGCAAGATGAAAGGTGTTGCGGAAGCCCAGCGCACGGCGCACCGGCTGCACACGCCGCATCGTGGGGTGCGAGCTCTGCGCGAACAGAAAGACAAAGCCGTGCGCGCGCAGACATGCAACAGCCTGTTCCGGCCCCAAATCCACCGGCACGCCCAGGGCCTCCAGCACATCCGCTGAGCCGCACCGCGAAGTAAGCGCGCGATTGCCGTGCTTCGCCACCTTCGCGCCTGCTGAGGCGGCCACCAGTGCAGCGGCAGTCGAAATATTGAATGTCCCGCAGCCGTCGCCGCCCGTGCCGCACGTATCCACCAGCTCCGCGCGTTCCGCGTCCGTCACCGGCAGCGGCATCAGCCGCTCGCGCAGCGCCATTACCACGCCCATCACCTCGTCGACCGTCTCGCCGCGTTGTGCCAGCGCGGTCAGCAATGCCGCGATCTCCACGTCCGCCACATTGCCGTCCAGCATCGCGCCCACCGAGGCATGGGCCTCCTCGACGCGCAGAGTGCGGCCTCGTTCGACCATCTCTTTGAGCAGCGGGCGCAGGTCCTCCATCTCGCTATGCTAACCGGTGAGCCGCGTGACCCCCTACGCGCAGCTTGCTACTATGAGAGGTTGCCTCTCACATACCTATGAAAATCCACGAATACCAAGCAAAGGACATCCTTGCGAAGTACGGCGTTGCCGTGCCGCGCGGCGAGGTGGCGAACACCCTCGATGAAGCACTCGAAGTGGCGCGCGGTCTTTTCACCAACGGCGCCAAAGGAGTCGTCGTCAAGGCGCAGATCCACGCCGGAGGCCGCGGCAAAGGCGGCGGCGTCAAGGTCGCGAAAAACGTCGTTGAGGCCGAGGAATACTCGAAGAACATCCTCGGCATGCAACTGATTACGCACCAGACCGGCCCGCAGGGACAAAAAGTCCAGCGTCTGCTCATCGAAGAGACTGCCCCCATCGACCGCGAGCTCTATCTCGGCATCGTGCTCGACCGCGCGAAAGCGCAGCTCGTCTTCATGGCTTCGCAGGCCGGCGGCATGGAGATCGAAGAGGTCGCCGCGAAGGATCCCGATGCGATCTACAAGGAGTACATCGACCCCGCGGTCGGCTTTCAGCCCTACCAGGCGCGCAATCTCGCATTCAAGCTCGGCCTCAAGCCGACGCAGATCAACGAAGCCGTCAAATTCATGACCGGCCTCTACAAGGTCTACGTCGAAACCGACGCATCGCTGCTCGAGATCAATCCCTTCATCACCAGCAAAGACGATCGCCTGCTCGCGCTCGATTGCAAGATCAATTTCGACGACAACGCGATGTTCCGCCATAAGGCGCTCAAGGAACTGCGCGACGTTGCTGAAGAAGATCCGCTCGAAGTCGAAGCCTCGAAGTACGCGCTCAACTACATCAAGCTCGATGGCAACATCGCCTGCATGGTGAACGGGGCCGGCCTCGCGATGGCCACCATGGACATCATCCAGTACGCCGGCGGCTCGCCCGCAAACTTCCTCGACGTAGGCGGCGGCGCGAACCAGCAGCAGATCGAGAACGCCTTCCAGATCCTGCTCTCCGACAAAAACGTGCAGGCCGTCTTCATCAACATCTTCGGCGGCATTCTGCGCGTCGACACTCTGGCGCAAGGCGTCGTCGCAGCGGCAAAAAATCTCAACGTCAAAGTGCCGGTAGTCCTGCGTCTCGAGGGCACCAACGTAGAAGAAGGCCGCAAGATCCTGAAGGACTCCGGCCTGAAATTCCTGGTAGGCGAAACAATGCAGGACGCAGCAAAACTCGCCGTCGATGCGGCAAAGGGAGTGACTCGCTAATGGCGGTCTTGGTCGATAAGAATACGCGCTTGATCGTGCAGGGCATCACCGGAAAAGAAGGAACATTTCACGCCAAAGGCTGCGCTGAGTACGGAACGAAAGTAGTTGGCGGCGTCACGCCCGGCAAAGGCGGCACTACCCACGAAGGCTGGCCCGTCTTCAACACCGTTTCCGAAGCCGTAGAGAAGAGCGGCGCCAATGCCACCGTCATCTTCGTTCCCCCACCGTTCGCGGCAGATGCCATCCTCGAAGCCGAAGACGCCGGCCTGCCGCTCATCATCTGCATCACCGAAGGCATTCCGATCAACGACATGGTGCGCGTCTGGGCGAAGCTCGAGCACTCCAAGTCCACGCTCATCGGCCCCAACTGCCCCGGCGTCATCTCGCCCGGCAAGGCGAAGGTCGGCATCATGCCCGGCCGCATTCACAAGGAAGGCTCTGTCGGCATCGTCTCCCGCTCCGGTACCCTCACCTACGAAGCGGTCTACCAACTCACGCAGCGCGGCATCGGCCAGTCCACTGCCATCGGCATCGGCGGCGACCCCATCATCGGCACCACGCACGTCGATGCGCTCAAACTGCTCAACCAAGACCCGCAGACCGAGTCCATCATCCTCATCGGCGAGATCGGCGGAACCGCGGAAGAAACCGCTGCAGCCTACGTCAAGGCCAGCGTGAAGAAACCGGTAGTCGGCTTCATCGCCGGCCAGACCGCGCCTCCCGGCCGCCGCATGGGCCACGCCGGAGCCATCATCTCCGGAGGGCAGGGCACCGCAGCGGACAAGATGAAGGCGCTCAAGGAAGCCGGCATCCACGTCGTGCAATCGCCGGCTGAAATCGGCGAAACGTTAGCCCGGGTCATCGGCAAAGCGTAGCTGCCGACAACGACTTCTTCGGTTCGAGTGCCGCATCGGACTTGCTGTCATTAACAGACGTTTTTGGCTTTTTGTGAGGCCGACGAAAGAGGTCTGACTGTAACGATGTCGCGGAAGTCGAGAGCGTATCCGCAATTCGTCTCGAGACGGCGATAGTCATGCTTGCGATTGGAAGAAATCACTTCGTAGAAGAGCTCGTGCTCGTCGTGCTCCTCACTATGGAAGGCGGATAGCACGCGCGCAACGAGGACCTCGCCATCACTCGTCGTAATCTCGACCGGTCTGTCTACATTGTCCTTAAGACGCTGAATTTCGGCTTCACTCATCTATCATCCACATATACACCGTGTAACTCAGGAGACCGCTTTGCCCGCAGAACGCACCTTCAGCATCATCAAGCCGGACGCCATCCGCAAAGGCTACGCCGGAGCCATCCTTACCGAGATCGACAGGGCCGGCTTCAAGATCCTCGCCGTGAAGAAGCTCTTCCTCTCCAAGTCGCAGGCCGAAGGCTTCTATTACGTCCACGCCCAGCGACCCTTCTTCGACTCGCTGACCACCTTCATGTCCACGGGCTCCATCATCGCGTTCGTGCTCGAGAAGCAGAATGCCATCGCCGATCTGCGAAAGCTGATGGGCGCTACCAATCCCGCCAATGCCGAAGAGGGCACCATCCGTAAGAAATTCGCGGACTCCATCGAAGAGAACGCCATCCACGGCTCGGACGCCGAAGATACCGCCGCATTCGAGATCGGCTACTTCTTCGCCGGCCTCGAACTGGTTTAGGTCGCTATCGACAAGTCCTTCAGAGTTTCATCCTGAGCGAGCGATGGACTTGGAGTTTGCCCGCAGCACTGCACGCTGGTCGGAAATCACAACTCTTCTGTAATGGGGAAAGGACGGCGTGAGCCGTCCTTTTTTATTCTTCTGCGCCGAAGGCACCTCTGCCGAACGGTCAGTCCTCAGCGGTACCGCGGCCCCTTGCCCATCTTGAAGCGATAGATGATCCCCACCGAAATCGCGAACTCGTTCTGGCTGCGCGTCACAAATGCTGAAGGCACATTCGACGGCGTCCCAAAGCCGGCGTACCGCGTCAGGATCCAGTCCGGCGAGATCCGCAGCGCCAGCCGCGGCGAGCGGTTCAGGTCCAGCGATCCGCCAATCGCCGATGCAAACCCAAAACCGTCGTTGTACAACCCGACATCGCGCGGCTGCACCGGGGTGCCCAGCACGGGCGCCGTACCCAGTGCGTGACTGAAGACGCCATCGGAGCCGCCCACCAGGCCATGCGCGCTCAGCGCGGCATGCTCGCGGGCAATCAGCCGGTAGGTCGCGCCACCAAGGAACAGGTGCTCAAAGACGAATGGCCCGCTCACCCCATAGGGATTCGGATTCACGCCCTGTGTGCCGTAGTAGCCGCGAATGTTGGCCGTGGCGCCCAGCCGCCGCCACAGCCACCAGATGCCCTGGACATCGAAGCCACCCAGGTTGGCTCCCGCAGCCAGTTGCGGACCGGCTTTGAAGTGCGAGAAGCCCAGTCCGCCATAAATTTCGTACTTGTTGTCGTAGCGAACCGCCGACAGCGTCTCATTCTGGTTGACATTGGTGTCGATGGTCGGCGGCGGAGGCAGCTTTTGTGTATTGGAACGGCTATTCTGAGTGGTGCTCTGGGCAAATGCCGCGGCGGCCAGCATCGCGCCGCCTAGCAGGAGAACCATGCTCCTGCAGATACCGAAAGACTTGAACAAAACGGACTGCCTCCCAAATGACGTCAGCGAAAAAATCAAGGCAGCGTACGTTGCGGAAACCAACCGTACCGGCCCGCGCGACAATGACTCCTGACGATTCCTGCTTCTGACACATCAGAATACATGCCTTCGTCGCTGCCTTGCGAGTCAGGCCGCCGGCCGCGCCATACCGGCCGCGCTAGTCTGGACGCGTTACTCTGGACCATTCGCATGTTCGACAGCAAAGCCAGACTCGATGCGTTGAACTTCGCCTCGATCGACGGGATGATCCGCGCCTATGCCGATGAGGCCGTACTGGTTGCACGCCAGCAGCATCGCGTGCTGCTCGACTACACCGCTGCATCGGTCGAAGCACTCGAGCGTCTTGTGGACGGACAGGCCGCGGTCGATCTCGACTTTCAGTCGCGCCTGTGGGGCAGCTACTTCGGAGAGGTGCTGCGCCGCCGCTGGAATGGCATATGGTTGCTCGCTGCCTATCCGGGCAGCCGTGAAGTGGCTGGGGATGCGGGCTCAGTCGTTCCCACGCTCGACGTGGCCGGCTCCCGCCTCTGGCCCACCATGAAGGTCTACCGGCGTCTCACCCTCGGCGCGGCAGAAAATCTCAGCACCTTCTACAAATTGGTGGAAAAGCGCCTTGCCGCGGCTTCTCCCCCGCCTAATTAACTCTTTGGATGGAAACGGGCGCCGTGTCATTTTCCTGTGTCATTCCCGTATCCCGCACATCCATCGCCGCGTCCGCAGGCGTACCATAGGGAAGCAGGGCGCCGCACGCGTATGCGACAATGAGGCGGCGTAGAAGTTCCCTGCGGAAGGATATGCCACTATGGGCGAGCTACTGACACCGACACATCTCATCCTGGTTCTGGTCGTGGCGCTGCTGGTCTTCGGACCGCGCAAGCTGCCGGAACTCGGCAAAGGGCTGGGCGAGGGCCTCAAGGGTTTCAAGGACGGCATCAAGGGCACGCCAGAGCCCACCGCCAAGCAGGACACCACCGTATCGGCGACGAAGAACGAGCCGATCCAACCTAGCTGATCCACGCGGACGGTGCATCTTCAGGCGCCGGGCGATGCCCGGCGTTTTGCTGTCTGAAACGCGCAGGACCGCGCGCGGAAGTCCCTATATGCCAGATACAATTCGGGCCGGAAAATTGATCCCGTGACCACTCTTGGCAAGTTGAAGAATGCCTGGGAAGGCCTCGCCGACCGCGATGCATTCAGCGCTATTCTCACCGACGACAGCAAAGCCGGAGGCAAGTGGGATATCGCCGAATTCATGGCCACCGGCGATGCAGAAATCCAGACGGTCCTCGGCCACCTGGCCGCGATCGGTCACCTTCCCGATTTCACCGGGGCTGCGTTGGACTTCGGTTGCGGCGTCGGACGTCTCACCCAGGCTTTGGCGCGGCGCTACGCCTCATGCGTGGGCGTAGATATCTCTCTGCGCATGGTCCAGCAGGCAGAGTCGCTCAACCAATATGCACATTGCCGCTACGTGACCAGTTCCTCCGCCCGACTCCCGTTCGACGACGCAAGCTTCGCCTTCGTCTACAGCAACATCGTCCTGCAGCATGTGCCTCGTCGGCTCGCGAAAAACTACCTGCGCGAATTTGTCAGAGTGCTCGCGCCCGCTGGAGTGCTTGTCTTCGGTGTGCAGGACTCCTTCGCCGCGCCTGACCTCTCCTCGCGGATCATCCGGGCGCGCCACGTTCTGCATTTCCGGTCAAGGATCCGCGTCGCGCTGAAACGTGGCGCCGGCGATATGCAGATGCACTGCCTGCCGGAACACATCGTCCGCCGCGCCCTCGGCTCCGCCAAAGTTGTGGACATTCAATTCACCAATACCGCCGCCAGAGACTTCAACGGCAAGCTCGTGTATCTCGAGCAGGCGCCCGCTTCTGGGTACGTCGGCAAACAATACTGCGTGATCAAAGGGCATTGATTCACGCGCGTCACTTGGCCTCTTTCACCGCCCGATAGCCAATATCGTGCCGGTAATAGATCCCATCGAAGTGGATCATTCCCAGCGCCTCATACGCCTTTGCCAGCGCCCATTCCAGGTCCGCAGCAATCGCCGTGGCGCCCAGGACGCGCCCCCCGGCGGTCACGATCTGACGGCCTTTTTCTGCAGTGCCGGAGTGAAACACCTCGACGTCATGGATCAGTGCAGCGCGTTCCAGTCCCGTGATCGGCAGCCCTTTCCGGTAATGCCCCGGATAACCTGCGGAGCTCGCAATGACGCACGCCGAGGCGCCCGGCTTCCAGCGCAACTCCGTATCGGAGAGCCGTCCTTCCACCGCAGCCTCCATCGCTTCCAGCAGATCCGACTCCAGCCGTATCAGGATCGCCTGCGTCTCCGGATCGCCAAAGCGCGCATTGAACTCCAGCACCATCGGGCCGCGCGCCGTCATCATCAGCCCGCAGTACAGCACGCCTACGAACGGCGCATCCTCCGCCCGCATTCCATCCAGCGTCGGCTGGACGATATGGTGCATGATCCAGTCGCGCAACTCGGGCGACAGCATAGCGTCGGTCGAATACGCCCCCATACCGCCGGTGTTGGGTCCGGTGTCGCCCTCGCCGATTCGCTTGTGGTCCTGCGCAGGCGCCAGCGGCGCGGCATGCGTCCCATCTGAGATCACCAGGAAGGAAAGCTCCTCGCCATCCAGAAACTCTTCGATCATCACCGAGTGTTCCGGCGTTCCCAGCAATTGTCCCGAGAAGAGCCCCGCGATCGCCGCGTGCGCCTCCTCCTTGGTTTTGCAGATCACCACGCCTTTGCCCGCAGCCAGCCCATCCGCCTTCACCACGACAGGGAAGTGGAAATGCCCAAGCACCTCCTCTGCCTCCCGCTCCTCGCTGATCACGGCGTAGGCCGCAGTGGGCAGGTTGTGCCGCTGCAGGAAGCGTTTCGCGAAGCTCTTGCTGGTCTCCAGTGTGGCCGCAGCCTTGGTCGGGCCAAAGACGCGCACACCGCGTCGCAGCAGCTCATCCGTCAGTCCGAGGGAAAGCGGGAGCTCCGGCCCAATCACCACCAGTCCGGGCTGCTCCTTCGCCACCAGCGCCACCAGCGCGTGCAGGTCGGCGACATCCACCGGAACGCACCGCGCCACCTTCGCAGTCCCCGCGTTGCCGGGCGCACACACCACTTCCTCCACCCGCGGCGACTTCGCCAGAGCCCACGCAATCGCGTGCTCCCGCCCGCCCGCTCCAATCAGCAAAACCTTCATGCTTTGAGTAGCCATCCCAGCCGCATACTACGACAACATCATCACTGGTGCCCGCCAGCTTGTCTGGATTCTTGTCCGGATTCCGGACCACGGCAACCCTTGAGGGCGCCGTCCCAACGGCTCGGTCAAAATGCGCGAGCAACCTTTCCCGTACCGCCATACAGCACAATCTTCATGGATGTCCTCCAAATTAAGTAGTGAGAAGGGGCTAAAGTCTACACAGAATCAGTGATTTAGCAATCTTCCAAAATATGAGTGCAATTCACTCATAAAATTTTCATCCAAATCCGCACATAACTCGTCTATGCTAGTGCAGGTCGGGACCGTACCTCGTCCGACCCAAATTCAACCTTAGAGAATTCAATTCGAAGGAGAAGTGATATGGCAATCGTTCGTTGGGATCCGTACCGTGAAGTAGTCTCGCTGCAGAGCCGCTTGAACTCCCTGTTTCAGGACTACAGTCGTGGACAGAGCGGCGATGATGAGGTGCTGAGCGCAGCCAGCTTCGCTCCGCCCGTCGACATCTACGAGGACGATCAGAAGCTGGTCCTCAAGCTCGACGTGCCCGGCGTGAAGCAGGACGACATCGATATCCAGGTAGAAGGGCGCACCCTGACTGTACGCGGCGAGCGCAAGTTCGATAAGGAGGAGAAGCAGGAAAACTTCCATCGCGTGGAGCATCGCTACGGCACGTTTGCGCGCAGTTTCACGCTGCCGAACAGCGTGGATGCCGAGAATGTAAAGGCCAACTACGACGCTGGTGTGCTGCAGCTGGAGTTCCCGAAGAAAGCTGAAGCCAAGCCACGTCAGATCAAAATCGGGGTCGGCTCCGTCCACTCCAACCAGAAGCAAGTCGAGGGCGCGAAGACGGCGTAAGTGGCTGAAAGTGGGTGCTTTGACTGCGGAAGAGCGGAAGCAGCGCTCTTCCGCAGTTTGTTATATATGAACGCGATTTTGGTCCCGAAAGTGGCCTTTGGATGCGCTTTGGAGCACGATTGGAGGTGATCTCAACCTCCATTTGAGGCAAGTGAGGAAACGGTATGGCAATTCGTTGGGACAAATTTACGGTCAAGTCGCAGGAGGCGGTACAGGCAGCGACCAATCTCGCGCTGGAGCACGGCAATCCGGAGCTGACGCCGATGCATCTGTTGTCGGCGCTGCTCGAGGACAAGGACGGCATCATCGTGCCCGTGCTGCAGAAGGTAGGCGTGCCGACCGAGCAGTTGTTGGCGCGTGCGAACGATGCGTTGAGCAAGCTGCCCAAGGTTGGCGGCGCGAGCTCGCAGCCCGGCCTCTCGAACGCGATGCAGAAGGTGCTGGACCGCGCATTTAAAGAGGCGGCCGACTTCAAGGATGAATACGTCTCGACGGAACACCTGCTGCTGGCGTTGACCGAGCAGAGGAACGATCCGGCGCGGGACCTGCTGGCCTCGCTCGGCGCGACCCATGCGTCGGTCCTGCAGGCGCTGAGTAGCGTACGCGGCAACCAGCGCGTCACCGACCAGAATCCCGAATCCAAGTTTCAGGCGCTGGAAAAATTCGCCAAGGATCTGACCGATCTGGCGCGGCGCGGCAAGCTCGATCCGGTGATCGGGCGCGACGAGGAGATCCGCCGCGTTATCCAAGTGCTCAGCCGCCGGACAAAAAATAATCCGGTGCTCATCGGCGAGCCCGGCGTGGGCAAAACAGCCATCGTGGAAGGGCTCGCACGGCGCATTGTCTCGGGCGATGTCCCGGAGGTGCTGCGTGACAAGCGGGTGATCTCGCTCGATCTCGGCTCCATGCTTGCCGGGGCAAAGTATCGCGGCGAATTCGAAGACCGGCTCAAGGCAGTCCTCAAGGAGATCCAAGACTCGAACGGCGAGATCATCCTGTTTATCGACGAGCTGCACACGCTGGTCGGCGCGGGAGCGGCGGAAGGCGCGATCGACGCCAGCAACATGCTGAAGCCGGCGCTCGCGCGCGGCGAGTTGCGGGCCATCGGCGCAACCACGCTGAACGAATACCGCACGTACATCGAGAAGGATGCCGCCCTCGAGCGGCGCTTCCAGATCGTCTATGTCGGCGAGCCGAATGTCGAGGACACCATCGCGATTCTGCGCGGCTTGAAGGAGCGGTACGAGGCGCACCACAAGGTGCGCATCAAGGACTCGGCCATCGTCGCGGCGGCAACGCTCAGTCACCGTTACATATCCGACCGCTTCCTGCCGGACAAGGCCATCGACCTGGTCGACGAAGCGGCGGCATCGCTCGCCATCCAGATCGGCTCTGTGCCGGAGGAGATTGACGCGCTGGACCGCGCTGCCACCTCGCTCGAAATCGAGAAGGCTGCACTCAAGCGCGAGACAGATCCAAATAGCAAGGAGCGTCTGCAGGCCGTCGAGCGCGAGCTGGCGGCGATCAAAGAGCGCTCCACCGGGTTGCGCGCGCGCTGGCAGAAGGAGCGCGAGGCCATCACCCGTGTCAGCGAACTGAAGCAGCGTGTCGAGGAACTGCGCTTCGAGATGGAAGAGCAGACCCGCAAAGGCAATCTGGAGCGTAGTGCCGCCATCCAGTATGGCGAGCTGCCCAAAGCCGAAGCGGAACTGCGCCGGCTGAATGCCGAGCAGGACGCCGGAACCAGCGCAGCCAAGAGCGGCACAGGCAAGCGCATGCTCAAGGAAGAAGTGGACGAGGAAGACATCGCCGCCATTGTCAGCAAGTGGACCGGCATTCCGGTCTCGAAGATGCTTGAGGGCGAGACATCCAAACTGGTTCAAATGGAGTCGCGTCTGCGCGAACGGGTCGTCGGCCAGGATGAAGCGCTGTCGACCGTCGCCAATGCCATCCGGCGCTCGCGTGCCGGCCTGAGCGACCCGAAACGGCCCATCGGCAGCTTCATCTTTTTGGGGCCGACCGGCGTAGGCAAGACGGAGACGGCACGCGCGCTCGCCGAGTTCCTATTCGACGACGAGCAGGCAATGGTGCGCATCGACATGAGCGAGTACATGGAGAAGCACGCCGTCGCTCGCCTGATCGGCGCGCCTCCAGGCTACATCGGCTTCGACGAGGGCGGCCAACTTACCGAAGCCATCCGCCGCCGGCCGTACGCCGTCGTGCTCTTCGACGAGATCGAGAAGGCGCACCCGGATGTCTTCAACATTCTGCTGCAGGTGCTCGACGACGGCCGCCTCACCGACTCGAAAGGCCGCACCGTGGACTTCAAGAACACGGTGCTCATCATGACCTCCAACCTGGGCGCGCAGATGCTGAATGCCGAAGCGTTAACCGACGAAGCGGCCTTCGACCACGCGCGTGAGCAGGTGATGGACCTATTGAAGCAGAGCTTCCGGCCCGAGTTCCTCAACCGCGTGGACGACATCGTGATCTTCCGTCCGCTGGGCGAGGAGCAGTTGAGCCACATCATCGACCTGCGGCTCGTCGATCTGAAGAAGCTGCTGGCGGATCGCAAGATCACGCTTGAACTAACCGAAGGCGCACGCCACCAGTTGCTGATGACCGGCTACGACCGCGCCTACGGCGCGCGACCGCTGAAGCGAGCGATCCAGCGGCTGATCCAGGATCCGCTGGCGATTAAGATTCTGGATGGCGAGGTGCTGCACGGGGACACCGTCCGCGTGGACGCCGATCCGCTGAACAACCGGCTGACGTTCGAGGTGGTTGGGCGAAAGGCGGGAGAGCCGGAGAAGGAGCACGCTGGCTCGGCTCGCTAAGTCAGGACCGGCGCAGAGCGATGGTGGGTCGCTTCGGCGGCCCACTTTTGTTTGACTGTCAATGCAAAAGCCCGAACCGTTGATTTGCGTAGAATAGAGCATCCTGACGATTCGGTTACGAGAGTTCTTTATGTCGGATTTGGAAAGACAAGCTCGGCTCCAAGAGATATGGGACCACATCGCTCGACTAGGTATTACGGAGCAGGACGTAGCCGACGCGGTTGCGTGGGCACGGGCGAATCCTAGAAAGATTGACGCGGATCGCGAGGTTTCAGCGCTGATTCGAGCGAATCAAAACGTGCCTCGTAAGTAGTCTGTGCCGGGGTATGTCACATCGCTTGTACTGATGTGAATGGCACAAACAAACCTTCCTGATTCCTGGTACACGCTTTGTGTTGCCAAGGACGTGGACCTAAACAAACCCGGGATCTATTACTGGGTGATCGCAGGCGGCGATTCGTACATCGGGAAGTACAGCAATATTGACCGTCCAACAAAGCATTATGGGCGCATCGTTGAACGGTATAGGAATGGTGGGAATTATCGTCCAGGCAATCCCACCGGTTTCCGACGCGTCCATATCGCCCTTAGCGAGGCTGTAAAAGAAAAGCGAAAGGTTGAGCTACGCATTCTGGAAAATGTAGAGCCTGCTCGCTTGCAAGAGCGAGAAGCTGAATTGATTTGCCAAATGCGGCCTACGCTAAATGGCCCAGCGGCACGCAATGCCGACTGCGTACTTGAGAGTCCGGAAGCGTATCGGCGCAGAGTTCTGGAGGAATAGCCGAAGCAGCGATGGGACAGATACGAAAGGTGAGAGCGACGGCTCTCACCTTTTTGATAAGTCGATCGCTTCGGCGTTATTGCACGTTGTAGGACACGCTGGATTTGTGCAGAACGTTATTGTTGGTGCCCAGGTCCAGAATTGTCACAGTGTGCGAACCGGGTGCCAGTGAGAAGTACTGATTCACATTCGCCTCGGCATACCACCCAAGCTTGGCTCCGTTATCCCAGACCTGCATTTGGTGGATGGGCACCGACTCGGTCGCGTAGCCCACGATGTGCACTGTCGGGGTCACGGTTTCGCCGGGGGTGGGCGAAACCACCTGCACGCCGCTGACAGGCGCCTGCACGTTGTACTTCACCGTCGATAGATGGATCACCCGGTAGGAAGAATCCAGATCAAGCACGGTTGTGGCGTGCGCGCCGGGCGACAGGTTATAGGTTGTATCGATTTGAGTGCCGTAATATCCAAGCTTCGCTCCGTTGTCCCAAACCTGTGTCTGTTTCACGGCCTGGTCTTCGGAGGCGGACGCGATCAGATGCACGGCGCCGGCGATGGTGGCGCCGTTGCCAGGGCTGGAGATGACGACGCCGCTCGAGGGAGTTTCAGAACCCGGTCCTGTGGTGAAGAAGTCCGCCATCGGCGCTGCATTTTGCGCGGCGCCGGGACAGGTGGCGAGGCCCATCGCTGTACATACTGTCTTCAGGACATTCTCGTTGTGATAGGTGACGGTTGACTGGTAGCCGGGCTTCACCTGCGGACCGATCACAAGCGTCGCCGTACGGCCACCGCATCCCGTCCCCACCTTCGATGAGCAGCGATTGTCGGTGCCGAGATTTCCCTCGTCCCACACGACGAAGACGATGCCGTCGCCGCCGGGCCGAAACTCCGGACGATCCAGGATGACAGGAAGATTTTGCTGTAGCCACTGGTCGGCTTCCTGGAGCGTGCCGTTGTGCGCATCCTCATCGCTGTCCGGCGTGATGTATGCGTAGTTCACGATGTAGCCCTGCTCGAGGTCCGCGGTCAACTCGGGAAATGGCACACTCTTGATGGCCTGTCCGGTGCCGGGGCAGACGTCGGAAAAATCGATCAGCGGATTGTGCCGGCGATAGTAGAGGTTGTTTGCGCCGCCGTAGAGCCCCTGGAATCCGGCGGACGGCATGTTTTCCTGGTAGGACCGCCATGTGTAGCCATGCTTCAACAGCTCGCGGACGATGTTGTCCTCGGTGTGATGGCACGATGTCGTGTCGTTGTTGGGCTCGATGGCAGCGCCGGCAACGAACCACATGAGCGCAGGCAGCGAGCTATGTTGATTGGCGTAGAACTGTGTCGCCAGACCGTACTGGCGGATGAGCTGGTTGTAGTACGGCATCTGGGAATTGCCAACTACATCTTCAAAGCTGTGATTTTCCTCGGTGATCAGCCAGACATGTGAGGAGTGGGGGACACTTTGCGCGCCGGCCACGCCGCAGAGGAGTGAGAGGCATAGAGACACGAATCGTTTCGAGGCCATCGGGGGAGGTCCCTTCGCAAGCATTGAAGTTTGTGAAAGTTCTGGCCTATCTATAAAGCCACTGTCGCTGCTGCGAATGAAACCTCGATGAATCCTCGTACAACTTTCGGTGTGGAAGCAGAAGAGTTACTGCGGACGACGCTGGGCACACTTGGCCTTTTGCGCGGGGACAAGTGTGTTACACAGACGAAAATTGTTCTTGAGAGTCCGGAGGCGTATCGGGGCCAGAGTGTAGGCGCAGAGTTACTAGGGAATAGCCGAAGGCGAGATATGAGCGAGATATGAGACAGATACGAGAGAGATACGACGGTGAGAGCGGGGGGCTCTCACCTTTTGGCTTCGTCGTTACACCGGTTCGTCGTTACACCGGTTCGCCGTTACATCGGGACTTGTTACACCGGGACTTCCGGATTCGCAGCGCTCAATTCCGATACCGGATGCGAGATGTTCTGCAGCACGCGGTTGATGGTGCTCTCGGTTGGGTGATTGGCCAGGTGCAGCACACGGGCAGCCTTGCTGATGGTCTGGCAGAGTTGGAATCGATTGGGGATCTCTTTGCTGGCAGCGTAAACGAGTGAGGAACGCAGGGTGGGCCTCCTCGGCCTCGGCATTTTTCTATAGGTGCGGACGGCGTGTGAAAGCAAAATGCCTTGTTGCGTAGGGCGCTGAGCAGAAGTCGCTGGAAGTGTGCTCGATCTGTTCAGGCGAAGTGTACATATTAGTCTACGCTAGTGGTCTTTGCGCGACGGCGACACGCGGAATTCTCTGCAAGTCATCGATGAATTCGATGCTGTCGAAGCCGCCGGCCCGAAGCAGATCGCCGATCGCATCGCGCTGGCCGTGGCCGATCTCCAGCAACAGATGGCCGCCCGGTTCGAGATGCTCGAAGGCTTCCGGAATCAGGCGGCGATACACAGCGAGGCCATCCATGCCTGCGTAGAGCGCCGTCGCCGGCTCATAGTCGCGCACCTCGGGCTCCAGCACCTCGCTGGTCGCGACATACGGTGGATTTGAGACGATACAGTCGAAGCACTCGCCGGCGAGCGCTGCGAAGAGATCGGACTCGAGGAAGCGGATGCGCTCTGCAGTGGCAAGAGCTCGCGCATTCGCCTGGGCGACGGCGAGCGCCTCAGGGGAAACATCGGTTGCGGTCACGCTGGCATTGGGCAATTCGAGCGCGAGTGTGATGGCGAGAATGCCTGATCCGGTGCCGATGTCGACAATGCGCAAAGGCCGAATGCGCCTTGGTTGGGGATGAATTGCCAGAGCCGCTTCGACCAGGTGCTCGGTCTCCGGGCGGGGAACGAGCACCAGCCGGTTGACGATAAAGCTGCGGCCGAAGAACTCCTGCGTGCCGGTGATGTGCTGCAGCGGCTCGTTTTGCGCACGCCGGGCGATGGCCGCGGAGTAGTGCTGCATCTGGCGTTCGGTGAGTTCACGCTCGGGATGCGTCAGCAGATCGGCGCGTGTGAGTCCGGTGACATGCAGCAGCAGCAACTCGGCGTCGCGTCGCGCGGATGTGCTTGGGGCGAGTTGGGCTGCTGCTTCCGTTGTAGCTTCGGCAACTTTCGTCATTCGGAATGAATGCTATACTGACATCAACGCTTCGCAAGGGTGATGCGATTCCGCATCCCGAATGCGGCCAGTATGCTGGCCTGCGGCGCTCCGGTGAGCGCCTTAGCCCGACCTATGAAGCGTTGCCTTCCACCGCGTGTCGAGTGGATGGAGTCTCTGAAGCGAATCGTTTCCTGAATTGCTTCGTGGACGCAAGGATCGTGCGGCAAGAGCGGAGGCTGGCGGAACAATGCCGGTCGGCAGTATCCAGAAGTCCCCACCGTTTTTCCCCTACGTACAAAAGAACAGCGCGCCGCCCCGACCGTTCCCCTGAGTGATATTCAGTCGAATGACACGCGATCGGATACCAGGCGAGCAGCGCATGTCGCGCATCGCAGAAGGCGATGCATAGGAAACCAAAGTTGAAATTATTTTCTGAATTATCCCTTTCGCCCGAGCTGCAGAAGCGCCTCGCGGCGGTGAATTTCGTTACACCCACGCCGGTGCAGGCGTTGGCCATTCCTCCTGCGCTCGAAGGCCGCGATGTTCTTGCCACTGCGCAGACTGGTACCGGCAAGACGCTGAGCTTCATGCTGCCGATTATCGAGCGGCTGCAGAAGACGCCCGGAAAACACATTACTGCGCTGGTCCTGCTGCCTACCCGCGAGCTCGCGATGCAGGTGGAGAAGGTCTATCGGCAGTTGATGCCGGAGGGCCGCAACAAGGAAGGTCACATGCGGGCCGCGCTGATCGTCGGCGGCTTGGCTGAAGGTCCGCAGCTCGATGCGCTGCGCCGCGGAGTACGTCTGGTCGTCGCCACACCCGGCCGTCTCGAAGACTTCCTCGACCGCAAGCTGGTGAAGCTGGATGGCGTCGAAATCCTGGTGCTCGATGAATGCGATCGCATGCTCGACATGGGATTCAAGCCTTCCATCAGGCGCATTGTCGGCAAGCTGCGCGCCAATCGGCAGACGCTCTGCTACTCCGCGACGCTGAACCCGGAGATGCGCGAGGTGACGCGCGAGTATCTCAAGAACCCGGTGCGCATCGATATCTCGACCGAGCTCAAGCCGGCCGACAACGTCACGCTGCAGATGTTTGAGGTCTCGAAGGAGAAGAAGTCCGAGCTGCTCGAGCATCTGCTCAGCCAGCATGAAGGCAGCTTCCTCGTCTTCACCCGCACCAAGCACGGCGCGGACCGGCTCGCCAATCGGCTGAGCCGCGTCGGCCACAACGCGGCGCGCATCCATGGTGACCGCACGCAGGCGCAGCGCGTGGCTGCGCTGAAGGGCTTTGCCGATGGCGCGAACCGCGTGCTGGTAGCCACCGATGTCGCCGCGCGCGGCATCGATGTGCCGCACGTCGCGCACGTCGTCAACTACGATCTGCCCAAGGAAGCGGAGGACTTTGTCCACCGCGTGGGCCGCACCGGTCGCGCGTCGCGCTCGGGCACGGCGCATACCTTTGCACTGCCCGAGGAACGCAACGAGGTGAAGAAGATCGAGCGCAAGCTTGCCGTCACCATGAAGCGCTTCAAGGTAACCGCGGTTGCGACGAAACAGGCGGCTGTGCAGGCCTAGGAATAACAGCGGATCTCTCCACTGTGCGCCTGCGGCGCTCCGGTCGAGATGACGGAGGTGCGAGCGGGCCTGCGGTGATCCGGTCGAGATGACGGAGATGCGAGCGGGCCTGCGGCGCTACGGTCTAGATGACGGATCCGTCGAGATGACGGATTTTGGAGAAGGCCGGTGGTTTCGATCACCGGCCTTTTTGTTTGCGGACTACCGCCCGAGCCGCTCCAGCTCGACGAAGACCACATCCGCGCAGCTCCGGAAGCCAAGCTGCTCGTAGATGTGGATCGCAGCCCCATTGCCATCTGCAACGTGCAGAAACGGAGTGTCGCCGTCGGCAAGAATGAGGGCGGTGGCTTCGCGCGTGAGCTGCTGGGCGTAGCCGCGCCCGAGGTGCGCGGGATGCGTGCAGATGGCGCTTACCTCACGGTAGCCGGGAAGCGCCAATCGTTCGCCCGCCATCGCCACCAGCTCACCGTCGATGCGAATGCCGCGATACCGTCCCATCTCCGGCGTGCGCATTCCGAAAAATCCTGGGAAGGCAATCGCCTTCAGCTCGTTCATCGCTGCGGCATCGGCCACTGGGTCGAGCATGACGGATTTCGGGTAGCCCGCTCTTCGAGTCTCGGGCGTCAGCCCGCCACACACCATCTGGAAGCCGGGAATGCGATTGGTCGCGCGCCACTGTTCGGGATCGAGGCGCGGCGGCTCCTCAAAGAACCACACGCGCTCGCCCGGCAGGACCAGCGCAGTGAGTGCCGCGACTGCTTCGGGCGAGTGATTCTCAAACGCCGCAAGCGGCACCACCTCGGTGTAGAAGCGGCGCACCGGGCCGTCGCCGTAGGCAAGATGCTGCTGGCGCGTGGTCGCGGCCTGCCAGATCGGGTTCGCGAGCGCCGTGCACGTATTCACTGTGATGGCCATGCAGCTAATGATGACTGAGGATAGCCTCTCGATGCGGAACTCGATTGGCAGTCATCGTGCGCGAGGGATTGAACTACTAATAATGAACCGAAAGAGTTATACCGCAGGCAGCCGCACGCCAGTGATGGAGGAGTGGGCCTCAAACTCTAGCGGAAGTGCAGATAGCCCCAACGGTCCGGCACGTGCATGTTGATGACGCCCTGCGGCGACCACACCCAGTTGTCTTCCTTCGGATTGCCGGGCGTCCATTCCACGCGACTGAAGTTGATGTGCCACACCGTGCCTTTTTCCGGCGGGGGAACCTGTTGCCGGGAGTTGAAGGCGGTCAGAGGATAGGCGATCTCGAGCGTCCAGCCTTTATCCGTGTCGGTCGCATTGTTCAGCGTGCCTTGAACGGCAACGCCGGTCTCTAGTCCGGCGATGTCCCAACTGTTGTCGGGCTTGCCGCCCTCGCTGTAGGGCTTCGGCAGAAAGAGGTCCCAGCCGGTATTCAGCGCGTTCATCTCGAATTCGTAATAACTCTCCGTCTCCGGCAGCGGCTTGATGAAGACTTCGAAGTCGTTGTCTTTGAAGATGACGGAATCATGTTTGGTCAGCGTGGCGGTGACGTTTGGCTCCTCAAGCTCGGCGGCGATGTACAGATAGTGGTCGTCCCACAGCATCTTCGCGCGCGTACGAAAGCGGGGCGTGGGCTTCGCGGCGTCCCCCGGCTTCTTGGCGTCTTCGATGTCGACGAAGTCGGAGGTCCACTTCGCCTTCTTCCACGCAGGATCGTCGAGCTTGCCATCGATCCGGATCGGCGTCTTTGTGCGGTAGCAGTCATACGACAGCGGGGCAGGCACAGGCTGTGCGTGTGCGGCCGTAGCGAGAAATGTTGCGAGGCAGATGGCCGTGAGTTTACCCATCGTTGGTAGCGTCTTGCACATGGACCGTTGTTTCCAAAATATAGATCGCTGGCACTACAGGTCCTTCGCTTCGCTCAGGATGACACGACGCGTTGCATCAGGCGATGTTCGCCGTTTCCGCCTTCAGCCGCTCGGCCTGGAAGTGCGCGACCACCGCGTCGAGCACCGGCTGCAGCCTGCCCTCCATGATCTCGGCGAGCTGGTGCAGCGTCAGACCGATGCGGTGATCGGTCAGCCGGTTCTGTGGGAAGTTATAGGTGCGGATCTTCTCTGACCGGTCGCCGGAGCCGACCTGCTGCTTGCGCTCCTGCGCCAGCGCTGCCTGCTGCTTCTCCTGCTCGACCTCATAAAGGCGCGCACGCAGCACGCGCATGCCCTTCTCGCGATTCTTGATCTGCGACTTCTCGTCCTGACAACTCACTACGGTGCCGGTCGGAATATGCGTGATGCGCACTGCCGAGTAGGTCGTGTTCACCGATTGCCCGCCGGGCCCGGAGGAGCAGAAGGTATCGATGCGCAGGTCTTTGGCCTCGATCTTGATGTCGACATCTTCTGCCTCGGGCAGCACGGCGACGGTGACGGCGGAAGTGTGAACGCGGCCTTGCGTCTCCGTGGCAGGCACGCGCTGCACGCGATGCACGCCCGATTCGTACTTGAGCTGCGAGTAGACGCGGTCGCCTTCGATGATGGCGATGACTTCCTTGAGGCCGCCCACGCCGGACTCGGACGAGGACAGCACCTCCACCTTCCAGCGATGTTGCTCTGCAAAACGCGAGTACATGCGGAAGACCTCGGCGGCAAACAGGGATGCCTCGTCGCCGCCGGTGCCGGCGCGGATTTCGAGGATGACGTTCTTCTCGTCGTTCGGATCTTTTGGCAGCAGCTTCAGCTTCAGATCTTCTTCGATCTTCGGCAGCCGCTCTTCAAGCTGGGTCAGCTCCTCCTGCGCCATCGCGCGAATGTCCGGGTCGGTCTCGGCGAGCATGACTTGCGCGTCGGCGATACCCTGCTTGGTCTGCTGATAGTCGCGAAAGCTGTCGACGACCGGCTCCAGGTCGCGGTGCTGCTTGGCAACCTTCTGGTAGCGCTCGTGATCATTGATGACCTCATCGGAGGCCATCTCGCGGCCCAGCTCTTCATAGCGGGCGGCAATCTGTTCCAGGCGTTCAAACATTTCGGGACTCCTCGGCCACGGAGGGCCGGCACATCAGTCTTGATCTTGGGACAGGCGAAGGGCGCAGCGGAGCGATGGCGGCGGGAGCCGCTAGAGGAGAGTGCCCGGGAAGTGGATGAGGCGCAACATCGCTGCTATTAGAGTATCGCGGAGGCGCGCCGGATGCATCTACAATTCCTGATCAGGCAGCACCAGGCGAGGAGCAGTGAATTCTTCTGGCATCATTGTTCTCAAGGTGCTCGGCATTGGATAACGCGACAGTCGCATGGATCAGTGGTGGGTCGGCAATTGGGGGCGGCTTAGTCGCCGGCTTGCTCTCCGGAGCATACGAGCATGTCCGTCATTGGTCTTCACGTCCCAAGCTCTGTCTTGATTATGGTGAAAAGGAAGAGGCAAGCATTGTCTCAGTCGTCACCGGCACGAACGAGGGTAATCTCAACCACTTGTACGTGAGAGTCCGGTTAAGGAATACCGGGCAGCGGATTGCGAAACACTGTGTCGTCTATCTCGCGTCTATTGAAGAGGTTCACGAGTCAGGCAATAAAGCGACAGCGTTCTCTGACGCAATGCCGCTGTCCTGGCCTCTGAACGACTACAAGCCACGAGATATCCCAAATGGCGCGGATTTCTATCTGGACCTCGTAAAGATCTCTAAACATGTTGAATCCTGGGCCCTCGGCGTTCAGCAACTTTACGCAAGCCAGTTACCGATGTTGAAGTTTAAAGGAACTTACCGGTTTCATCTTGTCGCCACTGCCGACAATGCTGAGTCGGTCAAATGCACAGTCGATGTGAAATACGCGCAGGATTGGAACACGCTACGTGCATTCCCCGTGTGCTCGTGAACGCACATCATCGGCCCCCGTAATTCCATAGGATTAGTTCTGTGGCCGTGCGGATTGCCGGAGGTTAGGCGTTGGAATGACAGAACTTCGACCATGGGCAGAGCTGTGCGAGCGGCTGGCGGGGACGACAAAAAAGCTGGAGAAGCGCGCCTGGATGGCGGAGTACCTGCGCGAGCTGCCGGTTGCGGACGCAGCACTGGCGGCGCTGTATCTTGCCGGCACGCCGTTTCCGGAGACGGACCAGCGCCAACTGAGCGTGGGCGGAGCGAGCCTGTGGCGGGTGGTGAAGGAGTTGACCCAGGCGAACGATGCCGTGATGCACGACGCCTACCGGCGGCATGGCGATATGGGCGCGGCGGCCTTTGATCTGCTCGCGATGAAGGGCGCCGCGGAACACGCGACGCTGACTATCGAAGATGCGGCGGACAGCTTCTCGCAATTGGCTGCTGCGAAGGGGACCTCGCCACGCCAGGCGTTGCTGCGCTCGCTGCTGGAGCGTGCGACGCCGCTGGAGGCGAAGTATCTGATCAAGCTGATGTCGGGCGACATGCGCACCGGGGTGAAGCAGGCGCAGGTGGAGGAGGCGATTGCCGTTGCGACCGAGCGCGAGCTGACCGCTGTGCGTCGCGCGGTGATGCTGCTCGGCGATCTGAGCGAAGTGGTGCGGCTGTCCGCCGCGGACCGGCTGAGCGAAGCGCGCATGCGGCTCTTTCATCCGCTGGGCTTCATGCTGGCGAGTCCGGTCGATTCGGTAGAGGAGGCGATGGCGCGCTTCGCCGAAGAGGTGCGCGCTGAGCAGAAGGGCGAAGGCGGCGCGAAGCCGATCCCAGAGACCGAGGGAACGAGTGACGGCGGCGCTGCGAGCGAAATGCAGGTCCCTTCGACAGGCTTAGGGCGAGCTCTTCGCTCCGATCAGAATGACAGCAATGTGGAAAGGGCGCTGGTCGAGGCGCGTGTTCAGCCTGCGTTGATGCAGGCTCACATCCAGGACAAGTTCGATGGGATCCGCTGCCAGCTTCATTGCGGCGATCCCTGGCAACCTGGGCGGGTGGCGCTGTTTTCCCGCAGCCGCGACGACATGACGCACAGCTTCCCCGAGCTTACGGAAGCATTTGCGAATGTCAGTGAACCGCTGATCCTCGACGGCGAGATACTGGCGTGGAATACGGATCCAGCCGCGACGGAACAACGGGCGCTGCCGTTTAAGTCGTTGCAGAACCGCATCGGCCGCAAACGCGTGACGGCGGCGATGCGGGAGCAGACACCGGTGGTCTTCATGGCCTTCGATCTGCTGTATCGCGGTAAACATGGATCGGATGACGCGCTGCTGCTGGAGCAGCCGCTCGCGGTCCGGCGCGCGATGCTGGAGGAGGTCTATGCAGCCCAGGCGCCGCATACGGTTGTGAGTAGTACGCCTGTTGAAGCGGAATCATCGCGGAATCAGGGGACACTTTTCGCTGCGGCTGGTGCCGTGACGCAGCCAGCAGAGAATGGCTTTGCGCGGCTGGTGCTTGCGGATGTTGCGCGGCTCTCGAGCGCGGAGCAATTGGAGCAGGCATACGTCGATGCGCGAGCGCGCGGCAATGAAGGCGTGATGCTGAAGGCGGCGGCCAGCGTCTATCAACCGGGCCGGCGCGGACTGGCGTGGCTCAAGCTGAAGCGCGAGCTGGCGACACTCGATGTGGTCGTCACCGCGGCGGAGTACGGGCACGGCAAGCGGGCCGGCACGCTGAGCGACTACACCTTTGCTGTGCGTGATGGCGAGACGCTCAAGAATGTCGGCAAGGCCTACTCAGGGCTGACCGATGCGGAGATCGCGCGGCTCTCGCAGTATTTTCACGAGCACACGCTTGAGGACTTCGGCGGCTGGCGCACGGTCGAGCCGACCATCGTGCTCGAAGTGGCGTTCAATAACCTGATGCGCTCCGACCGTCACGCCAGCGGATTCGCGATGCGCTTTCCGCGGATTATGCGGATTCGGGATGACAAGCCGGTCGAAGAGATCGATACGCTGGCGCGGGTTGAGGAGTTGTATAACCGGCAGCCGGATCGTCCAGTGGAAACTTCTAACGAGCGAATCTGATGACGGTGCGAGCAAACTGCAGGTCCCTTCGACAGGCTCGGGGCGAGATGACACCTGATTATTTTGCTGCGGGCGGCAATTCGAATGCTTTCACATCCAGTCCATCCGGGGCCCAACTGTTCACGATCGTCTTCGCGATCTTTGCTGTCGTCAGATATGCCTCGTTGTCGTCGGTCCAGCTCTGGTCCTTGTTGTCCCAGGTGAAGATGGAGAGGATCAGCAGGCCATCCTTCGTGGCAACCGCGTCGACGTCGTTGCGCACCGCGTCGAGCGCGCCGGTCTTGTTCGCGATGGCCGAGCCTTCTTCCGAGCTGTCCACCGGCTCCAGATAGCGCGGCACGCCGTCGCGATAGAACTGCGAGCGCAACATGTGCAGGGTGACGCCGCAGATGGCGCGATCTGCATCTGTCGGCAGAGCAGCGTTGTCGCCAAGCTGACAGGTCACGATGCGCTCCATCAGAATCGCCATCTCTTGCGCGGTCGTCTTGCCCAGGCCGAACTTCTTCTGGTCCGCGGGCACGGGACCGGCCGCAGGCTTGCCGATTTTCTTGTAGAGCCAAGTGTCCTTGAGGCCGAGGCGCCCCATCTCGACGTTCACCGCATCGAGCCCGATCTTGTCGATGGCCACGTTGGTCGCGGTGTTGTCGCTGACGATGACCATCATGGAAAACACATCTTTCAGCGTCAGGGTTGTGGGTGTGTCGAAGAAGCCGAGCACGCCCGAGCCGCTGGTCTGGTTGTCTTTCGTGAGAACAACCTTGTCATCCCAGTGCGCCTTGCCTGCGCGGATCTGCTCCATCGCTTCGTAAAGGATCGCGAGCTTGATGACGCTGGCCGTCTGCACCGGCTCGTCCGCTTTCAGTGCAATGGTCTGGCCGGTCTTCAGGTCTTTCGCAAAGACCGAAACCTGGCCGTGATGCTCGGCGGCAATCTGATCTACCTGCGCCTGCAACCCGCTGGCTTTCTCAACTTGTGCGGGAGCGTGGATGGCTATGAAGAGGGCAGGAATCAACGAGAGCAGGGTGGCCTTGCGCATGGCGGCATGGTATATGGAGAGGCATGGCTCACCAATTCACTACCAGCTACCTCGACGACGCGCGTCCGCTCTTTGCGTATTACCGGCGGCTGGGCGAAGGTGCGATGGCGCAGGTCTCCGACGCCGACCTGACCGCTACGCTCGATCCGGAGATGAATTCGATCGCGCAGATCGTGAAGCACATGGCGGGAAACATGCGATCGCGCTGGACGGGTTTTCCCGAGGCCGATGGCGAGAAACCGGACCGCAATCGCGACAGCGAATTCGAAGCGCCTCCGGCGACGCGCGCCGAGCTGATGGCGATGTGGGACGCGGGCTGGGCCTGCATGTTTGCCGCACTGGAACAGCTCACGGATGCGGATCTGGCGCGCGAGACCTTCATTCGCGGCGAGCGGCACTCGGTGATGCAGGCCATCAACCGGCAGATCGCACACTACAGCCACCACGTAGGCCAGATCGTCTTTCTGGCGAAGCATCTGCAATCGGCGCAGTGGAAGTGTTTGAGCGTGCCGCGTGGAGGCTCGGCGGGATTCAATGCGGATGTCGCTGCAGGGCGCAAGAGCCAGCGCTGAAGGGAAGCATTGAATAAACGCGGCGCCGACTTCGAGAGTGGAGAGAATAGCAGATCTCTCCACTCCGCGGCTTTGCCGCTCCGGTCGAGATGACAGAAACACCGCGGCTTTGCCGCTCCGGTCGAGATGACAGGAGATGTTCAGAGCTTCCGCTCGCAGGCGAACTACTTCGTCGCCACCTGCTTCGTGCCGAGATAGCTCACGTGCCAGATGGAATTAGACCCATCGTCGGTGACGAATAGCGAGCCGTCCTTGGCAAACGTCACACCCACCGGACGCCCCCACACCTTGTCATCGGGCGTGACAAAGCCGGTCAGGAAGTCTTCGTAGACGCCCGTTGCCTTGCCATTCTCGATCGGCACAGCGATGACCTCATACCCTGCCCGTTTCGACTTGTTCCAGGAGCCGTGCTCCGCAGCGAAGGCCCAGCCTTTGTAGGAAGCAGGGAACTGCTTGCCTTCGTCGAAGGTCATTTCAAGCGAGGCGAAGTGCGGCTGCAGCAACACGTCCGGAACGGTCACTTTGGAGGCCAGCTCCGGGTGCTTGCCCTTGTGCCGCGGATCCTGATGATTGCCCATATAGAACCACGGCCAGCCGTAGAAGCCGCCCTCCTCGACGTGGGTGATGTAGTCGGGCACCAGGTTGTCGCCGAGGTTGTCGCGCTCATTCACTGAGCACCAGAGCTGTCCGGTTGTCGGGTTGATGGCCTCGCCCACGCAGTTGCGAATGCCTGATGCGTAGACCTTCACGAACTTGCCGTCCGGTGTGTACTCGAGCACGTCGGCGCGATGAAATTCTGCGGGCGTGGTGTCCGGGTCATCGACGTTCGAGTGCGAGCCGACGGAGACGAACATACGCTGGCCGTCCTTCGAGAAGACGACATCACGGGTCCAGTGGCCGCCGCCGCGCAGACGACCGCCACCCGGCAAATCGGGAACAACCACCTGCGATGGCCCGGTCGCCTTCAGGTCGCCGTCCTTGTAAGGGAACTTCACCACG
>DATBCB010000089.1:0-3231 GCA_036270675.1 Acidobacteriaceae bacterium | reverse complement strand
CCGGCGGCGGTGCACTTCATCAACCAGGTGTATCTGGATAAGGTTTTCCTGAACGTGGTGGGGCTGGACGTGGAGCGCGGCGCCACGACGCTCGAACCGGATGAGGCGGTGATCTTCCGCGCGATGCAGCGGCAGGCGCGCGAGGTGATCGCAGTGGCCGACCACACCAAGATCGGCCAGGTGAGCCCGGCGCTGATCTGCCCAGTGCAGGAGATCCATATGCTGGTGACCGACACCGGCGCGACGGATGCGATGATTGCGCCGTTTGAAGAGCGCGGGATCAAAGTGCTGCGCGTGTGACGACAAGATGCCAACAGGAGGCAGGTGGAATGCAGAAGCGGGGCTGGTCGTGTGTTGTGAGAGAAGGGTGCGGGGCGGCAGCGACCGGTTTACTGGCGGTGGCGCTGCTCAGCGGTAACGGCATGCAGGCACAGCAGATGGCGAACGGCAACGCGTCGGGATACGGGCTGATGCCGCTGCCCTCGCAGTTCGAAGCAGCCACCGGCAGCTTCACCATCAAGCCCGGGATGCATGTAGCGTTTCAGCACTTCCACAACCCGCGCCTGGAAGCGGGCACCGTGCGCATGATGGCGCGGCTGCAATTTGAAAGCGGCGTGCCGCTTCCGCACATTCCGAGCCAGATCGCAGGCGATCTTTCGAGCGCCGGCATGGTGATCAATGTCGCCGGAGTGGGCGGCGCAGTGCAGTCGGTGGAGGAAGACGAGTCCTATTCACTGACCGTCACGCCGGCGCTGATTACATTGAAGGCCGCAACCGTGGTCGGTGCGTTTCATGGCATGGAGACGCTGCTGCAGCTGGTGCAGTTAAAGGACAACGCGGCGACGATTCCCGCGGTGAGCATTGAGGACACGCCGCGCTTCCGCTGGCGTGGACTGATGATCGATGTAAGCCGCCACTTCGAGCCGGTGCAGCAGATCGAGCGCACGCTGGATGGCATGGCGATGGTGAAGCTGAATGTCTTCCACTGGCATTTGAGCGACGACCAGGGCTTTCGCGCAGAGAGCAAGATTTATCCGAAGCTGACCTCCCTTGGCTCGAACGGCCAATTCTACACGCAGGAACAGATGCGCGAGGTAGTCGAGTATGCGCGGGCGCGCGGCATCCGCGTGGTGCCGGAGTTCGACATTCCCGGCCACACCGTGAGCTGGATGGTGGCCTATCAGCAGCTCGGCAGCTCCACGGGACCGTTCCACTTGCCGGATGTCGCGGGCGTGCATGACGAGGCGCTGGATCCGACGCGCGAAGCCACGTATGTCTTCCTGAACCGCTTCATCGGTGAGATGGTAAAGATCTTTCCGGATGCGTACTTCCACATCGGCGGCGATGAGGTAAATGGCGAGGTATGGACCTCCAACCCGCGCATCGCGCGCTTCATGAAGCGTAAGGGATTTGAGAAACCGTCACAGTTGCAGACTTATTTCAGCCAACGCGTCGTGCGCATCGTGGAGAAGCATGGGAAGAAGCCGATCGGCTGGGACGAGGTGCTGGTGCCGGGGCTGCCCAAGAACGTAATGGTGCAGTCGTGGCGCGGCGTGGATTCCCTCGCCGCCGGCGCGCGCCAGGGCTATACCGGCATCCTTTCTGCGCCGTATTACCTGGACGGCATAAAGAGCAACGAGACGCATTATCTGGCTGATCCGATCCCTTCAGACACCACGCTGACGCCGGAGCAGCAGAAGCTGATCCTGGGCGGCGAAGTGTGCATGTGGGCGGAGCAGTTGAACGAGCGCACCATCGACTCGCGCATCTGGCCGCGCACCGCGGTGATGGCAGAGCGCTTCTGGTCGCCGCAGTCGGAACGCGACGTTGCATCGATGTACCGGCGGCTGCCGGGCATCTCCATCGAGTTGGAGCAGGCGGGATTGAAGCACATCACCGGGCCGGCGATGATGCGGCGCAGCATCAGCGGAGAGCTGATGCCGACGGCGCTGACCACGCTTGCCGGCGTGCTCGAGCCGGTGAGCTTCAGCGACCGCGCGGATACCCAGCACACCGACGGGCACACGCCGCTCGACCGGTTGGTGGACACCGTGGTGCCCGATCCGCCATCGCGATTCGAGATTGCGCAGGATGTGGATGCGGTGCTGAACAAGACGGCTGACAGTACAGCAGCAGAGGCGCGGCTGACGCGTCGCTTCATGGAGTGGCAGGAGATCGCACCCTTGCTTGCGACCCAGATGCAGGCGAATCCACGGATGAGCGATGCCGCGATCCGCGCGACGCAGCTTGGCGAATTGGGACACCTTGGCCTGCAGGCGTTAAACCAACTCAATCCAAATAATCCGCCGCTTCATAATTCCGCGCTTCATGGAACAATTACCGGAGCGGGCCGGATAGCGGCTATCGACGATGCTGCAAAGCCTGCGGCGCTGGTGCGTTTCACCTTCCTTGACTCGTTACGCAAATTGGTGACGGCGACATCTGCCGCTGGAGGGCTCCAGTAAACTACTCCGCCAGCACTGCCTTCGTCAGGTTGCGCGGGCTGTCCACGTCGATGCCGCGTTGGATGGCGCAGAAGTAGGCGAAGAGCTGTAGCGGGATCACCTCGGCGATGGGCAGCAGGTGCTCACGCGTCGGCGCGACGGGCACGAAATGGGTGGCGGAGCTGGCGACCGCATCGTCACCGGCGTTGCCGAGCGCGACGACGGTGGCACCTTGCTTCTTCAGGTCATGCAGCAGTTGCACACTCTTCTCGTAGCGAATGATGGAGCCGGGCTCGCTGCGATCGACGGTGGCGATGGCGACGATGGCGGCGGTGGATCCGACCAGCGCGTTGGGACCGTGCTTCAGCTCGCCCGAGGGGTAGCCCTCTGCCTGCAGATAGGCTGACTCCTTGAGCTTGAGCGCACCCTCACGCGCGATGGCGTAGTGGATGCTGCGTCCGAGGTAGAGGTAGGTCTCTACATCGCGGAGCGCCCTGGCGATCTGCTCCATCTGGCGCTCCCATCCGTCAAGCTGGCTGGCGATGAGCGCCGGCAATGCTGCGAGATCCTTGAAATGCAGAGCCAGGGTTTCGCCAGAGAGCGTCTGCAGAGCCACACCAGAGCCCAGCGCAATCAGGTTCAGCACTAAAAGCTGAGCGGTGAAGCTCTTGGTCGCCGGGACGGCCAGTTCCCTGCCCGCCCAGGTGGGCAGGCTGATCTCCGCCTCGCGTGCCATGGTCGAGTTCTCGACATTCGTCACCGCAATGGTGCCGTGACGGCGGCGCGT
>DATBCB010000088.1:0-4390 GCA_036270675.1 Acidobacteriaceae bacterium | reverse complement strand
CTTTACGTGCTCGGCGCGGACATCGTCGCCGGTGAAGAGGCTCAAAAAGGGTACGCCATTGGAGGCTGCTTCCACTGCCGGCCGTCCTTTTGCTTCCGTGCGCTCCACCAGGCAGACGACCGCAACGACGCGCATCCGTGCAGTCTGGGCGGCTTCGATGGCCGTGATGGTCGAGGCGCCGGTGGTGCAGACGTCATCCACGATGAGCACCGGCGCGTTCTCTTCGCAGAAGCCTTCGATCTTTCTCCCTGTGCCGTGCGCTTTCTCGGCTTTGCGCACGAGGAAGCCATGGATGAGCTGGCCTTTGCCGGCATGGGCGTGGCGTTGCGCGCTGGCTATGGCGACGGCGGAGACGACGGGATCGGCGCCCAGGGTCAGGCCCCCGACGGCGTGCGGGTTGAGATGGTGCTCACGTAGCAGATCCAGGATGGCAAGGCCGGTGAGTCGGCCGCCTTCGGCATGCAGCGTGGTGGTGCGGCAGTCGATGTAGTAGTCGCTGCGCCCGCCGGAGGAGAGCTGGAAGTCACCGAGCTTGAAAGACTGGCGGGCGAGCAGCGTCAGGAGCTGCTGGCGGAGGCTGGAGGATCGCGTCATCGGTCCCTCTAAATCTGGAATTCAGTTCTGCATTGTGTGCACTGTGACAGACGCTCGGGTCACTTCCCCAGCTTATCCAAATGCCGGAATCCGTCCGTGCCGATGAAGAGCATGATGAAGATGGTTGCGTTGTACATGGAGTGCACCACGGTGCTGGCTGCGAGCGAATGGAAGTACAGCCGTGTAGCACACAGCACTACGCTGACGGCAAAAAGCACGGCGAGCGGCGCGAAAGAGTGGGCCAGTTGCGCGCCGTGCAGCATGGCGAATCCGATGCTGGTGATGACGGTGGCGAAGACGATCGCCGCCTTGCTCCAGTGAGGATCGGGAGGGCCGGAACCATGCTCCGGGTGATGTCCGAGACTCCGCGCTGCTTCGGGATCGAAGCCAGGACCCAGGTGATGGAAGACGCTGGCGCCGGCCGGCGGCAGTGACGCATAGACGGCCGCCTCCTGCTGCCATTCGCTGGCCTGATCGGCTGCCGGCACGCCCAGCAGCTCACGCGGTCTGCGCGCGCGCTCGATCAGCCAGTCCCATGCGCTGGCGAGCGACGGCAGCAGGAAGCCGCGAAAGGCCAGTTCTTCGAAAGCAGGTGCGACGGTGACGCCAAAGATGGCGATAAGCCAGACGCCCAGGCGATGGGTAAAGAATTTATCGATCGGCAGCTCTTTGGGGATGGGCAGGAAATTCGACAATATCTGCACCACCACACTGGTGGCGACTCCGATGCCGACCAGCACCCACCAGCGACGGCGCACGATGAAGGCGCGCCAGTGCACACCCTGCAGGAACGAGCGGCCCCAGAAGAGCGGGAAGACGAGGAAGCTGGCCGCCACGGCCACAGCATAAATCACGGCTTCTACCGGGATCACCAGAAGCGGGTCGGTCTGCATCTGCTCTACCGGCTCGCGCAGATGCTGTCCAAAATGCATGAGCACAAGCTCGAAGATGATGCCGATCAAGAAGCCGGCAAGCGCCACGATCAGACCGAAGAGCAAGGTGTGCCCGATGTGAGGTGTGGCGGCGGAGAGCGGTGTGGCGTCCAGATGGGAGACAGGCAGCCGTTCGCGCCGGGCGGCAAACTCTTCCGGCGAGGAGGCAGGCGGCAAAAAGCTGGGATCGATCGGCATGCGCTCTACTGGAGGACTGTAGCAGAAGGACGCCGTGTGTTCTTCTTCGCTTGTCCGTTCGAGGCGGCAAGGGACGCGACGCTGCCGTTGCTGGACTCGCCAGCAGGGAAATAGCGGCGCAGGAAGGTCGCCGTATGCGAGCCGGAGACCTGTGCCACCTGGGCGGGCGTGCCTTCCGCCACGATGGCGCCTCCCTCCTCGCCACCTTCCGGACCTAGGTCGAGGATCCAATCGGCGTTCCGGATGACATCGAGATTGTGCTCGATGATGATTACGGTGTTGCCCAGGTCGGTAAGCCGGTGTAGCACTTCGAGCAGCTTGCGCACATCGTCAAAATGCAGTCCGGTGGTGGGTTCGTCCAGCACGTAGAGGGTCTTGCCGGTCTGGCGCTTGGAGAGCTCGCGGGCCAGCTTCATGCGTTGCGCCTCGCCGCCGGAGAGCGTGGTGGCGGCCTGGCCGAGATGCACGTAGCCCAGACCGACATCGACCAGCGTCTGCAGCTTCTGCCGGACCTGCGGAATGTCTTTCAGCACCGGCAGCGCGTCTTCGATGGCGAGATCGAGGATGTCGGCGATGGAGTAGCCGTTGAACTTGACGGCGAGGGTCTCCTGGTTGAAGCGGCGGCCGTTGCAGACGTCGCACAGCACATAGACGTCGGGCAGGAAGTTCATCTCGATGCGCTTCTGGCCATCGCCTTGGCAGGCCTCACAGCGGCCTCCGGCAACGTTGAAGGAGAATCGGCCGGGCTTGTAGCCGCGTTCGCGCGCCTCCGGCAGCATGGCGAAGATGTCGCGGATGGCAGAGAGCACACCGGTGTAGGTTGCGGGATTCGAGCGTGGCGTGCGCCCGATGGGCGACTGGTCGATGCGGATGACCTTGTCGATTTGCTCCACGCCCTTGATGGCTTTGTGCTCGCCGGGGGGGTCGTGCGAGTCATAGAGCATCCGGGCCAGCGAGCGGTAGAGGATATCGTTCACCAGCGTGCTCTTGCCGGAGCCGGAGACGCCGGTCACCACAGTCATGACGTTCAGCGGGAAACGCACCGTGATGTTGCGCAGATTGTGGCTACGCGCGCCCTCCACCGTGATCCAGGCACCATTCACGGGGCGCGGCGCAAGGCGGTGCAGTATGCCGGTGGCGCCGGAAAGGTAGCGGCCGGTCAGCGAGCCAGGCGCCTCCATGATGTTTGCCGGAGTGCCTTCGGCCACAACATGCCCGCCCAGCTTGCCGGCGCCCGGACCGAGGTCGAGGACGTAGTCCGCACTCCGGATGGTGTCCTCGTCATGCTCGACGACCAGCACGGTGTTGCCGAGATCGCGGAGGGATTCGAGCGCCGCGATGAGCCGTTGGTTGTCGCGCTGGTGGAGGCCGATCGAGGGTTCGTCGAGCACATAAAGCACGCCGCGCAGCCGCGAGCCGATCTGGGTGGCGAGACGGATGCGCTGGCCTTCGCCGCCAGAGAGCGAAGCCGCGTTGCGGTCCAGCGAAAGATAGGAGAGCCCAACGGCGTTGAGGAATTCGAGTCGCTCGATGATCTCGCGGCGCAGGCGATCGGCGATGAGCGCGTCGCGCTGCGAGAAGCTGAGTGTGCGCGCAGCGTTGAGCGCACGGCCGAGCGGCAGGCCGGTGAAGTCGGCGATGGAGAGATCATTGACCTTCACGGCCAGCGAACCAGGACGCAGCCGCTTGCCGTGGCAGGCAGGACAGATGGTGGCGGACATGTAGCCCAGCAGCCATTCGCGGTAACTGTCGGACTTCGACTCTTCGAGCGAATCGCGCAACCACGAGAAGACACCATGGAAGCCGGTGCGCGGCGCCTCGGCTCCGGGGCCGTACAGTAACAGCTCCTGTTGTTTTTCCGTTAACTCCTCGAAGGGCTTCTGGATGGGGATTTTGTACTTCTGTGCCGCCAGCTTTACCAGGCGGGCGAGGTATTGCGAGCCGGAGCCGGGACCGAGCGCGCCCTCAAGCAATGGCTTCGACCAGTCGATAACCACCTTGGTGGCGTCGAAGTCGTAAATGCTGCCGAGCCCATGACATTCCGGGCATGCTCCGTAGGTGCTATTGAAGGAAAAGCTGCGAGGCTCCAACTTAGGAACATCGAGTCCGCAGTCGGGACACGCCATGGAGGAGGAGTAAAGCTGCTCTCCCGCGGCGTTTCCGATGAGGACCAGACCATTGGCCAACTGGAGCGCCTTGGCAACGGCCGCCTCCAGGCGCTTCTCGACGCCGGGCTTGAGCACGACGCGATCGACGATGGCCTCAATGGTGTGGTTCTTGCGCTTCTCGAGTGAGAGGGGATCGGCGAGGTCGCGTATCTCGCCATCCACGCGGGCCTTAAAACCTTGCTGATCAAGGGTATCGAGGAGATCTTTAAACTCGCCCTTGCGGCCGCGGACGACCGGCGCGAAGACGGTAAGCCGTTCCCCTGCAGGGAGAGCGAGAACACGCTCGACGATCTGCTCGGCGGACTGGCGGGAGATGGGCCGGCCGCAGTTTGGACAGTGCGGCGTGCCGACGGAGGCGTAGAGCAGGCGGAGATAGTCGTAGATCTCCGTGATGGTGCCGACGGTGGAACGAGGGCTGCGGCTGGTGGTCTTCTGCTCGATCGAGATGGCGGGGCTGAGGCCTTCGATGGAGTCGACGTCAGGGCGCTCGATCTGGTC
>DATBCB010000087.1:0-2385 GCA_036270675.1 Acidobacteriaceae bacterium | reverse complement strand
GCGCCGCCAAGATCGACCAGCTGCGTCTTCGGCCCTTTGGTTTTGAGCAGAGTCTCATCTGTGCCGGTAGCGGTGACGATTCCATCGCGCATGGCAATGGCGCTGACGAAGTCGAACTTGCCCTCGCCCAGCCCCACGCCGGTCAGGATGTGGCCGTGATAGTAGATGGCATCCGGGGAAGCCGACTGTGCGGCAAGTGGCAGGGTGACGGCAAGCATGGCGGCAGCGATCCAGCGGGGCATGGGTGCGAGTTTAGCAGTGAAGTCATCGCAGTTTCATCGCGGTGCAACCAACGCCGGCGATGTGAAGAGCATGATCGGTGGGCAGCACACATTCCCCCGGAGGACATCCCCCATGAAGCGGCTTTTCTTGCTCTTCCTGCTCGTCACTGCGTGCGTTTCGGCACCCGCCAACGCCGCCACCGTCAAGACCACCCCGTGGCGTCCCCTGTATATCGGTATCGACCAGGCGCGCGGATCCATTGACGGCTCGGACGCGAGCGTCGCTTATGCGCTGCGTGTGGATCTACGCGCGCCCGGCATCAAGTTCTATACCGCGCCACACCAGGGCAGCCTGAATACTGTGGCATCCACTACCAGTGCGTTCCTGCTGAAGTATGGATTGCAGGCGGCGATCAACGCCAACTTCTTCGCTCCCTGCTGCAATGCGGCGAACGAGCCAAAGACTGTGCTCGGCCTGGCCGTTTCGGATGGCAACACGGTAACCGCCCCCGATGGCACGCCGGGGCAGAATGCATCGCTGCTGATCGATCAGAAGAATCACGCCTCCATTGCCGAGACCACGGACACAACCGACATCTCGAATGTATTCAATGCAGTTACGGGATCGGGAATCATCGTGCAGGATGGGGTGAACGTGGGCGGTGACACGCCTTTCGGTGATGGCGCGGATCCCAATCCGCGCACCTCGGTCGGGCTCTCGCAGGATGGCCGCTTTCTCTACGTCGTCGTCATCGATGGCCGCCAGCCCGGCTACAGCGTGGGCACAACCTCGACCGAGACTGCCGACATCATGCTTGGGTTTGGTGCCTATACGGCGATCAACCTGGATGGTGGTGGATCCACGGATCTAGTGGAAGACAATGGCCACGGCGGTGCCACGATCGTAAACAGACCGAGCGGCGGTGCAGAGCGCTATGACGCGAACCAGCTTGGGATTCGCGCATTGCCGCTGCCAGAGTTCGTTCACTGATGCCCTGCAGGAAAGGTCCGTCGAATGCGGCGGACCTGCCTGCGATTATTGCCGCTCGGCGGTCAGCATCAGGAGCAGCAGGATACGCTTCAGCGCCTGCTCGCGATGTGTCGCGTCATACCACTCATTGCTGGTGTGGATGCCGCCGCCATCGCCGCCGGCGCCAATGCTGACCGCAGCGATGCCGAGCGAGAGCGGGATATTCGCATCCGTGGAGGCGATGCGCGGCTCGGTGCGGATGCCGAGATGACGATCGACAGCGAGCAGGTCGTCATACAGTCTCTGCCCGTCCCGCGCGTTTTCCAGGCGTCCAGCCGGCCGATCGCCGATGCGCTCGATGGTGAAGGCGGCTTGCGCGTTGGGGCGCCGCTTGCGCAGCTCTGTGGCGGACACATTGGCAGCCAGCACCGCGTCTTCAACGGCGCGATGCAATTCAACTTCCAGGCAGACCAGATCCTCCGAGGATGTGGAGCGGAGATCGAAACGCGCGCTGGCGCGTTCCGGGATGGCGTTTACGGAGCTGCCGCCCTCAATGGTGCCGACGTTCAGCGTGGTGCGGGTCTCCGCCGGGCGATCTGTTGCGCTGAGGACGGAGATGGCGTGGCTGAGGATCGCAATCGGATTGGGCGAGCCGGCGTCGGTCCAGGAATGCCCGCCGGGGCCGGTGATGGTAGCGAGAAAGCGTCGGCTGCCGAGCGCCTCGGTCACGGCGACCTCGTGGCCCGCGCCGTCCAGCACGATGTGGGCAGCGATGCGGTCGCGCCACGGCGAACGTTGATAGAGATAACGCATCCCGCGCAGGTCGCCTTCACCTTCTTCGCCCACGTTGCCGACGAAGAGCACTGGGCACTGCAGAGTGATGGATGCGTCGATGAATGCAGCGGCAATGGCGAGCAGCCCGGTGACGCCGGCGGCATTGTCGCATGCTCCAGGGGCGATCAGTCGCGTGCCGCTGATCTGCGGCGCGACTTCGGTGCCCGCTGGGAAGACGGTGTCGATGTGGGCGGAGAGCACAACGGCATGCTCGCCGTTGATGGGCTGTGTCTCCGTTGCAGCTGCCGTGGGCAGGAGCCCGAGGACATTGCCTTCTTCGTCAATCATCGTGCCGGTGAGCCCAATCGACCCGAACTGCTCCAGCAGCCATGCGGCGCGCTGCGCTTCTCCGAATGGCGG
>DATBCB010000086.1:0-7715 GCA_036270675.1 Acidobacteriaceae bacterium | reverse complement strand
CCGCGGCACGGTAGTCACCGGCCGTATTGAGCGTGGTCTGGTGAAGGTGGGCGAAGAGTCCGAGATTGTAGGCTTCCGGGAGACGCGCAAGACGGTGGTGACGGGCGTCGAGATGTTCAAGAAGCAGCTGGACGAGGGCCGCGCGGGCGACAATGCGGGGCTGCTCTTGCGCGGCATCGCGAAAGAAGATGTGGAGCGCGGGATGGTGCTGGCGAAGCCGGGATCGATCACGCCGCACACCCAGTTCAAGGGCGAGATCTACGTGCTGTCGAAGGAAGAGGGCGGCCGTCATACACCGTTCTTCAACGGCTATCGTCCGCAGTTCTACTTCCGGACCACCGACGTGACGGGCACGGCGAAGCTGCCGGCCGGCACGGAGATGGTGATGCCGGGCGACAACATCGCGCTCGAGATCGAGCTGCACACGCCGGTGGCCATGGAGAAGGGTCTCAGGTTCGCCATCCGCGAAGGCGGCAGGACGGTTGGCGCAGGGACCATTACCGAGATCTTGAAATAGTGCTCGGCCGTAAGGCCGAGGAAGTAAGGCTCGGCCGCGAGGCCGACGAAGTAAGGAAATGGAATACGGGAAGAGCCAGCAAGCCTGAATTTGGGGGCGAAGCTGGCTCGAACCAGTGAGGTAAAATAAGGAAATGCGTGAGATCGTGACATTGCAGTGCCCCGAGTGTAAGGAGCGGAACTACTCGACGACGAAGAACAAAAAGACGACCACTGGCCGTCTCGAGTTCAAGAAGTTCTGCAACCGCTGCCGCAAGCACACGGCGCACAAGGAAACCAAGTAGGACTGGCCGTCCAGGCAAAGGCGCCCTCGCGGGCGCAACATCCCGTCCGATTTGACCAAACGGTCACGTTGGACGCACCACAGGGGCGTAAGCTCAACGGTTAAACTGTCGGTCTCCAAAACCGAACTTCTCGGTTCGAATCCGAGCGCCCCTGCCATCTTCTGAGACGTTTTGAGGACAGGTGGCAACCGTCAAGCGGCAGCAGTTAGAGACGAAGTATTGCAGCAGCGGAGTCAGGCAAAGAAGGATCGTGATGGCGAAGGCAATAGCAATACCCAACGAGCGGTCGGAGCCGAAAGGGCCCCAGCAACCCAGTCAGCTGGTCGGCACCTGGGATCGCTGGATGGGTTTCCTGAAGGATGTCCGGAATGAGATGCGCAAGGTCTGGACGCCTACCTTCAAAGAGGTGCAGAACACGACGGTGGTTGTGATCGCCACCGTTTTCGCCTTCGCGGCATATTTTTACGTGGTGGACCAGGTGCTCGGACGTGTCGTCCAGTGGCTATTGCATCTGCTGGGCAGTGGCGGGGTATAGAAGTTGAGGCAGACGATGACGGACGAGACGAACAAGGACAATAACCCGGATCTGCAGCCGGAAAAGCCGGAGGGCGCAGGCGAGACGGGCGAAGCGCAGGAGCATCTGCCTGCGCCGGCGAACGAGCGCTTCAAGTGGTACATCATCCACGCCTACTCGGGCTTTGAGCGCAAGGTAAAGGAGTCGCTCGAGGGCCGCGTGCAGGCCTTTGGCCTCGAGAACAAGATTGGCCGCGTGATGATTCCGACCGAGCCGGTCACCGAGCTCGTCAACGGCAAAAAGCGCACCGTGGAGCGGGTCTTCCTGCCCGGCTATGTGCTGGTCGAGATGGATCTCGATAATGACCTCTGGCACGTCATTAAGAACACGCCGCGGGTGACGGGATTTCTGGGCACGGGTGACAAGCCGGTCTCGCTCACCGAGCAGGAGGTCAGCTCGATCCTCTTCCGCAGCGATGTCTCGAAGGACAAGCCGCGGATGAAGATCAAGTTCGAAAAGAACGAGTCGGTGCGCATCACCGAGGGTCCATTCGCCAACTTCAACGGCGTGGTCGATGAGGTCAATGAAGATCGCGAGACGCTGAAGGTGATGGTGACGATCTTCGGCCGCTCGACTCCGGTAGAGCTGGAGTTCGGCAAGGTTGAGAAATCAGTCGAATAGTAAAGCCACTAGCTTCCAGCCACTAGCTGCCAGCTATTGAAGCAACAGAGTGCTCGGTGATTGTGGGCGCAGATGAGTTGAGGGAACTGCCCTGGCTAGGAGCTGGGAGCTAGCAGCTAGAAGCTGCTTTAGAAAGGTAGTAACGAGCAATGCCGCCGATTAAAAAAGTACAGACACAGGTCAAGCTGCAGATCGAAGCCGGTAAGGCGACGCCCGCCCCGCCGGTGGGCCCGGCGCTCGGTCAGGCGCAGGTCAACATCATGGAGTTCTGCAAGCAGTTCAACGCCCGCACGCAGAACAAGGAGATGGCTGGGCTGATCATCCCGGTCGTCATCACGGTCTACGTGGACCGCTCCTTCACCTTCATTACCAAGACGCCTCCTGCCTCCATTCTGCTGAAGAAGGCCGCCGGCGCCGCCAAGGGTTCGGGCACGCCGAACAAGACCGAGGCCGGCACGGTGACCGAAAAGCAAGTGCGCGAGATCGCCACCCAGAAGATGCCGGATTTGAATGCGGCATCGGTGGACGCGGCCGTCAAGAGCATCAAGGGCACGGCGCGGTCGATGGGGATCAAGGTCACCGTGTAAACGGCAATCGGAATATGACAAAATGTCAGATTCCGGGCATAATAAAAGACTGCGCCTGAGATGTTTTCAGGCGTGTCGCATAGACCACGGTCAGACGGCCTGTTTTTTATAGAGCAGGCTCAGTAATCCGGATTCGATCCGGGGCGCTGCTGGGATCCGACGGTGGGAGACGAGGGATCGATGGCGAAGAAGCTCAGCAAGAATGTAGCGAAGGCGCGTGCCCTGGTAGAGCCCCGGCCCTACACCTTGGAAGACGCGGTACCGCTGTTACAAAAAGCAAAGTTTGCGAAGTTTGACGAGACGGTCGACCTGACCTTGCGTCTCGGGGTCGACCCCAAGCATGCGGATCAGATGGTGCGCGGTACTGTCGTTCTGCCGCATGGCCTGGGCAAGACCAAGAAGGTTGCCGTGATCACCTCCGGTGAGCGGTTGCGCGAGGCCGAAGCAGCCGGCGCGGACATTGTTGGCGGCGAGGATCTGGTCGAGAAGATCCAGAAGGAAAGCTGGACCGACTTCGACGCCCTGATCGCGACTCCGGACATGATGCGCTCGGTAGGCCGTCTCGGTAAGGTGCTTGGTCCCCGCGGCCTGATGCCGAATCCGAAGACCGGCACGGTGACCTCGGACGTAACTGCTGCAATCAAGGAGATCAAGGCCGGCAAGATCGAGTTCCGCACGGACAAGACGGCGCTGGTCCACGTTCCCGTGGGCAAGCTGTCGTTTCCGCCGCAGAAGCTGGTGGACAACGCGCTGACTGTGATCACCAGCGTGATGCGCGCCAAGCCCTCCGCGGCGAAGGGCAAGTACGTGAAGGGCATGACCCTGAGCTCGACCATGGGGCCGGGGATTGCGCTCGATCACGCGGTCGCGGACGCAGCGATCGCGAAGTAAAACAACAGCTTCTAGCTCCTAGCCCCTAGCTCATATGGCGAAGGGCGAATGGCCGCTCTGGTGCGGATGAAGCTAGAGGCTAGAAGCTAGAGGCTATTTGTTATGGCATTGACGAGAGCGAAGAAGGCAGAGCAGGTGACGAAGCTGGCGGCGGAGCTGGAGAGCTCTTCCAGCGCGATCGTCGGTACCTTTGCCAAGCTGACGGTGGCGCAGGATTACAACCTGCGCAAGGTGGTGCGCGAGGCGGGCGGCAAGTACCGCGTGCTCAAGAACAAGCTGGCGGCCCGTGCCGCGAAGGGCACGCAGGTCGAGGCGGCGCTCCAGGGATTGAAGGGTGTCTCGTCCGTGGCCTATACCTCGGGCGATCCGGTGGCGCTGACCAAGGCCATCTCCACCTGGGTCACCGAGAACGCCGAGTTCACCTTCAAGCTGGGCATCGTCGACGGCAAGGTCATCTCTATCGAAGAGATCAAGCAGCTGGCCACCATGCCGGGCAGGGACGAGCTCTTCTCGAAGCTGCTCTTCCTCATCAACGCTCCGGCGCAGCGGCTGGCCACGGTCATTGCGGCCACGGGACGCGATCTCGCGGTGGTGGTGAACCAGGCGGTCGAGCAGAACAAGTTTGCCGGCGCAGCAGCACCGGCAGCAGAGACCAAGGCTGTTCCGGCAGCGGAGGCTAACTCGGCTCCGGCGGAAGAGGCCAAGGCGGCTCCGGCAGTAGAAGCCGCTCCGGCAGCAGAGGCTGCTCCGGCAGTGGCAGCGGCTCCGGCAGCGGAGGCCAACTCGGCTCCCGCGGAAGAGGCCAAGGCGGCTCCGGCAGTAGAAGCCGCTCCGGCAGCAGAAGCGCCCGCGCCAGCAGCTACCGCTGAGGCTTCGGCGATTGCGGAAGGTGCGGCACCTGATGTGACTGGCGCCCCGCAGACGGATCCGGCCCAGCCCGAGACCGGCGAGGCCTCGCAGGCCGAGTCGGCATCGACCGAGGCTCCGGCCGAAGGATAAGGCTGGCCCGGTGGGCCAGTGGGTATAGAGTTTACCGGCCTATGGCCGGGACGGAATTGAGTTTTACCGGCCGATGGCCGGCAAAGGGTTTCGAACCGGCAGGTCGCGGGGTGCTACGTCTGGGCACAACGGAAACCGCGATGGCAGGGGCGGCAGGGCGGCTCTCGGCATGACAGAGGGCGGCACGTGAGCAACATATTTCAAAGGCCAATTCAGTTTGGCGAGTGGAGATAGAGATGGCAGACTTGCAGCAGTTGGAAGATCAGATTGTCGGGCTGAGCCTGCTGGACGCAGCAGCCCTGGTAAAGAAGCTCGAAGAGCGTCTTGGCGTGTCGGCTGCGGCCGCGGCTCCGGTCATGGTGGCCGGTGGCGGCGGAGCGGCGGCAGCGGCTCCGGTCGAAGAGAAGACCGAGTTCACCGTCGTCCTGAAGGATGCCGGTGCCAATAAGATCAACACCATCAAGGCGGTACGCGAGGTCACCTCGCTCGGTCTGAAGGAAGCCAAGGACCTGGTCGATGGCGCTCCCAAGCCGTTGAAGGAGAACATCTCGAAGGAAGAGGCGGAGACCATCAGGAAGAAGTTCGATGGCGTCGCCGGCATCGAGATCAAGTAACCAAATCGCCCGCTTGCAACTTGCGTGCCAAAGCGGAACGCGTTACAATCTGACTTGTGCGTTCCGCTTTGCTTTCGCTCGGTGTTTTTTTTGCGCGGGCTGGAGTTGAGCTAGAGGCTTTTCCGGTCTTGGCGACCGGCGTACCTGCATCCTGGCGGCGGGAGTGCAGAGGCGATACAGCTGTTTCAGCAGGGCTGCTTACACACGGGTGGATTGGGTCGGCGCAACGTAAAGGACATTCTGCTTCTGCCAAGTGCAACAAATGGGTTGTGGCGCTCGTGAGACATCCTGTCTTCACGAGCTTTTGGCGTTGTCAGCATATGTACGACCGGTTCCACCGTTTGTTTCCAGCCAAGGGAGATCCCGCCTAACGCTTGAACCACCCCCTGACGGCTCCCCGCCTGCTTCAGGGAATCCGGCATGTTCCATCTGACGTCCACGCGTCCGGGAACGTTGCCTCAGGCAGTACCCATATCGTGCGTTTTCAAGCGACCGGCCTTAGAGGCGACCGGAAGCCCAATAGAGCGCGCACGCCGCCCCAATTCGAGCGAACTGCTGCCAGGCTCGGCAGCGGATCGTCGCGCCTCTCCTAACGAGCCCCTGAGGAGTGAAGCATGTCCAGTGAAACCCGCGCCCTTCGCAGCCGCCTCGACTTTTCCAAAATCCCAACCTCCATCCAGATTCCGAATCTGATTGAAGTGCAGCGCCGCAGCTACGAGCGCTTCCTGCAGATGGACAAGCTGCCCTCCGAGCGTGAGGACAACGGTTTGCAATCGGTGTTCACCTCGGTCTTCCCCATCACCGACTTCCGCAACATATCGCAGCTCGACTTTGTGGATTTCTCCATCGGCAACTGGGAGTGCAAGTGCGGCCACCTGAAAGGACTTCATCACCTGCGCACCGCCTGCGTCAACTGCGGCTCGATGGTGATCACCGATCCCTTCCATCCCGGCGATGTGCTCTGCCACCACTGCGGCACCTATAACAAGAACACCCCGGACTTCTGCAACAAGTGCGGCGACCCGGTGGGCCTGCAACTCAAGTACGACCAGGCGGAGTGCGAAGAGCGCGGCATGACCTACTCTGCGCCGCTCAAGGTCACCGTGCGCCTCACCATCTACGACAAGGATCAGGAGACTGGCGCGAAGACGGTGCGCGACATCAAGGAGCAGGAAGTCTTCTTCGGCGACATTCCGCTGATGAGCCAGAACGGCACCTTCATCGTCAACGGCACCGAGCGCGTCATCGTCTCGCAGTTGCACCGCTCGCCCGGCGTCTTCTTTGAGACGGCGAATGCGCGCACCTACTTCCTCGGCAAGATCATTCCCTATCGCGGTTCCTGGGTAGAGTTCGAGTACGACCAGAAGAACACGCTCTACGTCCGCATCGATCGCAAGCGCAAGTTCCTCGGCACCATCTTCCTGCGCGCTCTCGGGCTGCGCTCGGATGAGGAGATCCTCAAGACCTTCTACACCGTCGACACCATCCAGCTCGAAGGCGGCAAGCTGCACTGGACCTTGAACGAGGATGCCACCAAGGCGACGCACCTGCTGGGTGCCAAGCCGGCGCATGCCGTCCATCATGGCTCCGATGAGATCGCGCACTCCGGCCGCAAGATCACGCCTTCGATTCTGAAGGCGCTGCGCAACGCCAAGATCAAGCGGGTCGAGATCGAAGCCGCGGAGCTGGACGGAGCGATGACCGCTGCCGATGTGGTCGACACCACGACCGGCGAGGTTCTGCTCGAGGCGAACCACGAGCTCACCGCCGACAAGCTGCACAAGATCATGGAGTCGGGCGTCACCAAGGTGGAAGTGTTCTTCCCCGAGCGCGACGACGTCGGCAACATCATCACCAACACGCTGCGCCGCGACTCGGTGCGCAAGCCGGAAGAGGCGCTGATCGAGATCTACCGCAAGCTGCGTCCCGGCGATCCGCCAACGCTCGACACCGCGACTGCGCTCTTCGAAGGCATGTTCTTCGATCCGCGCAAGTACGACTTCTCGCGCGTGGGCCGGCTCAAGTTCAACATCAAGCTCTACGAGAAGCAGGACGCGACCCCGCTCGATCATCGGACGCTGACCCCGGCCGACTTCTACGCCACCATCAGCTACCTGCTGAAGCTGCGCAAGAACATCGGTCTGGTGGACGACATCGATCACCTGGGCAACCGCCGCGTGCGCGCGGTGGGCGAGCTGATGGAGAACCAGTTCCGCATCGGCCTGGTCCGCATGGAGCGTGCCATCAAGGAAAAGATGAGCGTGTATCAGGAGATGTCGACAGCGATGCCGCATGACCTGATCAACGCGAAACCAGTGATGGCGGCCATCCGCGAGTTCTTCGGCTCCTCGCAGCTCTCGCAGTTTATGGACCAGACCAACCCGCTTTCCGAGATCACGCACAAGCGGCGTCTCTCGGCGCTTGGGCCGGGCGGTCTCTCGCGTGAGCGCGCAGGCTTTGAAGTGCGCGACGTGCACCCGACGCACTACGGCCGCATCTGCCCGATTGAGACGCCGGAAGGTCCGAACATCGGCCTGATCAGCTCGCTGTCGTGCTTTGCGCGCATCAACGAGTACGGCTTCATCGAATCGCCGTATCGCCGTGTGCGCGATGGCCAGCTACTGGACTT
>DATBCB010000085.1:0-2297 GCA_036270675.1 Acidobacteriaceae bacterium | reverse complement strand
CTCACTTCCGAAAATGCCGCGCTCGTTCTCGTCGATCACCAAGTCGGCCTGATGACGGGCGTCCGCGACTATTCGACCGGCGAGCTGAAACACAACGTGGTGGCCCTGTCTAGCCGAAGTTCGTCACGACAGAGGGTGAAGAGCCGCTAAGTCGTTCAAAATCAGTTTAGGCAGTCGCCGAGTCTACACTACATTTGCGATTGAGTTCGAACCGTTCGGGGAGGCTGATGCCAAGCTGCTGCAGAAGGGATTTCTGCTCGGCGGTGGGTTCGGTGATGCGGCGCAGACGGATCTCGCGCCCGTCGGTGGTGGGCAGAACAATGTCGGCACTCTGCAGGGTAGAAAGTAGAGCGAGCGCTTTCATCGCCGATAGTGGCTGCGCATCGTTGACTCCGCTGGCCGACGGCTGCGGGACGATCGCGGGCCGGCGTTTCAGCAGATGCTTCAGGGTAACCCACAGAGCATAGCCGAGGAATGCCACCATAACATGTGCCTTGACGCGCGACTCCAGTTGGTGAAACAAAGGCCGAATGGAGAGCTCGCTCTTCAGCGCGCGGAACGATGCCTCGGCCTCGGTCAACTGCATATACCGAGACCAGAGTTCTTCAGCTGTCCCAGCCTGGAGATTGGTGCGCAGCACGTAAGCGCCTTCCCGCAGTGCCCGCCACGCCTGGCGATCCGCTTGGATCGCCCAGTGGAGACGCAAGCCTGCGGGCGTGTCACGCAGAGCCACATCGTAGAGATCATTCACCTGGGGATGGCTGGCTTGAATGCGCCCCAGGCGCCGCTCCATTTTGTTTCGGTCTTTCAGCCGGCCGGTCTCGATGGTTCGGGCCAGCCGCTTCAGGGCGTCTTCCATGCGCCTGGAAAACCGGTTGCGGATGGCTTTCTCTTTCTCCTTGCGGCCGCTGGTGCGGCACAGGATATAGGTCTCCTCGCCCAGCGGAATCGCCACCTTCTTTACTTCTACTTCGGGTCGCACCTGGGTCCAGTCGTCTTTCAGCAGCTCTGTTTCAAACTGCTTCATCTGGCTGCGCGGAGTGCCCACCAGGTACTGGCCGCCGCGCCGGCGGATCGCCTGAAGATTCTCTTCGCTCACAATGCCGCGGTCCAACACCCAGATCCGCCGCGCCTTGCCGTACTTGCGCTCCACCATGCGCAGAATCGTTTCCATGGTCGACACGTCGGCGCGGTTGCCGTCGAACGTCTCATAGCTGAACGGGAAACCCTCGCTGTTGACGATGAGCGCGATCACCATCTGCTCGCAGTCGGGACGATGATCGCGCGAATAGCCGCGGCGCATCATGGGGTTCTTCTCCGCTGCGCCTTCCACGTAGGTGCTCGTCAAGTCATACAGCAGCACATCGAACTCAGCCCCGAACAACTCGCCGTATCGTTGCTTGAGGTGCTGCTCCAGCTTGGTCTTGTGCGGCAGAATCCGGTCCAGGCAACGGTACAATCGCGTGTCGTTGACCTTGCCCTCTTCGATACCCAGCAGATCGTCCAGCGCCGTGGATGGATACCAGCGCTCTTCGATCGCCAATTCGCTCCCCGGCGCGCACAGCCGGTTGATCGCCAGCACGGCGGTCACGCGCGACCATGGCACATCGGCCTCGTGCTCATCCATGCAGTCTTGGAAGAACCCGTCCAGGCCGAGGCGCTTCCACAGTTCCAGACCAAGCCAGCAACTCCCGAACTGCCGCGTGCGCTCCAGGCGTACCTTGTTCAGCTGCACGCGCGCCACTTGCGGATCGTCCGGCGGCGGCTCTACCTGCGACGGGAAAAGTTTCAGTTGCTGCGACTCGCCCTGCTCGTTGAAGACCTCGATCGTCTTCAGCCAGCGAGACTGCGCGGAACTGTTCAGTTCGCCGAGATAGCATAGAGTTCTCTGCCGCGGACCGTCGCGTGTGCGCAGTGTCTCGACAAGCGACCAGTAGCTGTGGTTCTTGCCGTCTTTGGTTCGCCGGTTCGAGCGCAAAAACATTCTCGACCGATGTTGTCACGAGACCGAACTCTCTTCAAGAGGGTTGGTCTACACTACATCGACTTTTCAGAATCCGTCATTGCAGGCAAAGATACTTGCTCTGTCGCAACATCGAAAAATCGCTCAAATCAGTCGAGCCGTGACGAACTTCGGTTAGCCGCAAACGGCGTTCGCGTCAGCCGTCGCTGTCTCAATAGGGCGGCTATCGCCCGGGACCGCGGGCCGCGGGCGGAGGAAGCGTGCCGCCTTCAGCGAGCGTCTTCATGTTGTTCAGCGCACGTGTAAACTGCGCGGTCCGCTGCTGAATGTCCTT
>DATBCB010000084.1:0-5952 GCA_036270675.1 Acidobacteriaceae bacterium | reverse complement strand
CGCGCAAACATCTGCAGCATCTTGCCCTGCAGTGCCGTCACCTGGATCGGCGGCAGCCCCGCCGCCTCGCTGTCACGCAGCGCTGCCTCCAGCACATCATCTTTCGCAATCAAGTGGTCTGCCAGGTAAGCATCCACCGCGTTCCACAGTGCTCCGTCGTCGTTCGCCTCGCCCATGCTCGCCAGCATAATGCGCGCGACGGAGCGAAGGGTAGGTACTTGTTGTCCGATTATTGAGTGGACGTGAAATCGAAGTACGCCAGGTTCATGTTCCCCTGCGTCAAAATGTGCACCGTCAGCACACTCTTCCCCTGCGGCAGCCGCAGATTCATAATTCCCTTCGCCACATCCCAGTGATGCCACTGCCGCCACGCAATCGGATCGGCCTTGTTGAACGTCGAAGGGATGGTCACCGGCCCGGTGACATCTTTCCCGTCCACATCCAACGAGATGGTGCCACCGCGGTTCGACGTATACAACAGGTCGCCCGTATACACTCCCGCACGCGCCACATCCACCGTGATGTTGAACCACTCCCCGGGCTCGGTCCATCCCACATAGAGCAGACCCTCCGGCGGATGCACCTTCTCAAAGGGGTTGTCATCGATCTGGTCGTGATACTTCGTGTAGGACGTATCCACGGCCTCGTGCATGCGGAACTCGTTCAGATACGTCCCGTCCGCGGGATTCAGGCCCCCGCTCCCGTTGTTCTTCGCATCGGAATCGTGATACGTCACGCCCTCGCCGCCCCGGTCGTAATACGCACACATCACTCGCCCGGGAATATGCTGCGCGCCACCGTGATACCGACTGTCCTGGTACGGAATGCCCTGGTAGTAGCTGTTCTGAACGTGCGGCACCTGCACAGCCACCGAAAACGGCGCGGTAATTGCAGCAAAGCCCACCACGCAAAGTCCCGATCGCAGCAGCTCTCTCCTCAAGAAACTCTCCTTCGCCGAGTGCGAGTCAGAACCAATCTACTGCCTCATGCAACAATGACGATGGAAATTTCAAGGTTCTCCCCTCTGCCTCGAAGCGGCCAGTCCGCTTCTAACCCGCCATGCCCACCATTCTCACCATCAACAGCGGCTCCTCTTCACTCAAGCTCGGCCTGTACCGCGCCGGCGACAGCGACAGCACAAGCGAACCGCAACTCCTCTACCGTGGCGCCACCGACGCCATCGGAAAATCCGGCGGCTCGCTCACCATCACTGACAGCAGCGGCAAAACCGTCCACCACGAAGACGCCTCGCACGATTCGCAGTCCACCGCCTTTACCCACGCCGCCCAGAAACTCGAGCAGCTCAGCGGCGCTCGGCCCGAAGCCATCGGCTACCGCGTGGTCCACGGCGGCCCCCGCCTGGTCGAGCACTGCCGCATCACCCCACAAGTCCTCGAAACGCTCCGCGCCTCAATTCACTTCGCCCCGCTTCACATCCCGGCCGCCCTCGCGCTGATCGACACCGCATCGAAGCTCTACCCGCGCACGCCCGCGTTCGCCTGCTTTGACACCGCATTCCACACCACCATGCCGCCCGAAGCCTTCACCTACGCCATCCCCGCGCGCTTTCGCGACCAGGGCGTCCGGCGTTACGGCTTCCACGGCCTCTCCTATGAATCCGTCGTCGCTTCCCTTGGAGTTTCGCCCGCGTCCGCCGTCCCTCCGCGTCTCGTGGCCGCGCACCTCGGCAACGGCGCCAGTCTTTGCGCCATGTCCAACGGCCGCTCCGTCGACACCTCCATGGGCCTCACCCCGACCGGCGGCATCCCCATGGGTACCCGCACCGGCGACCTCGACCCCGGCGTCGTCCTCTTCCTCGCTCGCAGCGGCAAACTAGATCTGAACAACCTGGAATCCGTCCTCAATCACGAGTCGGGCCTGGCAGGACTGTCGGACGGTATATCCGACCTCCGCGAGCTAACCGCAGCGGCAGATAAGGGCTCCACCACAGCAAGTCAGGCCCTCGCCATCTTCTGCCGCTCGATCGCGAAGACCGTCGCCAGCTATGCCGCCGTTCTCGACGGCCTCGATGCGCTCGTCTTCACCGGCGGCATCGGTGAGCACTCCACGCTCGTCCGCGAGCAGGTTTGCCGCCAGCTCGCCTTTCTCGACATCGCCATCGACAAGGAGGCAAATCAGCGACACTCGACGACCATCTCGCAGCCAACCAGCCCCATCCGCGTCCTAATCCTACCCGCCGACGAAGACGGCCGCATCGCCCATCACGTTCGTCACCTGCACAACGCGGCGCTCGCCAAAGCCAACCCGTAAGAGAGCGCGTGGTCTCGGACAGGTGGAGTCAGATCTTCACCGCTTGCGATCGCCCGGAGTGGATTTCTTCTTGGCGCTCTTCCCCTTTGTCTTCGCAGATTTTTTCCCCGCCTCCGGAGCACCCGCACCGTCCGTCGAGTCTGCCGCTTTCGCCTTATTCACCCTCTTGGTTGCCGCGGTTTTCACCGCCGGACTGGTCGTATGTGGCACGCCTCCTGCTTCTAAGGGTTGCGCATCGCCTCGAAGCAATCGGTCCAGACGATATCCCGCATCCTTCGCCGCTTGGGTGGACTGGCTCACGGCCGCGGCGCTCCGCTGCGCTGCCGTCCGCTGTGCCGAAGGACTTGCCCCAACCAGCGCCGCCACCTGAATCCACCACAGCAACTCTTCGTGACTCTCCTGATTGAAGTAGCGCACACCTTGAGAGGTGTGCGTGCCGGTGAGCCACTGCACATCGCCGTCCTGCCACTCGCGATGCGACAGCTCAAGCGAGAGCGGGTTTGCGCGATGCAGCAGGAAACGCACGCGCGCGGCCGCTCTCCAGCCATCCTCTCCGCCCATACCCAACCCATGGAAGATCTCCGCCAGCGCATGCCGTAGCCGCAGTTGGTCGAACATGGAGACTCCATCGAGCGGCAGGCCGCGCAGCAGCGACCAGGCCAGCACCGGCGCCCATACCGCCGTACCGCTGGTATTCGGCGAATCGCTGGGCAGCACCTTGCGCGCCGTCTCCGGCCACCGCTTCGGGAAGAGCGCCTCGTAACGGGGCAGCGCCAGCGTGGATACCAACAACGCGTTCTCGTTTGTTACCGTCTCAGCTTTGGGAGTCGCCTGCGCTGCCGCCGCGCGCTCGGCTTCTAATTGCTTCGCGATTTTGTGGAATCGTCTGCCGCGTTCAATAAATGGCTCGACCGCCTCAAGAATGCGCCGCTCGCGCTGCCGCACCGCCATTGCCCCTGACGCTTCCATCTCTGCTGCGTCGATGATTCCAGCCAGCAGCGGAGCATCCAGCGCCGCGCGCAGCGCCTCATGCAGTGGCCGCAAACGCAGTTGATCGAGCGCTTCATCGAGGTTCGGAACGCCCGCACCATGGAGCGAATCGTGCAGCCGGTCCCAGGGATATTCCCGTGACGCCCGCAACTCCCGCCAGTGCAGAAAGACGTGGTACTTGTACGCGTTCAACTGCAGCGAGAAGCCTGTCTGGTTCAGGTCTGAGGCGCGCCGCAGGTATTCCAGCCCATTGCTGACGTCTCGAAAAGCGAGAATCACATCGTGGTCGGTGGGAAGATTCAGCCCGTCCTGCAAAGAACGCTGCCGCAATCCGCCGTTCACCTTGTCGATGAACCCGGTGGAGTGATGAATGGTGCCCCGTGTCTCCCCATAGCGATTGTGATAGATAACCAGCGCCCGCTGGCCACCACGCGCGTTGGAGTACGCATAGACGTTCTCATCAACCGTCCCGTCCTCTTTCCAGAAGTCGTAGAGCAGGAAGTTGTCGCTCTCCGCAAAAAGCCAACGGCTGTGCAGCAGTGGCGCGATCTCTCGATTGTGCCGTTCGACGAGCCCCTGGTTGGGCGTCTCGTCATAACGCGGCCGCTGGTATTCCATCCCATATTTCTCGGTGAAGCCTTCGACCTGGCCGTGGCCGAACATCGGCAATCCCGGTAGTGTCGCCATCAACGTCGTGACGCCGAAGCACTTGTCACCCGTACCGAACTGGTCGATCGCGGTGCGCTCATCCGGATTGCTCATGAAATTCACGTAGCGCTTCATGATGCCCGGATCGAACTCCATGGTCTGCTTGAGTAGCCCGCGGTAATGCTGGTTGTCCTCATCGCGCAGCAGGTTCATGAACGCGCTGTTGTACACGCGGTGCATGCCGAGGGTGCGGACAAAGTAGCCCTCCATCATCCAGAAGGCCTCCGCCAAAAGCAGCGTTCCGGGCACTTCGGCAGCCACCCGATCTACGACCTCGCGCCAGAACTCGACCGGCATGCGCGCATCGAAATCCGAGGTGGGCATGCTGTACTCCGCGCGCGATGGAATCGCGCCACCCGCACCCGGCGCCGGATACCACAACCGCTGGATGTGACGCTTCGCCAGCGTCATCGCCGCGTCGAAGCGAATGATCGGAAACAGCCGCGCCACATGCAGGATGGTCTGGATCACCTGCTCCCGCACCGCGGGATTGAGATAGTCGAGCTGCGCCGTGTCGTTCCAGGGGAAACTGGTGCCGTCGTTGCCGTGGTAGACGTAGCGGGTGTCGCCGGTCCACTTATCGCGGCGCTGAAAGACGACGGCAGCATCGGACTGCTCATAATAGTGATCTTCGATCTTGATCTCGACGCGGCCATCGCTCGAAAGATCCGGACCATTGAAGCTGTAGGAGGGAAAGGGCGAGTCGTAGCGCGAAAGAAACCACTCCGGGTGTTCGATGACCCAGGGAGAGTCGATGCCCATGTGGTTCGGCACCATATCGCTGGCAAGCCGGATGCCAAACCTCCAAGCCTGATCGCGCAGCCGTATGTACGCATCGTATCCGCCGAGATCGTCGGCGATGCGGTAGTCATAGAGCGAGTAGGCTGACGCAACGGCATCCTCTTTGCCGCAAAGATGTTTGATGGTGCGTGAGGCGCGGCTCCGTTCCCACAATCCGATTAACCACAGCGAATTCATGCCACGTCCAGCGAGCGTCGCAAGCTCCTCGTCGGGTATCTGATCGAGCCGCGTGATCGATCGCCCGTATCGTTTGCTCAGTTGCGCAAGCCAGACATAGGTGCTCTTCGCAATCAGGACGGTGCTCGGCATCCAATCCAGGTCAGGACTGAAGCGCTCGTACTCGTGCTGAATCACAGAAAAATCCGGCAGATCGACACGACCGCCAAAGTCGCCGGCATGGCCGCGCCTTCCCCGGCGGCGCCGCTCCGCCATCTCGTCCGCAGGATGGAAGCGCATCCAGATCGCGACATCTTCTTCTTTCAGCACATCGATGGCGAGCAGCAGCCGGCGCAGCGCAGCATCGCCCACAATGCGGCTCCATTTTTCCCGGATGTAGGCAAGCTGACCGCTCAGCGAGTCCGGCGAGGCCAGCGCTGGCGCGCGCAGGACATCGATCAGGTTGGCAGCCTCATCCCCAATCGGCGGCTTCGTGGCAAAGAATTCACGCAGACCACCCGTTACTTTCGGGTAGGGTGTCTGCTGTTCCAGCGGCTCATCGTCAAAGAGCTCGATGAATTTCCGAAATGCCGGGTTGGCATTCGCCAACCACAGCATCATCAGCTCTTCGAACGCAGCCTCGCGATGCGGCACGCCGTCCGTAGAGCCCTTCAGCCATTCCTCCGCCGTCTCTTCGCCGCGATACACCTGGGAACCGGGAAACTCCTCGACGAAGCGCAGCAGCAATCGATCGAAACGCTCTGCTCCCAGCCGCGACGAGAACCACTGCAGCGCCTCCGGGATCGCATTCGGCGCAACAGACTTGCGGTAGTGCTGCACCAGCAGATGGCTCGCCTCATCGATCAACCCCGTCGCGAACAGCGCGCCTGGATTGACGACGCGTTCCGGATCATTTTCCGTTCCGCGAACCTGGTTCATGCGATGCGCAAGCTCGCGGCTGGCCTTCAAGTCGGCAAAGATCACATTGCCGGTGAAAGAGAATAGCGTCTGCTCCACGTGATAGCG
>DATBCB010000083.1:0-3925 GCA_036270675.1 Acidobacteriaceae bacterium | reverse complement strand
TTGCTTCGTTTCCGTGCCCCAGCCCGTCAGCACCTTCGCCAGCTCCACCACGTCCTGCTGCGAATAGCCGCCGTTCACGCCCACTGTGTGCAGCTCCATCAGCTCACGCGCATAGTTCTCATTCAGGCCCGGCGACGATTTCCTCTGCTTCGGGTTCGCGTTCGCCCGCATCGCCGCAACCGAATGCGGCCCGATGCTCTGCTGGTTGTCCAGATACACCAGCATCGCCGGACTGTGCGCCACCGCAACCAGCAGGTCTTCAAACTTGCCCATCGCATGCGGACGAATGACATCCCGCTCATACGTGGCCAGGTACCACGGCATCTCGCCGTTCTTACGCAGGTAGATATTGAAGTGATTCGACCAGAAGTTCGTCATCACCTCTTCAAGCTGCCGATTGCTGTAAACCGCCCGCAATAATTTCTCTTCCTGCAATTCCTCCGTGACCACGCGGTTCGGCTCGACCAGCGCCAGCAGCACCTCTTTCTGCTGCGGTGCCATGCCGGCAATAAGCTGCTGCCGCTCCGCCGGGGTCAGCCGCTGCACAAAAGGCCGCACCGTCCCCGGCTGCATCGCCAGCACCGCATTCCAGCGCGCGTCCGGGGCTAGACGCAGCAGGGTCGCAACGTTCGTTGATCGATTGAAATTCGGATCAGCAACTGTTTCTTTCTGCGGCGCCAGTTTCCCGCCGGACGCATCCGTCTGGCCCGCAGTCTGCCCTTCCGCCTTCGTCTCTCGCCGCTGCCAGTAATTCGCAAGCGCATTCGCATAAACCGCCCGCTCCACAGGATCGCCAGGCAAGCCAAAACGTCCCGCATCCACCTGCCGGATCATCGCAGGGGGCGGATATTTCCGGATCAGTTGGTCGGTGCTCAGCTGCATCGCCGGCAGCGTGTTGAGCTTCGCCTCCAGCGCCGAAGCGTCCATCGTCTCCGGATGAAGCTGCTGATTGATCCAGCGTTGCACTCCCATCTTCTCCACGCGGTCCACATCACCTGGCCGCGGACCGAAGGTCAATCGATCCAGCGCATGCTCCGCCCGCTCCCGCTTGGTCAGCGGAGCGGGTTTGGCCGCAGCGTGAGTCTTCGCGCGCGCCTGATGAGGAACTACGGCGCACATGCCCAGCGCAAGCAGGCCGGCGATACTCTTCGCGATCAATCGACAGAAGTTCATTGTGCGTAGCCATTGACCGGTGGGCCTACGTGTCCAGACCGGCTTTCAAAGATGAAAGTTGCGGTGCCAGGTACTTTTTAGGGTCTTATTGCCAGTCATGTTCGATTCAGAACAGCAGAACCGCTGTTCAACCCCGTGAACCAAGTCCGTGAAACAAGCCCATGAACTAGGACGGCGCCTCTATGTCAACTGCGACCGAACCCACGCCGCCGACCGCGCAATCCCTTCGGCAAACGACACCTGCGGCGAAAACCCAAAGTCCTCCCGCGCCCGCGTCGCCGGATACTCCTGGTCCCGCGTCAGCAGATACACCGCATGTCGCGTCAGCATTGGTCGACTTGCGAGCTTCAGCAATGCAAACGGTGTCTCCATCGTTCCCGCCACCGCCATCGCCTCCATCGTTCCCGCCACCGCCATCGCCGCCCGGAAGGGAAGCACCAGCCGTGGCCGCCGATGCCCAAGCGCATCCGCCAGCGCGTTCGTGTACTCGCGCCACGTCGTATTCGCGCCATCGCAGATGTTGTACGCACGCCCCACCGTCGTAGCATTCTCCGTCGCTTGCATCATCGCCATCGCTACGTTGTCAACATACGTAAATCCGCCACGAGCGCGTCCCCCGTCCACCAGCGCCATCCAGCCTTCGCGCAGCAGCTTCGCGATGTCCGTCACAAATGCCGTTCCGCGCGGCCCGTAGATCGAAGCCGGCCGCACGACCGTCACCGCCAGTCCGTGCTCACGATGCGCGCGCCACACCGCCTCTTCTCCCTGGATCTTCGTCCGGTTATAAGGCAGCCCCACATCACGCATCGGCGCGCCTTCCTCGCACGGCACACGCGGATACCCATACACATCCGTAGTGCTCACATGCAGGAAGCGCTCCACCGAGCCCGCGCGTACCGCCGCATCCAGCAAATTCTGTGTGCCGACAACATTGGCCGCGAGGTAAGTAGCCAGCGGTGCCCAGTCGGTCGAGCAAGCCGCGCAGTGGTAAACCACCCGTACGCCGCGCATCGCCTCATCCAGTGCAGCCGCATCGCTCAGGTCACCACGCACGATCTGTAGCTCCAGATCGCCAGGAACGATCTGTCTCTGTAGGTGCGACAAATGCCGCAAGTCGGACGACCTGCGCGCCAGCACACGAACCGGCGCGCCCCGCTCAGCCAGTATCTGGACCAGCCGCCCGCCCAGGAAGCCGCTCGCCCCGGTCACCAGCACCGTCGCGGGATCAGCAGACACGAGTCCTCGCTAAACAAAAGATTTTCATCCTGAACAAAGCGAAGGACCGCATTTCATCGAGTCGCCCACAAACTCAGACGCGAGCGACCAAAGGGAGCGAACCTCACAACACGCGCCGCAGGCGCAATCGCCCGGACGGCCAGTCCTAGTTGGCCAGCTTGCCGAAGACGTCCAGCGCAAACTCCAGTTGGTCGCGCGTATGTCCCGCCGTCACGCAAAGCCGCAGCCGCGGCGCGCCCTGCGCCACCGCCGGGAAGAGCACCGGCGTCGCCAGAATGCCGAAGTCGCGCAGCCGCCGCGCTGTCAGCGCCGCCGAAGGCTCATCCTTATAGATCACCGGAATCACCGCCGTCTCTGACAGACCGGTGTTATAGCCCAGCCGCTGCAGGCCCGCACGCAGAAAGTGCGCATTCCGCTGCACGCATGCCACGCGCTCCGGCTCGTCCTTCAGCACCGCCAGCGCCTCTTTCACCGCCGCAATCGACGGAGCAGCCATCGCGCCGGAAAAAATAAACGGCGCCGAAGCATGCTGCAGGAAGATGATCAGCTGCTGCGACCCCGCAACGAAGCCGCCGTTCGACGGAATCGCCTTCGCCAGCGACCCGGTCCAGATGTCCACGTCGTTCGTGTCCACCCCGAAGTGCTCATCCGTGCCGCGCCCGTGCCGCCCTAGCGTGCCCGAGGCATGCGACTCATCCACCAGCAGGAAGCAGCCAAACTCCTTCTTGATCGCAATCAGCTCCGGCAGAATGCAGATGTCGCCATCCATCGAGAACACGCCATCGCTGATGATCAGCGTGCGGTTCGCCGCCGGTCCGTTCTGGATCTCCTGCCGCAGGCTCTCCGGATCGTTATGACGAAAGCGCTGCATCTGCACGCCCGCCATCCTGCACGCGTCCAGCAGGCTGCGATGCGACAGCGTGTCCATGATCACGCGGTCCGCCGGCCCAAACAGCGACGCAATCACCGCTACATTCGCCAGGTAGCCGGAGCTATACGTGATCGCCGCCTCCGTCCCCTTGTACTCGGCCACTGCGCGCTCCATCTCGGCATGCAGGTCCAGCGTGCCGGTCAACAGGCGCACGCCGCCTGTGCCCGTGCCGTACTGGTCCAGCGCCTCCATCGCGGCGCGCTGCACCCGCGGATGCCCGATCAGTCCCAGGTAGTCATAGGACGACAGCATCAGCATCTGATGGCCATCCGCCGTCACCATCGGCCCTGGCCGGCCCTCCAGCGGGATCTGGAACGGATACGCATCCACCGAGCAGGCCAGCGCCGTCGTCTCAAACAGCCGGCGCGCCCGCGGGTCGAGCAGCTCATTCTTCTTGAAGCCGCACTTCGAACCCTGCGTGAAGTACTGATCGAACATCTCGCCGGATGAAGAGGGAAACGTTTTGGCCGGTGTTTCGTTGACGGAGACCGCTGGATTGTCCATGTGTGGTGTCCGATTCTAGTGCATACCCTCCGGATTGCCTAGCCTGAGGGGAGGTGCATTTCCGTATGCGCTTGAATACGC
>DATBCB010000082.1:0-6858 GCA_036270675.1 Acidobacteriaceae bacterium | reverse complement strand
GCTGAGGCAACAGGCAAGCCTGCAGAAGCGATTTTGCATCTTGAGGCAGCGCTCAACCCTCCGCAATCGCTTGGCGAAGCTCGACATCTCCTCGCCAATAAAAGCGATATCGAATACGCGCTTGGCGTCTCCCACGCTGCTGCCGGCAATTCTGCGGAGGCGGAGCGCTGGTGGCAGCGCGCCTCTCGCCAAGCAGGCGACTTCCAACAGATGAACGTGCTCACCGTCTCCGACATGACGTATTGGAGAGGCGCCGCGCTTGAAAAGCTGCAACAACGGGACCAGGCGGAGCAGGTCTTCCGCAGTATCGCCGCCTATGCGGATGAGCTCGAGATGCAGGTGCCGAAGATCGACTACTTTGCCACCTCGCTGCCCACGATGCTGCTCTTCCGCGAGGATTTGGGGCATCGCAATCGTGTGCTCGCGTCATTCTTGCGTGCACAGGCCACGTATGGTCTCGACGGAGCGGAAGCCGCGATCCCAATGCTCCATGCAGTGCTCACGCTCGACAGCAATCACGCCGGGGCATCCGATCTGCTGCAGGAGGCTAAGCTCGCCGTGCCCGCAACGATTGTGCAGGGCGGGTCCGGCTCTCACACATCCGTCAGGACAAGGTAAGTGCACTCGGCACCGTCCGCTGCATCGCCTGCCGAGCCCCATGCGCAGCAGCTTCGCCTTGGATATCTGCTCTGGATCGCCGCCGTCGCCGCTCTCGGAGGCTTTCTCTTCGGCTATGACTGGGTCGTCATCGGAGGCGCAAAACCTTTCTATGAGGCCTACTTCCATCTCACGACAGACACACTCATCGGATGGGCCAACAGTTGTGCACTGGTCGGCTGCCTCGCCGGGTCGCTTCTCTCCGGCATCATCGGCGACAGATTAGGCCGCAAGCGTTCGCTGCTACTGGCTGGGGCGCTCTTCGCTGTCTCCTCCGTGCTCACCGGCTGGGCATTCTCATTTGCCGCATTCATCGCATGGCGCATCGTCGGCGGACTCGCCATCGGACTCGCTTCCAACATCTCTCCGATGTACATCGCCGAGATCAGTCCGGCACAGTGGCGCGGGCGGCTGGTGAGTCTCAACCAGCTCGCCATCGTCTGCGGCATTCTCGGGGCGCAGATTTTCGACTGGCAGATCGGCACGCGTGGCGCACAGCTTTTCCATGGCGCACTTTCACCGATGGCATGGAATGCAACGTATGGATGGCGATGGATGTTCACTGCAGTCGCTTTGCCGGCGGTGCTGTTGTTTCTTCTGGCCGGCATCAGTCCGGAGAGCCCGCGCTGGCTGCTCTCTCGTCATCGAGCGGCTGAGGCAGAGCGCGTCCTCGCACGCATGGGCGGCCGTGAGTACGCCGACAGCATGGTGCACAGCATCACAGAGCATCTGCAGGACGATCGCGCTCAGGCCACAGGCTGGCGCGAGCTTTCAACACCGGGTATGCGGCGACTTGTGCTCATCGGCATCGGACTCGCGGTGCTGCAGCAGTGGAGCGGCATCAATATTCTCTTCAACTATGCAGAAGAGGTGTATCGCAGTGCCGGCTATGGCGTGAACGACATCCTGTTCAACATCGTCATCACCGGCGCCATCAATCTGGTTTTCACGCTGCTGGCGATGCTCTTTATCGATCGCATCGGACGCCGCTTTCTCATGCTGCTCGGCTGCGCGAGTGTGGGCGTGGTCCACATCGCGCTGGCGATTGTCTATCACCTGCACCTGCGTGGCCTGCCCATCCTGCTGCTGACACTCTGCGCAATCGGCTGTTACGCGATGACGCTCGCGCCAGTCACATGGGTCCTCATTACGGAAATCTTTCCGAATCGCATCCGGGCGCGTGGCGTGTCGCTGGCCGTCTCCGCGTTGTGGGCTTCCTCCTTCCTGCTTACGTTTTCTTTTCCTGCACTCACCGGTGCTTTTGGCCAGTCGGGAGCGTTCGTGGTCTATGGCGTGACATGCCTGGTGGGCTGGATCTGTGTCCGTGCCCTCGTGCCGGAGACAAAGGGACGCAGTTTGGAGCAGATCGAAGACGCAACCGCATCTTGAATCGCCCTGTCGCTCAGGCGCCGCGTGCAGCCGAGGTCGCGGCACGGGCTTTGCTGCGAACACGATCGGCGAAAAGCGGCAGATTGCTCCGGAAGACAGTATGCGGCGCAAGCCGCGTTGCATGCTCCGGCCGCACCTGCTCCACAAGATAGCGCAGCAGTATCTCGAAGGCGGTCTTCCCCTGCGCGAACGGCCGCTGATAGAGCGTCGCCAGAATGCGTCCGCTTTCCAGCAGCGGAATCAGCTCAGCAAAAAGATCCGTGCAGAGCACCTGTACCTTCCCGAGTAGCTGCTGCTCCTCGAGAACCCGCAATACCGGCAGGCTGTTCGCCGTGCTCACGTAAATGCCGGCAACCTCCGGATTGCGTTTGAGCAGGCTGCGCGTCTGGCGCAATGCCTCCTGCGCGCTCTCGTGCGATTCCACAACCGGCAGCAGAGAAAGATGTGGTGCCAGCAATGCCAGATTGGCAGCGAAGCCGCGCAGCTTCTCCGCATGGTCCAGCACATGGAGTTCACCGGTGATCATCGCGACACTGCTGCTGCGTGGAATGGTGCGGCCGAGCAGCTCTGCAGCCAGCGCGCCGCTTACATATGCATCCACGGAGACGGCCGTCATGCGCTCGCTGTGCGGCGCGTCACTAGCAACGCACACCATAGCCGTGCCGGAGCGGCTGAGCCGGTTGATCGCCGGCTCGGACTTCGCCGGATCGCCGGGCGTGAAGATGACACCATCGAACCTGCCGTCGGGGATCGATTCGAGCAACGCCAAATCGCCCTCGCCCATCCGCGGATAAGTACGGTAGTCGACATCGATCTCTACCCCGAAGACCCCATCCGCCGCCGAGCGCACCCCTTCGAGCAGCGGGGTGAAGAAGGAATGGATATGCTCCGGCAGATAGACGGCGATACTCAAACGGCGATTCAGTTTCAGGTTGCGCGCGGCCAGATTCGGGCGGTAGTTCAGCTTTTGCGCCATCGCCAGCACTCGCGCGCGGGTCTTCGGGTTCACGCCTGGGCGATCGTGAAAGGCGCGATCGACGGTAGCGATGGAGATTCCCAGGGCGCGCGCCACGTCCTTGATTCCTGCTGGCTTCTTCCCTTTTTCCATGCAACCTGCATCCTAGCGCAGCTATGTGACTTTTCCCCCATGCTTCGTCAGGCTCGTGTACGTTACCGCTAAATCCCTCCAGAAAAGGCGTTTTCCGTTCTCCGGCTGGGACCATACCAGCTTCGACAACCTCGCAGTGGATACCCGAGTAGCGCGCGGTTGGCTCATCACACGACTATGTCATCCTGAGCCTAACCGGAGGTGGAGCGAAGAACTTGCTGTATCTTCCTTTCAATACCGGCGCACAGCGCCGCTCAAACAAGATGGGCTGCGGAGGGCAGCCAATCCGTCCCGCTGTGAATCACAGCGTGCATGGCGCGACCTACATGGCAAGGGCAGATTCAGATCTCACTCGTCTCTTTTGGAGTTAGCATTGTGCCGGCGAGCACCTCGGCGCGGCAGGTGGCATTCCACGAGGTTGACCGCAAGACCAGCGAACGGATTCATCATCGCAAGATCGCCGACGAGGACCAGGCGGTGGAGGCGGAGGACGTTGCCAAAGGATTTGAATACGAGAAGGGCAAATACCTTGTCATCGAGCCGGAGGACCTCAAACGTCTCCGGCTGCCCGGGCAGAAGACCGTGACTCTGGAGCACTTCGTTCCGCGCAATGAGATCGATCCAGCGTTCTTTGAGCGTCCCTACTTCGTTGTCCCCAAGGATGAGTTGCAGGCGCGGACCATGGCCACGATGAGCCGCGCGCTGCGCGAAAGTGAGCGCGTGGGACTCGCCGAGATCACCTTCAGCGGGCGCGAGCACTTCGTCGCCATTGCGCCTCCCACTGACGAGGAATCTCCCTGGCTGAACATGTATCTGCTTCGTTACGAAGAAGAGCTGCGCGATCCAGCCGACTACTACAAGGACTTCAAGAAACCCACAGTCGACAAGAAGCAGCTCGCCATGGCGGAGCAACTGATCAAGTCCTATAGCGAAGCCTTCGATCCAGCCGCATTCAAAGACGATTTTGAAAAGGCGCTCCGCGAATTCGTCGAAGCCAAGCTCGAGAACAAGCCGCTGCAGAAACGCCATCCAGAGGCAAAGCCGGGCAAGGTCATTGACCTGATGGACGCGCTGAAGCGCAGCCTGGCAGAGCGGAAATCCGGCCACGCTGAGCAAGCTTCCGCCGAACACGCGAAGGCGAGAACGCGCCGCCGCAAGGCCGCCTGATGCCGGCGCGCACGAAGAAGGCAGAGAGTCCCGCCGCCGCGGTGGATGCGCAACTCGCCCGCTATCGCGAGATGCGCGACTTCGCCACCACGGCAGAACCCCGCGGTTCAGAAACGCGCGGCGCCGCAAAGGCAAAGACGCCGGCGGAGGGTCTGCCCTTCGTCGTCCAGAAGCACGCAGCTACGCGGCTGCACTACGACTTCCGCCTCGGCTGGAATGGCGTCCTCAAGAGCTGGGCAGTCGCCAAGGGGCCAAGCTACGTCGTCGGAGACAAGCGCCTCGCCGTTCAGGTCGAAGACCACCCCATGGAATATGGCGGCTTCGAGGGCACCATCCCCAAAGGACAGTATGGCGGCGGCACCGTCATGCTGTGGGACACCGGAACCTGGGAGCCCGTTGGCGATGCCAACGAGGGCTTCCGCACCGGACGTCTCAAATTCATCCTGCACGGTCATAAGCTCAAAGGCCACTGGACGCTGATCCGCATGGGCGGCAAGGCCGCGCAGGAGTCCAAACCGAACTGGCTGCTCATCAAGGAGCACGACGAATACGAGCGCACCGCCGACGACCCCGCCATCGTCAACGAAGCGCCTGACAGCGTGATCACGCATCGCGACCTCGATGCCATCGGCAGCGCCTCCGATCATGTGTGGGACTCGCGCACCGGTCTGGCTGCTGACGAGAGAGCGAAGTCGGCGACGTCAAAGAATAAATCCGCAAAGAAGTCCAGCGTCACGATCCCGAAGGGCGCAAAGGCGGAGCCGCTGCCCAAATTCATCTCACCTCAGCTCTCCTCCGCATCGGAGCAGCCCCCCAAGGGCAAAGACTGGCTGCACGAGCTGAAGCTCGACGGCTATCGCATGCAGGCGCGCTTTGAAGGCGGCAAGGTGCAGCTCATGACCCGCAGCGGTCTGGACTGGACCCATCGCATGCGGACGCTTGCAACCTCGCTTGAGGCGCTCCCCGCAAAGGCCGCGCTGCTGGATGGCGAAGTCATCGTGCTCGACGAGCGCGGCATCAGCAGCTTCGCAGCGCTGCAGACTGCCTTTCAGGAGGGCGCCAAACACGCGCTGCATTATTACGTCTTCGATCTGCTGCATCTCGATGGACACTCGCTGCGCAATCTGCCGCTCACGGAGCGCAAAACCTTACTCGCAGATCTCATCGAAGCGTTAGACGATGAGGCTGTCCGCGTGAGCGAGCATGTTCGCGATGAGAAAGCTGCCATCTTCGATGAGGCGTGCCGCCATGGTGCAGAGGGTATCGTCTCAAAACGCGCTGACAGCGTGTATCTCTCCGGCCGCAGCGCCAGTTGGGTGAAAGTCAAATGCGGTCTGCGGCAGGAGTTTGTCATCGGCGGCTTCACTCTGCCGTCGAAGGGCGGCAACGGAATCGGCGCTCTGCTGCTCGGCTATTACCAAGACGGCAAGCTCATCTATGCCGGCCGCACCGGCACCGGTTTTACGCAAAAGTCTCAAGCACAGTTACGTGAACGACTGGAATCCATCCGCTCCGACAAGAACCCATTTGTGGCCGTGAACACCGCAGAACGCCGCGGCGCGCACTGGGTGAAACCGCAGCTTGTCGCCGAGGTTGCCTTCAGCACCTGGACGGCCGACAACCTCGTTCGCCAGGCTTCTTTCAAAGGGCTGCGCGAAGATAAGCCCGCGGCCGAAGTAGTTCGCGAGAAGCCCACCGGCATACCGAACGCGCGCAGCGCCCAGAAGGCGGCGAGAGGTCGCAGCGATTCCGCATCTGCCGCCAAAGCGCACACCACCCCCGCGCTACCGCGCATGACCCATCCCGACAAGGTGATCGACCGTGAGAGCGGCCTTACCAAACAGCAGCTCGTCGCCTACTACGCCGAAGCCGGCAGCCACATCCTGCCGCACATCGCAGATCGTCCGCTCAGCATCGTGCGCTGCCCCTCCGGAACAGCCGCAAAATGCTTCTTTCAGAAGCATGTGAAGCCCGGCCTGCCCAAGGGAATCACGTCAGTCGAGATCGTCGATCGCAAAAGCGGGAAGCCGGAGCCATACATCATGCTTTCCGATGCCGGCGTCATTCCGGAGCTCGGCCAGCTCAACGTCCTCGAGCTGCACCCCTGGGGCGCTCCTGCCAGCGACTTCGAGCATCCCGACCGAATCATCTTCGATCTTGATCCAGACGCAAGCATCGACTGGAAGACCCTCGCCGCAACAGCAGCGGAGGTTCGGACACGATTCAAGAAGCTGGGCCTGGAATCTTTCCTGAAAAGTACCGGTGGCAAGGGTCTGCACGTCGTTGCACCGATTCAGTGCGAACATGATTGGCCCACGGTCAAAGAATTTGCACACCAGTTCGTGCTCGCCATGGAGGCGGAGAACCCCTCTCTCTACATAACCAAGATGACCAAGGCCGCACGTACCGGGCGCATCTATCTCGACTATCTGCGCAATGAGCGTGGAGCGACAGCCGTGGCGCCCTATTCGCCGCGCAGCCGGAGTGGGGTTCCGGTCTCCGTGCCCATGGCCTGGAGTGAGCTCAAGACAGAGGCT
>DATBCB010000081.1:0-8305 GCA_036270675.1 Acidobacteriaceae bacterium | reverse complement strand
GCTGACGGGAAGGCCGCCGAAGCACTGCACCCGGAGAGCGAAGATGTGCTGGACACACTGCGGACCGTGGCTCGACTGCAGCAGGGACCGCATCGCGAGGCCGTCCGACAGTACGTGATCAGCGGCGCAGCCTCGGTCGAGGATGTGCTGCGTGCCGTCGGTCTGGCCCGTATTGCCGGCGTACAGGTGGAGGGCGGGAACGGGCTGCCTGGGCTGATGCCGGTGCCGCTCTTCGAATCGATCGAGGATCTGCAACGTGCCCCGGAGATCTGCCGCGCCCTGTGGGGCTCGACGGAATATCGCAAGCTGCTGGCCTCCTGGAACAACACGCAGGAGCTGATGCTTGGCTACTCCGATTCGAACAAAGACGGCGGTATGCTGACCAGCACCTGGGAGATCTACCGTGCCCATCGCGCATTGCATCAGGTGGCGGCGGAGTGCAAGGTCCATCTGCGGCTGTTCCATGGACGCGGCGGAACGGTGGGCCGGGGCGGAGGACCGACGCACCGCGCGATCTATGCGCAGCCCTTTGACAGCTTCGAAGGACAGATGCGCATCACCGAACAGGGCGAGGTGCTCAGCTTCAAGTACGGCGATGTGGTGCTGGCGGAGCGCAATCTGGAATTGATGCTGGCAGCATCTCTCGACGCACTGGCGCGGCCGAACGACCGCATCGGCGACGGACGGCTCAGCGGGCGCATGGAGCCGGCGTGGGAGACAGCGATGAACACGCTCTCGGAAGAGAGCTTCGCGTTTTACCGCGAGCACGTGGTCGATGATCCCGAGCTGCTCGAATACTTCGAGGAAGCGACGCCGGTTGCCGAACTCGAGAATGTGCGCATCGGCTCGCGCCCTTCGCGGCGCAGCGGAAAGCCCAGTCTTGCGGACCTGCGCGCGATCCCCTGGGTATTTGGCTGGACGCAGAGCCGGCATCAACTGCCGGCGTGGTTTGGTGTGGGTTACGCACTCACTCGCTTTGCAGAACGCGATCTGCCGCTGCTGCGGGCGATGATGGCGCGCTTTCCGCTGTTCATCGACCTGGTGCGCAATGTTGAAATGGCGTTGGCCAAGTCCGACTTCGGCATCGCCAAGCTGTATAGCGAGCTAGTAAAAGATAAGGCGCTGCGCGAGCGCGTGTATCGCAGGCTGAAAGAAGAGTTCGAGCGAACGGAGCAGGCTGTGCTGCTGGTTACCGAACAGAAGGCGCTGCTGGAATCGAATCCTGTACTGGCACGCTCCATCCGGCTGCGCAATCCGTACGTCGATCCCATGAGCCTGATCCAGGTGGAACTGCTGCGACGCAAGCGCAAAGGCGACAACTCCGATGCGCTCAATCGCGCACTTGGCTCGACGATCAACGGCATCTCCGCGGGGCTGCGCAATACCGGTTGAAGCGGTGTTCGCAGCTTAGTTGCGGGTTAGGACGAGCGCTGAAGGAATCGGCAGATTTGCCTTTTCGTGGCGATCCCGCCTGGCCTTGTCGAGAGAGAGATTCGCTGCGGCCAGCAGCTCGTCCACGCTGCTGCCATCCACGGGGAAACAAGCAATGCCGATGCAGGCAGTCGCCTGGGGGCTGCCATCCGGAAGCGTGAGCAGGCCGGCCTCGCGTACTGCAGCACGCAAATCGCGGACGCGTGCTTCGGCGATCTCTGGTGTCAGACCGGGGAAGAATATGCCGAACTCGTCGCCTCCCAGGCGGGAGAGCAGATCCCCTCCGCGCACGGTGAGGCGGAAGCAATCGGCCAGCTGGCGCAGCATGCGATTCGCATCCACCAGCCCTACACTGTGATTGATCTCGCCAAACGCATCGAGATCGCAGATCACGAGAATGCCGGTTAGATTGGCATCTTTGCAGCGGGGGAGTCCCTTCGCAAGCAGGGCAAAGAATGCCTCACTACTCAACAGGCCGGTGAGAAGGTCCCTCTCGGGCGGCACACCCGTAACAAATGAATCGGCGCGCGTCCCGATGCTGCCTGGCTCGGGCGTCGGGATTGCGCTAGAGGCCAACTCTGGTACCGTCTCTTGCGATGGCTGCGCCTTCGCTTCGGTGAAGGCTGCAAGTTCCGGCATGACTGCGAGCACTGAGTCAAATGGCGCACTCTGCTTCGCGACGCCGATTGGCTTTCGTTGGTTGAGGGGTGCGGACCAGTAGATCACTGCCGATGTCGACGCAACGACCGCCATGGCGAAAAGGCTGATCGGGATGGACCAGTCCTGATGCGCGGCGAGCGCGGCCAGAAGGGCGCCCAGGATGGGCAGCACAGCGAAGAGCGTACGCGGCAGTGGCGAGCGAGGCATGTGGTGTTGGTGTCGTCCTGGCCTAGATAGTGAAGACCAAGCTTCGATTGAGCATAGCGCCGCTTGCTCGCCCCGGCTGCGCGCCTTCCGTACCGATGCCTACAACTTTTGAAGCAGAAAGAAATCGGAAGAATGGACGACAGCCGCGAGGCGTTCGCTGCAGTTCCGTCCTGTATTCTCAGACGCGTGAAGAATTGCAGTATCTGGCGGAGCATTGCTCCCATCCTGGCCGCCATCATTCCAATCAGCGTGGTATGTGTCTCGCGATTGAGCCGCCCTTCCGCCGTTGCAGGCGCAGCGCAACAGCCGTTCGCAAATACGGGTGCGAGCTACAACCAGGTCGCGCCGATTCTGCAATCGCGATGTGCAAGCTGCCACAATCCGCAGGGCGGCGCGCCCTTTAACCTGCTGACTTACGAAGACGCGAAACAGTGGAGCGGCCAGATTCTGGAGGTGACCCAAAACCGATACATGCCGCCCTGGCTGCCTGCTCCGGACAAAGGTGATTTCGCGGGAGAGCGACGCCTTTCCGACGCGGAGTTGGCGGCGATTCGCGGTTGGGTGGGTGCGGGCGCGCCGGGACCAGTCGAAGCTGCGCCAGCCCCCGCCGAGGCGCCGGAGTGGCCGCTCGGGAAGCCGGATGCGATTCTCACATTGCCGCAACCTGTCGCACTCTCGGGCAACGGGCGGGACGTCTTCACCAACCTTGTCGTGCCTTTTGCGGGAGAGCAGACGCGACGGCTGCGCGCCATCCAGATTCGGCCGAGCGATCCGCAGGCGGTACGCAGTGTGCTGCTCTCCTTCGACGAGAGCGGCATTTTGCAACAGACGGATGGATGGAAGCAGGGAATTGCCGGTATGGAGCCGCCGGAAAATGCGGCGCGGGGCGCGGCGGCCGGGTTGATCTTCTGGTCGCCAGGAGCGCAGGGATTGAAGCCGCGAACGGGTCAGAGCTGGACGGTGAAACCGGGGAGCGATTTGCTTTTGACCGCACATCTGAAGACCACCGGCAAGAAGCTCATGCTGCAATTCCAGATCGGTTTGTATTATGAGGGGGCTGCACCCGGCGCGGAGAAGGCTGCATCCGGCGCGGGGCGTGCGACGGTTTTGCGGCTGACGCACCGTGGCCCGATTGAGATCGCGGCCGGCGCTTCGTCCATAACGCTCGACGACAGTTACACATTGCCCCAGGCTGCTGTGGTGAGCGCGATTTATCCGCGCGCACACTTTCTGGCGCGCAGTTTCGATGCGTATGCGACGACTCCGGGCGGCAAGCAGGTGTGGCTGCTTTCGATTCCCAAGTGGGATGTGGACTGGGTAGAGGTCTACCCATATCGACGGCCGGTGCTGCTGCCGAAAGGCGCCGTGATTCACTGGAAGGTCAGCTACGATAACTCCGCCGAAAATCCGCATAACCCGAGTGATCCGCCGATTGCCGCGCATGGCGGCTCCGGGCCGGCGGATGAGACAGACGCGCTGTTGCTGGAGATGGAGCCGGCTACGGGCACGAATCCCGCCGTATGGCGCAAGGCGATGGAAGCTGGCGCCGCGAAGTAGTCAGCCCAGCTTGGATTCGAGCTCCGCCCATCGCGCATAGAGTGCGTCGGTTGCGGCCTGCGCGCTCGCCAGCTCATCGAGCGCAAGCTGCAACTGCGCGGCGTCGCTGGCGATGGCTGGGTCGTTGATGGCAGCCTGGGCGCGCTGGAGTGTCGCTTCAGCTTCCGCGATGCGCCCTTCGATCGTCTCGTATTCGCGCGCTTCAAGATACGAGAGCTTCTTGCGTGGGGATCGCGCAGCGTTGTCGGACGGGACAGTCGCGTTGTTCCTGCCGGCGGCGGACCGCTCCGTGGCATCGCGTTGCTGCCGGCGTTCGTCGCGCCATGCCTCCCACTGAAGATAGTCGGCGAACTGGCCGGCGCCGCCGTTTCCGTCAAGCCCGAGCGCTACGGTTGAGACGCGATCGAGCAGGTAGCGATCATGCGTGACGAGAACCAGCGCACCGCGAAATTCGAGCAGGCTCTCTTCGAGGATTTCGAGCGTGGGAATGTCGAGATCGTTGGTGGGCTCATCGAGCAGCAGCAGATCCGCCGGTTCGAGCATCAGCTTTGCAATAAGGACGCGCGCGCGCTCGCCACCGGAAAGGTTCGCGACCGGCTGGTTGAGCTGCTCGCCGGTGAAAAGAAAACGGGATGCCCAAGAGGCCACGTGGGTAACGCGGTCCTGATAGACAACCGAGTCGCTATCCGGCGCGAGGGCGCGGCGCAAGGAAAGCGATTCGTCGAGCTGCCGGTTCTGATCGAAGTAAACGATGCGCAGCGCATTGGCTCGTTCGATGGCGCCGGAGGTCGGCTCGACTTCGCCGCGCAGCAGTCGCAGGAGCGTTGTCTTGCCGCTGCCGTTGGGTCCGACAAGGCCCACGCGCGTTCCTGCCGTGAGTGGGAAGGTGAGATCGCGAAAGAGCGTGCGGCCCGCGATTTCATAGCCGAGGCGATCCAACGTGACGAGCCGCTTGCTGCCCCGGCCGCTTTCGGTGAACTCGATGTCGGTGGTCGTAGTGCGGTTTCGGGCGGAGACCGCAGCCAGCTCTCCGATCAGCTCATATGCTTTGTCGATGCGTGCCTTGGCCTTGGTCGCACGGGCTTTGGGGCCGCGGCGTAACCATTCGATCTCCGTCCGCACACGATTTTCGAGCGACTCCTGCCGGCGCTGCTGTGCTTCAAGGAAGGCCTCTTTGTCCTCGAGAAATCGGCTGTAGTTGCCGCGCGTGCGCAGAATTCCATCAGGGTAGACCGGGTTGATCTCCGCGATCTCGAGTGCTACTGCTTCGAGGAAGTAGCGGTCGTGGCTGATGGTTACGGAGGCGAAGGATGCACTGTTCAGCATGCCTTCCAGCCACTCGATGCCTTCGAGGTCGAGATGGTTAGTCGGCTCGTCCAGCAGGAGCACATCGGGCGCCGATGCGAGTGCCTGCGCGATGGCGAGGCGCTTGCGCCAACCGCCGGAGAGCGAGACAGCCTCGGCGGAGAAGTCGGTGAAGCCAGCGCGGCCGAGTGTCTCGCGAATCTGGCGGTCCCAGTCTGCGGCGGGCACCTGCGCTTCGCGGACCGCGTCCTGCATTGCCGACCAGACGGTTTGTCCTGCTGTGAAATCGGAGATCTGCGAAACGTAGCTGGTGCGGGTACGTTTGCGGATGGACAGCTCACCCGAGTCCGGCTCGACCTCACCCGCCAGTATTTTCAGCAGCGTCGATTTGCCTGCGCCGTTCGGACCGATCAGTCCGATGCGTGCGCTCTCCTCGATCGTGAAGGAGAGATCGCGGAAGAGCGGACGCGGGCCGAAGGCTTTGGTGATGTTCTGCGCGTTGAGGAGGGGCGGCATAGGAGTAGAGACAATGGCAGACAACTACAGTCACACTGGCAGAGCTGCGTTTGTTCGGTGTTTGTCTGCCCTCGTCTGTTGTTATCTGCAGTCGCGTTTACCGCGTAGCCGATGTGTACATTCGCTGTACATTTTGCTTTCGGGTGCATGCAAAACCTTCAAAGAGCGCATATGGAAGTGTAACGCCCTTCATCCGTCATGGTGTCGGGTACCCCTACGCCGGCGACCCGAATTACAAACCTGCTCGTGCCCGAGTGGATATCGACAGCTCTGCAGCGAATTGAAAGTTCAAGTCATTCTTGATCACTGAGGAGCGACCCCCTCTTGAAGAAATCCAGCTAAAAGAAATTTAGCTTCTTATCAAAATAGCTGAGGCCTTATCGAAACGGATTTGACCGTGCCTCATTGTTCCGTCCGGTCATGTGGCCATCAGCAAATGGAACATGACGCGGCAACGTCGCACGGGTGCGAGATGCGCGAAAAGCAGCTCGCTACAGAAAAAAATCTAACGCGGAAAATCGATTACTTCGCGGTACAGGGCAGGCGTCAAAGTTTTTGATTATGCTAATACCTTTTTGGTGACTCTTTCGAGGCCTGGGTCATCCAACATCATGTGCAGGACTTTTGTTGGAGGCAGCAGTATGCATCAGTTATTCATTCCGGCTCCGGAAGCCGGTTGCGGGAATTCCGTCGAGCCCGTCCAGAACACGCTCTTGAGGGCGCTGGCACTCATCGTCATCACGCTCTTGTTTTGCTCCGGCGGCCGCCTGGCGCTGGCGCAAGCCATCTACGGCAGCATCTCGGGCACAGTGACAGATGCCAGCGGCGCTGCGGTTCCCAACGCGACTGTCACCGTGACCGACATCGCCAAGGGAACCACCAAGACTGTGCAGTCCAATAGCGGCGGCTTCTATACCGTCGACCAACTCATTCCGGACACCTATAGCGTAGAGGCCACCGCAACCAACTTCACCCCGGCCAAGGCGAACAGCGTCACCGTCGCTGCTGACACCACGCAGACCGTGAACCTGCAGGTGAACGTCGGAGGCGCCAACCAGACGGTGACGGTCACGTCGGAGGCGCCAGCGCTGAAGACGGACCGCGCCGATGTTGGTCAGGTGCTTGGCGAGCGACAGCTGCAGAATTTGCCGAACCTGAACCGCAACTTCACATCATTTGCCCTGCTCACGCCCGGCGTGCAAAGGTCCAGTTTCAATATCGCTCCGACGGAGAACCCGCAAGGCACCACGGCTTTGAACGCCAACGGCTCCAACTACGGAACGCTGGGCTATGTGCTGGACGGTACGGACAATCGTGAGCCCGTCGACGGCATTATCGTCATCAACCCCACCCTGGACTCCATCAGTGAAATGAAGGTGGATACACAGAACTTTCCGGCTGAATTCGGTGGTTCGGTGGGCGGCGTGGTTACGGCGCAGACGCGGTCCGGCGGCAATGCATTTCACGGCGATGCGTTCTTCTACCGGCGCAGCGATGCGCTGGCTGCGCGCAATCCATTTACCAATTTTCAGCGGGATCCGGTCACAGGCCGATTCCTCCCCTCGGCTCTCTACAGCCAGTTTGGCGGTTCCGTGGGCGGCCCTATCAGGAAGAACCGAGCGTTCTTCTTTCTCGACTATCAAGGAACGCGCCAGAAGGTGGGCACCAGCCTGCAGCAGAACGTGCCGACCGCAACCGTGCGCAATACCTGTTTGAATGCGGCGAGTGCCACCTGCGATCTTTCGCAATACGGCAGCGGGGTCATTTCAAACGCGCTGGTCACGCCACAGGGCCGCGCCCTGCTGAGCGCCTTTCCCCAGCCGAACGCCGGCGCCGCTGGGGCGATTACCAACAATTACATCGCCTCGGGCTCCGGGAATAATGATGGCGATCTTGCCGATACGCGCCTGGACTACCAGGTGACTTCGACCGTCCATGCCTTCGGGCGCTACGACTACGCGAACTTCCGTCTCTTCGGTGCGCCGGCGCTTGGTGCTGCCGGTGGGCAAGGCTTTGGCATCGGCAACACCACCGGTACGGATCAGGTGCAGAACCAGAGCGTATCCGTGGGCTTCGACTGGGCCATCCACGCCAACTTACTAACGGATTTTCGCTTCGGCTTCCTCGACTATCACGTGGTCGAAAATAAGTTCGATGTTGGAACCGCACCAGCAACCGCGGCAGGCCTGCCCAACCTGAACACGGGCGCACTCGATACCTCCGGTTCGCCGACCTTCAATGTTGTCGATAACAGCATCTCCCCCTTCGGCACCCAAGGCTGCAACTGCCCGCTGCAGGAGAGTGAGCAGGTCTTCCAATTGGTGAACAACTGGACCAAGATCGTCGGCAATCACTCCTTCAAGTTCGGCGCGGATATTCGCTACGCGTTGAATCTGCGCAATGCCAGCGACTCCAACCGCAGTGGTCAGCTCTCATTCAATAACACCACTGGCGCCGGCTCCGGAATCGGCGCGGTACTCACTGGGCAGATCGCGCAGTTCCAGCGCTTCGACGTCTACAACAACAACGCAGCCAATCGCCAGAAACGCGGCGGTTTCTACGCACAGGACACGTGGCGCGTTACGCCGAAACTGACCCTCGATTATGGCGTGCGCTGGGACATCATCTT
>DATBCB010000080.1:0-3084 GCA_036270675.1 Acidobacteriaceae bacterium | reverse complement strand
CCCTTCCGCGTGGACCTGACGCCGTTCGCCGGTGTGCTCTCGAATGGCAACGCCCACACCGTGGGGATCAGCGTGTACAACGCGAACGGCTACTTTCTGGCCACGGCGAACCTGCTGGTCTTCACCGATCCGCACGCGGAGCGGACCAACGGGGGCCTGCTGTCCGACACGCTTACCGCGGCGCCCACTCCGGTGGTCACTGAGAATCTCAATAAAGATTCCAGCGGCAACATCACCGGCACGGTTGGGGTGAGCTCATCGCGCAGCTTCAGCATCAGCGGCTGGACGACCACCTCGCACGGGCGTGTGACTACGACGGTGGCCGGTTCTGTGGGTTTCAGCAACAACCAGAAGTTCACCATCAACTCCAAGCAATACATACAGGACATTGCGCAGTCGACCACGATGAATGTCTCAACCACGAGGAGCGAGGGCGTTCTTTCGACGGTGGAGGGGAAGCATTACTCCTATCCATTCACCTTCCTGATCGATGAAGAGTTCGCATCCGATGGCTCCGCCAGCGAGCTGAACACCTCCAAGCAAGGCTATGAAGTGACGACGGAAAAATGGCTTGGCCCGTTGCGGCTCTTCTCTGGCTCGGTGTCGAACGAGGTCTCGTCGACGGATACGGACTTGTTTAGCGCAACCGGCAGCTTCCTCGGTCCGAGCAATGCCTCCAGCACCCAGACATACAAAGCCAGCGATACACTTGGCCATTGCTATGGACGGACGATAGCCTCGGCTGCGAACAAGCTGACATCGTTTGATGACGTGAGCTGCCACTAATCCGGCGGCCGCACACAAACCAGAGCCCGCCTCTGCAGCCGGAGGCGGGCTTTTCTACATAAGATGGATGAGCAATGAAGGTCGTCATCTTTGGCGCGAGCGGGATGATCGGGCAGGGCGTGCTGCTGGAGTGCCTGCGCGATACCGGCGTAGATCGCGTGCTGGTGGTCGGCCGCTCGAGCGTTGGGCGGCAGGATGCGAAGTTGCGCGAAGTGCTCGTTGCGGACCTGTTTGACGTTGCCTCCTACGTTGGCGAGCTGACTGATCTGGATGCATGTTTCTTCTGTCTCGGCGTGTCGTCCGCTGGAATGAGCGAAGCGGCATATCGTCATCTGACTTACGATCTGACGGTCTCTATAGCGCAGGAGCTTGCGGCGCGCAATTCAGGATTGTGCTTCGTCTACGTCTCCGGCGCTGGAACGGACAGCACAGAGCGCGGCCGCACCATGTGGGCGCGGGTAAAAGGCGCGACCGAGAATGCACTGTTGCGCATGCCCTTCCGCAGCGCCTTCATGTTCCGGCCCGGCGTCATCCAGCCGCTGGATGGCATCCGCTCGAAGACTCGCGCCTATCGCATCGCCTACGTGCTGACGGCGCCGATCATGCCGCTGCTGCGCCGCGCGTTCCCTAACTCCGTCCTGACAACGCGAGAGATCGGTCAGGCGATGCTTGCGGTGGCGCGCAGGGGCTGGCCGCGGCCGGTGCTGGAGGCGAAAGACATTCACAGAGCGGCAATGCGCACGACCTAGCGGCAAATGCGGTAGTGGGTCAGTTTAAGACGCCTTGCGCGGTCCTTCGATGATGCTTGCGAGCCGATCCGCCAACTGTCTGCGCTCGTATTCCTCCCGCGCCTCCACAGCAATATACGGGTGCGGACACAGATGTATCTGACGCGCTGCGCGGTTCAGCGCCTTCTGTGAGTGCCTCTTAGGGCTGAACCATCCGCTCTCCCCGCAACTGCATTCCCACCGGTGGGTCTCCATTAGCGCCTACTTCCTTGTCTTCGCGCACGCCCCGCATGCAATGCTAATCCGTCGCCAGCGCCGACGCCAACTCCAGCTTCGGCCGGGTCAGTTTGAGTGCTAGCGGTCGTAAACTGAGCCACTACCCAAAACGCCCTCCGCTTGCTCTCGATTGCCGCTTCCCTTTAGTGTTGAGCCGGTATGCGCGGTTCTCAGCTTTGCCGCGCGGAGGCGTCCAAAAGCATGGCCGAGACGGCAGAGAATCAGCATTTTGACTCCATCCTGCATGAGACGCGGGTATTTCCGCCCCCCGCAGAGTTTGCGGCGAAGGCGCATGTGAGCGGGATGGCCGCGTATGAAAAGCTTTATCGCCGCTCCATTGAGGAGCCGGAGGCATTCTGGGCGGAGGTTGCCGGCGAGCTGGACTGGTTCACTCCCTGGACGAAGGTGCTGGATTGGCAGGCGCCGCGGGCGCAATGGTTCGTCGGCGGCAAGCTGAACCTCTGCCACAACTGCGTAGACCGGCATGCGGTGGGCAAGCGCGCGGAGAAGACCGCGATTCTGTGGGAGGGCGAGCCGGGCGAGGTGCGTAAGCTCACCTTCCGTGAGCTCCATGCGGAGGTACAGCGCTTCGCAAACGTGCTGAAAGATCTAGGCGTGAAGAAAGGCGACCGCGTCGCGATTTACATGGGCATGACGCCGGAGCTCGCCATTGCGTTGCTGGCCTGCGCGCGTATCGGCGCGGTGCACTCGGTCATCTTTGGCGGCTTTGCCGCAAATGCGCTGGTCGATCGCATCAACGATGCACAGTGCGTTGCGGTCGTAACGCAGGACGGGTCATTCCGACGTGGCGCAGAGGTCAAGCTGAAGAAGGTGGTGGACGAGGCGCTCGCCCACTGTCCCAGCGTGAAGAAGGTTGTCGTCTACCGACGGACCGGCAGCGAAGTGGAGATGAGGGCGGGGCGGGATTTCTGGTGGCATGAGCTGATGGCGAAGGCTGCGCCGGAATGTCCGGCGGAGCCCCTCGACGCAGAGCATCCGCTCTATATTCTCTATACCTCCGGCACGACCGGGAAGCCGAAGGGGCTGGTGCACACCACGGGCGGCTACAGCGTTGGAAGCTACTACACCAGCAAGCTGGTCTTCGATCTGAAAGAAGACGATGTGTACTGGTGCTCGGCGGACATTGGCTGGGTCACGGGGCACTCGTATGTGATCTACGGCATCCTGCAGAACGGCGTCACGACGCTGATGTATGAAGGCGCGCCCACTTGCCCCGCGCCCGATCGTTTCTGGAAGATCATCGACTATCACAAGGTGACGGTCTTCTATACCG
>DATBCB010000079.1:0-3110 GCA_036270675.1 Acidobacteriaceae bacterium | reverse complement strand
GTGTGGAAGGAGCAGCCTGGGATGCCCCGGAAGATGTCCATTTTGGCGCTCACCCTGATTGCCCTGCACATCGTGGAAGTATTGGCGCCGCTGACGCCGGCGACGCGTGCGCTGATCGGAAACTGCCTGCAACTGGCGGCTTGCGGAGCGGCGACGGCCGCGGCCCTAATGGCGTCGCGCCGAGGCCGTGGGCTGAGCCGTGTTTTCTGGCTGCTGGTGAGCCTGGGGATGGCGTTGTGGGGCGTGGCCAACCTGGGCTGGATGTATTACGAACTGGCGCTGCATACCGAGCCGCCGACGGGTTCGCCAGTGCGATTCCTGTTCGGGACACAGTGCATTTTCTTCGCGATGGCGTTGTTCCTGAACCAGGACAAGGAGTCGCAGAAGCTGGACCCGGAATCGGCGCTGGATTTCATCCAGATCAGCATCGTGTTTTTCTTCATTTTCCTGGGTTTCTACTACGTTCCCTCGCACTATCTGGACCCGCACAGCGCATATATCCGGGAGATTTGCGTGGAGACCGCGGAAGACGGCGCGCTGGTGGCGCTGGCGGGCATCCAGGCATTGCGGGCGCGCACGCAGCACCTTCGCGAACTCTACAAAGGATTTGCGCTGTACCTGCTGTTCTTTACGGTGAGCGCGGGGGTGGCCGATTATGCGCAGACCATGCAGGCGACACCGACGGGAACCTGGTACGACCTGGCGTGGACCCTGCCGCTGCTGTGGGCGGCAATCTGGGCGGCGCGCTGGCAGCCGGAGCCGGAGGAGAATCAGGGCCCGGCGGTCCGGACAAAGAACTTCGCCGATTTGGCGCTGACGAATGGGACGTTTGCGCTGGCGCCGCTGATCGTGCTGCTGCAGGTGGCGCAACTCGGAACCGAATGGCGCGCGGTGCGCTTTTCGCTGCTGGGGGTTTCGATCCTGTGTTACGCGGCCCGGCTGGGCATCAGCCAGTACCGGGGAACCAAGACGGCGGAAACGCTGCGGCGGCACAATCGCGCGATGGATTCGGCGGTGAATGGCATCGCCATCCTGGACGACAAAGGCCAGCACACCTACGTCAACGCGGCCTTCGCGCGGATGGTGGGGCACGAAGGTCCGCAGTCCATCCTGGGGCGGCATTGGCGGGAGATTTATGACGCCGGGGATGCGGCGCGGATGGAAACAGAAATCCGCGAGGCTTTGGGGAAAGATGGGAAGTGGTACGGTCCGCTGAGCCTGCACCGACGGGACGGCAGCGAACTTCCCGTGGAAATGGCCATCACCGCGCTGCCGGACGGCGGAACGGTGTGCGTGGCGCGGGACATCAGCGAGCGGCGGCGCGCGGAGCAGGCGCGCGCGCATGCGGAAGCCAAGTACCGCAAGCTGGTGGAACAAGTGGCGGCGATCAGCTACATCGCCGAACTGGGCCTACATGGGGAGTGGCTGTACGTCAGCCCGCAGGTGGAAACGATGTTCGGATTCACACCGCAAGAGTGGCTGACGGAATCACGCAGCTGGATCCAGCATGTACATCCGGATGATCACAGGGTGATAGAGATCGCCGAGGAGACCAGCAAGCGCGGAGAGAGGTTTCAGGCGGAGTACCGGGTGATACGCAAGGACGGCCGGGTCATCTGGGTGAGCGACACGGCGGTGGTGGTGGCGGGCGGCGACGCGCATCGGTTGATGGAAGGAATCATCGTCGACATCACCGAGCGCAAGCACCTGGAAACGCAACTGCAACAGGCGCGGCGCATGGAAGCCATCGGGCGGCTGGCCGGAGGAATCGCGCATGACTTCAACAACCTGCTGACGATCATCAAGGGGTACACGGAGCTGGCGCTGGCGCGGCCGAGAATTTCCGCGGAGCTGCACGCGGACATCGAGCGCATCGAGGACGCTTCGGATCGGGCCACGACGCTGGTGCGGCAGTTGCTGGCGTTCAGCCGGCGGCAGGTGCTGCAGCCGAAACTGATCGACCTGAACAGCATCGTGATGGGGCTGGACAAACTGCTGCGGCGGCTAATGGACGAAGACATCGAGATGTTCACGATGCCCGGCGAAGATATCGGGACGATCAAGGCGGACCCGGCGCAGGTCGAACAGGTGATCATGAACCTGGTGGTGAACGCGCGCGACGCCATGCCGAGCGGCGGACGGCTCACGGTGGAGACCAGCAACGTGGAACTGGACGCGGGGTATGCCAGCGAGCATGTGACGGTGCGTCCGGGGCGCTACGTGATGCTGGCGGTCTCCGACACCGGGGTGGGGATGAGCCCGGAGACGGTGGCGCACATTTTCGAGCCGTTTTACACCACCAAGGAGAGCGGGCGCGGGACGGGGCTGGGACTCTCCACGGTGTACGGCATCGTGAAACAGAGCGGCGGGTACATCTGGGTGTACAGCGAGCCGGGACACGGATCTTCGTTCAAGGTGTATCTGCCGCGCGTGGATGCGCGGGCCGAAGCTCTGCCGGCGGCGGAGATTTCTTCGGCCAATCGCAAAGGGACGGAGACGATTCTGCTGGTGGAAGACGAGCCGGAAGTGCGCGAACTGACGCGCATGGTGCTGGAAGAAAAAGGATATCGCGTGCTGGCGACGGCGGGGGCGGAAGACGCGGAGCGGCGTTGCGAAGAAAACGCCACAGACATCCATCTATTGCTGACCGACGTGACCATGCCGGGTATGAGCGGGCGAGAGCTGGCGAAACGGCTGACGGCGCGGTACCAGAAGATGCGCGTGCTGTACATGTCGGGGTACACGTTTAACCTGATCGCGCAGGGAGGCATGCTGGAAGACGGCGTGGCGTTTCTGCAAAAGCCGTTTACGCCGAGAGCGCTGGCGGAGAAAGTGCGCGAGGTGCTGGACCGCGCGGTTCCCGTAAAATAAAAGCGCCCAAGAGCTTGGTGCCGGCGCTTCGGTGATTGCCGCGGATTTTGGCTAGGTTTCGATGCGCACGAGTTCGGGTTTCGTGCTGACCGGCGGGCCGCCGGAGCCCCAACGCGAAGGTGTGGTGCCGCGGCGACGCAGGCGATTGAGCAGGGCACCAACGCCCACAGACGCGCCGACGAAGTGGCCGACCCTCACGGGACCGGCGACCTTCACGGTGCGAATCCAGTGCAGGCCGC
>DATBCB010000078.1:0-2548 GCA_036270675.1 Acidobacteriaceae bacterium | reverse complement strand
GGCACCTATGCCTCGAACCATTCCTGCGCCGTCTCCGGTACCGGCACCGGCGAATACTTCATCCGGCTCACCATCGCGCGCGAGATCTGCGCGCTGGTCGAAGACAAGCACATGACGCTCCAGGCCGCGGCCGACGAAGTGATCCACAAGCAGCTGGAAGCACTGCACGGCGACGGCGGCATCATCGCCATCGCCCCCGACGGCCAGCAGGCGTGGAGCTTCAATTCACCGGGAATGTATCGCGCGCGTATGAGTCAGGGTGGCCAACCAACGATGGCGATTTATAACGACGAGCCATGAGCCGGGCTTCAGTGTGACGTTGATTCTTCCGCAGGTGCGATGAGATCCTCTGCGGCAACAATCTGCCACTGCCCGTCGCGCTTAACCCAGGTATCTGTCCACACAAAACGCCCCGTAGTCTGCCCTGAGTCTTTGCGCTTCGTCCACGTCTCGCTGCCTTGAGCGATGGCGGTGTTATCGCCAAAAAAGCGGATGTCGATGCTGTTCGCGCGGTTGGAAAGGAAGGGACCGGGTCCCTGCGCAGCTTCCGACACCGCCTGCGCCTTATTCAGAATGCGTCCATCGAAGACCCAGATCACATCGTCGGCAAGAATCCGCTTCACCACTGAGCTATCGCCGCTGGCGACTGATGCCGCCCACTGATCCTCGCTCTGCTCGATATACCGCCGTGCTTCTTCTTGTGAAGAAGACCTGTTGCACGCGCAACACAGCGACACCGAGAGCCCGATTGCCAGGGTACTGATCCAGTGCCGAGTCATGGGGCGCAGTATAGCCGATGCCTAAGGCTGCAAACACTGCCTGTGACAGCAACCCGCTTTCTTTCGATGGCTTCAAGGACGCCGATACACGACGCCATCCTTCACCACCAGCCGCACATCCTTCACCGCTTCGATTTTCTGCGTTGGATCGCCGGTCACCGCGATCACATCCGCCAGCATCCCCGGATGCAGGCCGCCGAGCTGTTTGCTCATCCCAATCACCGCCGCATCCGTCGCTGTCGCCGCGGTCAGAGCCTCCACCGGCGTCATGCCGTCACGCACCATCCACGCCAACTCGCGCCAGTTTTCGCCGTGCTTGAAAACGCCCACGTCGCTGCCGCAGCCGATTGTCACCCCAGCCTTTCGGGCCAGCGCAAAAGCATGTGCGACCTGCTGCATCTCCTCGGTCGGTGGATTCCCCGGCACATAGTGCTGGAAGTAGATCCCATACGCCTCGACCGCTGTCAGCGTCGGCATGTAGGCGATGTGCTTCTCCGCCATCAGGCGAAACGTCGCCTCCGTCCCGCCCGTGCCGTGCTCGATCGTGTCCACGCCTGCCAGCGCCGCGCGCCGCATCCCTTCATCGGACTGCGCATGCACCGCCACCGGCCGCCCGCTGTCATGCGCCGCCGCCACCATTGCATTCATCTCTGCCTGGGTAAACGTTGGCCGCGTCTCACCCTGCGGCCCCGTTCTGTAATCGGCATAGATTTTGATCCAGTCCGCGCCGCGCGCTGCCTGTTCGCGCACTGCCGTCACCGCTTCCGCTTCTCCCGTCGCCTCCTGCGCGCCCTGGGGCAGCGTGATGTCCGGCCGAAAGTCGCGCACTGCCGGTCCATACGCGCCCGTCGCCACGATGGCGCGCGTCACCACCCACAGCCGCGGCCCCGGAATCACACCCTCGTTGATCGCGCGTTTCAGCGATACATCGGCGAAGCCTGCGCCCTCGGTTCCCAGATCGCGCAGCGTGGTGAAGCCCGCCATCAACGTCGCCTCGGCATGCTTGGTCGCTACGATCGTGCGATACATCGGTGGCTCGGTCAGCACCTGATCGTCCCACAGCTTCTCGTTGTAGGGGTGCAGCAACAGGTGCGAGTGCAGGTCCATCAACCCAGGCAGCACGGTCATCCCGGGAAGCGCAATACGCTCCGCATCGGACGGCGCAGCAACGCTGACCTTCGGCCCCACCGCCTTGATCTCATTGCCTTCGATCAGCACCACCCAGCCGCTATGCAGCGGCTCCCCCGCCGTCCACACCTGCGCCGGTTCCAGCAGCAGCGAATGCATTGCGGGCGATTGAGCAGCGAGCGTAAGGCTTGCAACCACGCATGACATCAGCAGAAAGAAGAAGCGATTCATGCAGGCGAGTGTACTCGGGACTGGCCGTCCGGGCGATGGCGCCTATGGCGCGTTTGCTGGATTCGCTCCCTTTGGTCGCTCACATCGGGCATAGCGGCGCGCGGGAGGTCATCGCTTGCTGGCTAGCTATAGCGCATCCAGCGCAGGATCTCCGGAAGCGTGGCGCGTTTGCCATACATCAGGATGCCCACGCGGTAGATGCGCGAAGCCACCCAGATCGCACCCCAGATGAATAGCAGCATCAGCACCATGGAGAGCGCGATCTGCCATGCCGGGGGCATCTGCGAAGACATGCGCAGGAACATCACGACGGGCGCGCAGGGCGGAAATAGCGAGAGCAGCACCACCGGCAGAGCGGTCGGATTGCCGACGATGTACGAGATCAGCACCATCCCTACCGTCAACGGCGC
>DATBCB010000077.1:0-2140 GCA_036270675.1 Acidobacteriaceae bacterium | reverse complement strand
CGCGGGACCGAATGGGCTGGCTGCCGCTATCACGCTGGCCCAGGCCGGCATGCCAGTTACGGTGTACGAAGCCGAGTCCGTCGCGGGCGGCGGCTGCCGGACGCTCGAGCTCACCGTGCCGGGCTTCCGGCATGACTTCGGATCGTCGGTTCATCCGATGGGTGCCGGCTCGCCGTTCTTTCGCACGCTGCCCCTTGCGGATCATGGATTGGAGTGGATCCATTCGCCGGCGGCGATGGCGCATCCACTGGATGACGGCACCGCCGTGCTGCTGGTGCGCGACCTCGACGAGCAATGCCGTTTGCTGGGAGACGACGGTGCCGCATGGCGACGCATCCTGGAGCCGCTGTCACGGAGATGGTGGGCGCTGGCCGATGACATTCTGCAGCCGCTCTCTCTTTGGCCGCGCCATCCGCTGCTGCTTGCCTGGATGGGTGCATGGGGCGCTTTGCCGGCGGCGGAGTTGGGGCGGCTCGCGTTTCGGGGTGTGCGCGCCCGTTCGCTGATGGCGGGACTGGCGTCGCACTCCTTCCTGCGCCCGTCTCATCCGTTTAGTGCTTCGTTTGGCATCGTGATGGCAGCGGCGGCGCATGCGGTCGGCTGGCCCATTCCGCGCGGCGGATCGCAGGCCATCACCGATGCGTTGATTGCACATCTGCATTCGCTCGGCGGTGCGGTCGAGACCGCGACTCCAGTGGAACGAATCGAAGAGCTGGGTGCGGTTGATCTTGCATTGTGCGACACCACGCCGCGCCAACTCCTGAACCTCGCCGGCGATCATCTGCACTCGGTGGATCGGCAGCGCTTCGCGCGCTTCCGTCCGGGTCCCGGCGTCTTCAAAGTGGATTACGCGCTGAGTGAGCCGATTCCCTGGCGGGCGAAGGATTGCGCTCTGGCCGCGACCGTGCATGTGGGCGGAGACGACGCGGAGATTGCGGTCTCCGAATCCGCGGTCGCCAATGGCAGCACGTCGAATCGCCCCTTCCTGATTGTGGTGCAGCCTTCTTTGTTCGATTCCAGCCGCGCGCCGCTGGGCAGGCATACCGCGTGGGCGTACTGCCATGTCCCGAATGGATCGACGGAGGATATGCTGCCGCGCCTGGAGGCGCAGATGGAGCGTTTCGCGCCCGGCTTTCGGGAGTGCGTGCTTGCGCGACGCGTCTTTCCCCCTGCAGACCTTCAATACATGGACAGGAATCTGGAAGGCGGCGACATCAGCGGCGGCGCGGTCGATGGCTTGCAGATGTTCCTGCGGCCGGGCTGGCGATTCTATGCCACGAGCGATCCCTCGCTGTATCTCTGCTCGGCCTCAACGCCGCCAGGTGGTGGTGTGCATGGCATGTGCGGTTACAACGCGGCGCGCATGGCGCTGCGCCATCTGCGAAGATAAGCGCACAGAAACACAGAGGGACGGCACTTGACCTGGTACGCGCTGGACGATCCGAACGATCCGAAGCTGGATGAGCTGGCAAAGCAGTATCAGTTGCATCCGCTGCACATCGAAGACTGCCGCAGCCACAACGAGCGCGTGAAGAGCGAAGAGACGGACACGTATCTCTTCTACATCCTCAAATACATCCTCTCGGTGGATCATGGCGAGCTGACGCTTGGAACGATCAGCCTGTTCGTAGGCCGCGACTACTTCATCAGTGTGCGCGACGCGCAGCATTCCAAGGATTGCGTGCTGGACCGCGCGTTGAAGGCGCCCGGCGAGCCGCCGCCCGGCAAGCTGCTCTATCTGGTGCTGGATACCATCGTGGACTCGTTCTTTCCCTCGATCGATAAGAGCGACGACATCATCGACACGCTGGAAGACCGCGTGCTCGACGAGCCCTCGCCGGAAACTGTGGAGGGCATCTTCGACCAGAAACGAAAGCTGATTGAGCTGCGCCGCGTGCTGGCGAACACACGGGATGCCTGCAACACCATGCTGCGCGATCAGACAGATTTAATTCCGGATGATCTCTACCCCTTCTTCCGCGATATCCATGACCACGTGCTGCGCCTGCTCGATTCCGTCGAGATGCTGCGCGATCTGCTGAACAACACGCTCGACGTGTATCTCTCGTCGGTGGCAAACCGCACCAATCAGGTGATGAAGGTGCTGACGGTTCTCAGCACGATTGCGCTGCCGGGTCTG
>DATBCB010000076.1:0-3273 GCA_036270675.1 Acidobacteriaceae bacterium | reverse complement strand
TAGTTATAGCTGGCGCTGGATCTTTCTGATGAATCTGCCGGTGGGCATCATGGCGATCCTGCTGGTGCTGCGATATGTCGACGATCCGCCGTTTCTCAAGCGGACGACGGTGCATGAAAGCAAGATTGACTACTTCGGTTTCGGCCTGCTCGCCGTGGGAGTGGGCTTCCTGCAGATTGTGCTGGACAAGGGGCAGGAGGACGACTGGTTCGGATCGCATTTCATCACGACGCTCTCGATCATTGCCGTGATCGCTCTGGTTGCGCTGGTTCTGTGGGAACTGCATGTGAAGCAGCCGATCCTTGACATTCGATTGTTCAAGAATGTGAATTTTGCCACGGCGAGCCTGATGATGCTGATGGTGGGAGCCGCATCCTTTTCGACGACGGTCCTGGTGCCGCAGTATCTGCAGAACCTGATGGGGTATACCGCGGAGAATGCGGGCATGGTGCTTTCCGCGGCTGCGGTGCTGTTGCTGATCGAGCTGCCGATGGTGGGCCAGTTGACCGCGAGGATTCAGGCGCGCTATCTGATTGCGTTCGGCTGGGCCACGCTGACCATCGCGATGTTCTATTCGACGCACCGGCTCGATCTCCAGATGAGCTTCGCGTCGGCGACGTGGCTGCGGATTGCGCAGTATCTGCCGATGGGGTTCATCTTCATTCCGGCGACCATGGTGGCGTACCTGGGGCTGCCGCAGGAGAAGAGCAATGCCGTGGCCGGCCTGATCAACTTTGTGCGCAACATTGGCGCGAGCGCGGGCACCTCCGCTGTAACGACGGTGCTGGCGCGGCGCGCGCAGGTGCACCAGGTGATGCTGGCCAACCACACGGGCCTGGGCAACCGGATGTTTCAGAGCTCGACGCGTTCGCTTGCCGGGCAATTGCAACATGCAGGCGGAACGCAGGCGCAGACGGAGGCGTACGGCAGGATGTATCGCGGGATGCTGAGCCAGGCGTCGACGCTCTCCTATATAGATACGTTCTGGCTGCTGGGAGTGGTGACGGCGATCATGTTTTTTGCGTCGTTTCTGCTGAGGAGTAATCATCCGCGCAAGGCGGATGCGCAGGCGATGGCGCACTAGGAACTGGCCATCCGGGCAGCGGCGCCTGCGGCGCGTGGGATGGGTTCGCTTCCTTTGGTCGCTCAGCTCGGTGTAGCAGATGAGCAAACAAACTGCGGGTTCTTCGCTTCGCTCAGGATGACAACTGCATAGGCGGAAGCGACAGCAGTCTCTCCACTGCACGCCTGCGACGATGCTTCTGGGCTTGTTTCCTTTGGTGACTCACGCTTCGTGTGGCGGGCGAGGAGAGTTTTTTCCTGATCTCTTCGAGATATGGGGTACCTGGCCGAAGAGGAGGCCCTGCTGATGGGCGACGCGTTGGAGCAGTTCCGCGAGCTGCACCTGCTCCTGCCTCGAAAGTCCAGCCAGAAGCGCCTGTTGATGTTCCTGAACGACCCGGGAAGTGGAGTGATATGCCGCTCTCCCCGCTTTGGTCAGGTGCAGCGCATAGTTACGCCGATCGTTCTCGTTGGGCCGGCGCTCCAACAATCCTTTGCTTTCGAGCTGGTCGACGAAGGCCACCATTCGGCTGGGGAGCGCCCCGAGAGCCTTGGCAAGTACGCACTGACTTATGCCTGGTTTAGCGGCAAGGATTGTGAGAATGCCGGCGTGCGCAGGAACGAGCTCCAGCATGGCCAACCGACTGGTAAATCTCGCGGTGGCGTGTGCGCCGATGTGAGCAAGCAAGGATGCCGCGCCCGGGCCGGACCTTGTCTCCGATGTCGTCCTTTGGTCGATCGGTATCACATGAAGCCGTTCTGTCGTTTGGGGGATAGTACGTGCGCGTTTCGGCATCGGTTTCAACATTTCCGAATGGGCCATATTTTCAGTCCTGATTTTCAGTCATGGTTGGTTAGGAGTCGCGCAGGAGGCTTGCGGGATCGATTGCGAGGGCGCGGCGCGCGGGGATCCAGGTGGCGATGAGCCCGAGCAGCATCATGGTGAGAATGACGCCAGAGAGCACGAGAGGATCTCGGGTGCTGGCGAAGGAGATGAGATGGGCGAGGATACTTGCGGCGAGGACCCCGCCGAGGATACCGATCAATGATCCGGAAAACAGGATGAGGATGGGCCGGGCAAGCATGGCGCGCATGACCTGGAAGCGCTGCGCGCCGAGCGCGATGCGGATGCCCTGCTCCCGGGCGCGGCGGGAGACCGCATAGGAAGCCATGCCGAAGATGCCGGTAACGGCGAGCAGAGCGGCCATGAGGCCGAGGACGGCGAGCACGATGGTGGCGGTGCGGACCGGCATGAGGGAGCGGTCGATGGAGTCGCTCCACGGCTGGATGGCGAAGGGCGCCGTGGTGACGATCTGCGAGAGCGCGCGATGGAGCTCGCGGACGACATGGTCTTGCGACAGCGGAGAACGGACGAGCACGGTGATCGGGCTGGATACCACGTACTCCCCGATGCCCTGTGCGTAGGCGATGAAGACTGCGGGCTCTGGTTCTTCGGTAGCGCTGAAGTATTTGCCGTTCTCGACGACGCCGATGATTTCAAATCCGGCGGGGTCGAAGAGCTTGAAGCGCTTTCCCACGGCGCGGGTGGTGCCAAAAAGACGGCGAGCGAAGGTCTCATTCACGATGGCGACCTTGGGCGATCCGAGTTTGTCGTCCGCGGTGAAGTCGCGTCCGGAGAGGAGACGCGTCCCGGCAACCTGGAAATAACCGGGAGAGACCGAGTAGGTGAGTGCATCAAAAACAGCGTTTGAGAGCAGAAGCTGTTTGGTGTCCCAGGCCCAGACCGCCCAGCCCCCGGCGCCCGAAAAGGGGACGTAGTCGGAAGTAGCGGTTGCGGTCACACCAGGGAGAGCCGTCGCCGTATCCAGGAGGCGTTTCTGGATAAGCCGTGATTGCGCATCGGGCACGCCGGCGACCTTGAGATCGACCTGAGCGAGGGTGACGCCGTGGGGGCTGACACCGAGGGGCACGCGAAGCGTACGCGCCATGCCGAGCAGGGACACCAGAGAGGTGCCGACCAGCAGGGTGCACACGATGATCTGGACGAAGAGCAGAACGTCACGCATGGCGAAGCGACGGAAGGAGCCGGCGAATACGTAACCGCTCCTGATCGCCCTGACAACATCGGTGCTCCACACCTGGCGGGCGGGAAGGATGCCGAAGAAGACGCCGCTGGCGATTGAGAGGATGATGGCGACGAGATAGACGCGAAGGTCCGGCGCGATGAGGAAGTGGGTGGGGAAATCGCCC
>DATBCB010000075.1:0-14224 GCA_036270675.1 Acidobacteriaceae bacterium | reverse complement strand
CTCGATGCCCGGGGTCAGCACGCTGAAGTTCTGCGCGATGAAGCTGGAAAGGTTCGGATCCTGCAACAACAGGGAACGCATGGACTGCGCGCCCATCGCGATGCCGGAATGGGCGGCAAGCTGCTTCAGCGGGACGTTGCTGCTATCCGCAAAAAGCTTTGCGGGGACCGCGGACGCAATGGCCAATCCAAACCCGGATTGCAGGACATCTCTTCGACTTGGCATTCTTCACTCCTTCAGTATGCGGTTCACGTTCATGTCTGGTATGCGATAGCGGCGTAACTTCTGCTCTGCCGGCGTGGTGGCACGGAGCGGCTTCCTACGCCGCACCGCACCCGAGAGAGTCTCAACCCTGGGCACGCATCGACGCATGCGAGGGCGGAAACAGCAGCGGCAGGCGCGCTCCTCCCTTGCGAAGCTCCACCTGGCGCTGCACAAAGTCGAGCATCTTCCCGCAAAAGACCGTGGTATCGAACGTCTTGGCGTGCTCCCGGATGAAGGCCGGCACGAAGTTCTGCTCCAGCATCTCAAACTGCAGAATCGCCTCCACCACACTGTCCACGCTCTGTTCATCGAAGAAGACGCCGGTAGCGCGGCCGTCTCTCTGCAGCTCCGGCGAGAACCCGCCCACCACCGATTCCATCGCACCGCCTTTGCCGTATGCGATGACTGGCCGGCCATAGGACTGCGCCTCCACCGGCACCAGGCCGAAATCCTCTTCCGCGGCAAACAGCAGCGCCTTCGATCGCGCATACAGGTCGCGCAGCTCCGCATCGGTAGTATGCCCGCGGAACGAGATCGTCGGTCCTGCAATGGCACGCAGCGCGCTCTCACATGGACCGCGCCCGACGATCACCAGGTGACGCCCAAGCCGGTTACACGCCTCGATCAGCAGCTCGATCCGCTTCACGTCAACCAGTCGGCCGACCGTGAGGTAATAGTCCCCGTGCGACTCCGCCACATATCCTTCGCTCGTGTCCACTGGCGGGAAGATGATAGTGCTGTCGCGGCGGTAGTACTTCCGGATCCGGTCCTGGATATAACGCGAATTCGCCACAAAGGCATCCACGCGCTGCGCGGCCAGATAGTCCCACTGCCGCACATAGTGCGCGGAGAGCATGAAGAATCTCCGTCGAGCACCTGACAACTCGTCCAGATACGACGCGTACTGGTCCCAGAGCGACCGGTGTGGGCTGTGGCAATAGCAGATCTGCACTGCCGACTGATCGGTGATCACGCCTTTCGTCGCCGTGCCGTCCGCCGTGATGATCAGCTCATACCCGCGAAGGTTCAGGCTCTCCACGGCCATCGGATAAAGCGGCAGAAAATTGCGATGCGAGCGCTTCACCCATCCAAAACGATTGAGAAACGAGGTGGTGATCTCCCGTTCCTTCAACGCCTCAGGAATGAAACGATCCTCCGTCATCAGGCTGAAGAAGTGTGCCTCTGGAAACATCCGGGCCAGCACTTCCAGCACGCGCTCGGCTCCGCCCAGGGCGAGGGAGTTCGCATATGTAATGGCTACACGCATAAGTTGGTGTTAGCTCCTTCCAGTTGTGCAACGCCTTACGTCGGGGTTCACGTAGAAGACGAATAACGGGTTAGTGCTTAACTCCTATCCCGCACAATTAAATTTCGCGACCCTCACGACATTGCGATCTCGCGCATGGCGGACTCGGCGCTCGCTCGCGCCCGCCGGGTAGCGCGCTTGGATTCTGGATAGAGGCGGTAGTAAGCGAAGAAGAATGCCGAGCGAAGCGCTGGCCGGCCGCGAAACAGAAATGCCCGCAGCAGCGTTGCGTACGCGCCGGCGCCTGCCCGCTGGCGCACTGCGTCTTCCATGCAGACCGTCGCCACAAAAAACGAATACGCCTTCCGGCTGAAGAGCTCGCGGTTGCGCTCGAGCCACTCGAACTGGAAACGCCAGTCCGCCTTCTTACTTACGCGGCCCGTCTTTCCCGTCTCATGAAAGATGACCAGCGGCTCCGGTACGATGGCCAACACCGCGTCCTTCACCGCCATCGCGCGCAACATCCAGTCCACATCCTGATTGCGCTTCAGCTTGCTGGTGAACCGTGCCGCATCGATCAGCGGACGCGACACCAGCCAGGTCGATGTCTGCACATATCCCGTGCCCGCCGACAAGCTCGGCCGGCAGAAGAGAAATTCGCTGAATGGCTCACGGCATTCCAGCGATCGCCGCGGAAGGATCCGGTCTCCCAGATCCGAGCGCTCGATGAACTGCGACGCGAGAAACACAGGCTGCTCCGGACGAGCCGCAGGGTGTGCCAGTTGCCGCGCAAGTCTCTCGGGAAGCCACTCGTCGTCGTCATCGAGAAACGCGACCCACTCTCCGCTCGATGCGGCAATGCCGGCATTGCGCGCATCCGAACCGCCCAGCGATTCAGGCAGCGGCAGCACGTGGAGCCGCTGATCCATCACCTCGCGCAGCGCCGACTCCGTCACCGGGTCCGGCCCATCGATCACGACAATAACTTCAAAATTCCGATGCGTCTGCGCAAGAACACTCTCTACTGCACGCCGCACCAGTTCGGGGCGGTTGCGCGTCGGGATCACAACGCTGACGCGCGTCACGGGGGAGGACTGGGGGAAGGACATGCTTCAGCTCACTTCCCGCTTGCGCTCATTTTTCTGCTCCACTTGTTCTCCACTCTCCAGCTGCGCCGCATGATAGAGGTCGCGCGCTTCCAACGCTTCTTCCGAGAAGAGATAGCGCAGCGCGTAATAGGAAAAAACCGAGTTACCCACCAGATAGCGTTTTGCCAGCCGTCGCGGCTCCTGTGCCAGCCGGAATGCCCACTCCATCCCCACCGACTGCACCCACTGCGGAGCACGTTTGCGGATACCGGCAAGCAGCTCAAAGCTGCCACCCACGCCGATGGCCACCGGAATCCCCAGCGCTTTGATGTGCTGCTGAATGAAATACTCCTGCTTCGGCGCGCCGAAGGCGATAAAGATGATCGCCGGGTCCGCCTTCGCAATGCTGCGCAGCACCTGTGTGAGCACCTCCGCCGATTCTTCAAACCCCTTGGGCGGGCAGCCCACGCCGCACACCCGCAATTTCGGAAAGCGATCCATCAGCAGCGACGCCGATGCCGCCGCAGAGCCGGGATAGCCGCCCAGAAGATAAACCGGCAGATCGAACTCCGCGGCCTGCTCGCACAGCAGCGGGATCAGATCGATTCCCGTGATGCGCTCCGTGCCGGGCACCCCCATCCAGTTGCACATCCGGACGATGGGAAGACCATCCGCACAGATATAGTCCGCTTCGTTCAGGCATTGCCGGAAGTGAGCATCCCGTTCTGCCAGTACGTAAAACTGAGCATTCGCCGTGACCACGTGTTTTGTCTGCGTACCGGTAAAGACGTGATGGATCAACTCATCCACCAGTTCTCGCCGGGACCGCGTGGTCACACGTATTGGCCCTATCTTCACCGCTCGATCATTCGTAACAGCAACAGATCGAGCAGCGGCTGCTTCTTCCGCGAGCTTAGTGAATCGGACAGCGGACAATCTGGCCCCCATTTTTTTACCCTGCCTCATGTTGACCTGGCATCCTGCTTGCGCCAGATATCGCGAAACATCGTTACGGTGCTGCGAAGACGGCGGCCGAAGTTGCGGAAGCCGCAATGCCCGGCGCTCCGGTCGTCACTAGGTTCTTGGACCAACTGAACGGCACGTACAGAATGTCTCCTGGATACAACGTTGGATTCGGAAGCTTCCCTTTCTGAATCTCGCCCAGATTCAACTGCTCTTCATGTGTCTTACCTTCCGCTTCGCGGATCAGCCTGGCGTGCCCCTGCCTGGCCGAATGTTGTAGACCGCCGGCCAGGGCCAGCGCCTGCAGCAATGTCATGTGGTCCTGATTGTTCGACATCGCAAACCCGCCCGGACGATTCACGTCACCCAGGATGTACACAATTCCCGCCTTCGGAACGATTACCGTGTCGCCAGGATTCACCATCACCTGCGTCGACATGGCCTGCTTCGGATCGTTTGATACGAAATACGGCACCCCATCGTCCTTGCTGCCGTGCCGCTGGACCACGATATTGCGGTCCGCCACGTTGGTGATGCCGCCGGCGAACGACAGCACATCGAGCACCGTCCGCGGCGTCGTAATCGGAAACGCGCCCGGTCTCGCCACTTCGCCTACCACGGAAACCGTCTCCGTCGCATACTCCTCTACCGTCACCGTCACCTGCGGATGATTCATGTAGTGGGTTTGAATCAAGTGATCGTGAACCGCCGTCTCCGCCGACGACACAGTCATGCCGCCCACCTTCACATCGCCCGCGCCAACCAGCGGGATCATCCCGTTGTCGGTCACGCGGACATGCTGCTCCATCTCCGGCGCATCCACCACCTGCACGTGCAACACATCGCCCGGCCCAATCAGCAGGCTCTCCTGCTGTGAGCTCGGCGCACCCGTCGCTGGGGGAAGCAGCCGCCCTGGAGCCTGCGGCACAGCCACCTGCGCCAGGACCATACCTGGCGATCCACATACACACAACGCAACCATCATGCGCAGAAAGGTCTTCACCTTAAGCCTCCCTGTAGTACTTCGTGCCTGCATATCCGTGGTACTCACCATAGCTCGGCGACCTCCGGCTCACACCGTTCACTACCACGCTCACATTCGCGTCCGCACGATCGGCCAGACTCTTGTGTGCCCGCCGCAGACTGCGGCGCGTGCTCACACCATGCCGCGCAACCAGCAGTGTCAAATCTGCCAGCCGCGAGAGAATCGTGGCATCCGTCACCGCCAGCAGCGGCGGCGTGTCGATCACCACGTAGTCGTACGACTGCGTCCACTCTTCCAGAAGCTGCCGCAGCCTCACCGACCCCAGCAGGTCCGAAGGCGAAGCAGGCAGCGGTCCCGCCGGCAGAATCGACAGCCGCGGAATCTCCGTCGACTGCACTACCTCTGCAGTGATGTCCTCGCCCGCAAGCAACGTGCTCAGTCCGCCATAGCTGTTGCCGAAAAATCCAAAACGTCGCGAAACGCCGGGATGACGCATATCCGCATCCACCAGCAGCACGCGCCCGGTGCCCTGCGCCAGCACTGCGGCAAGGTTCGTGCTCACCGTGCTCTTGCCCTCTTTCTCAAGCGCGCTGGTCACCAGAATCGTGCGCGGCGGATTGCTGCCGGAGAACAGTTGCAGCTCCGTACGCAAGCCACGCAGCGCTTCGACGAACGCAGAGTTCGGTCCGTCAATGGCAGCGATCGGCACTTCGGCGCGGACGCCCGTACCGGACTGCGCAAGACGGCGCGCGCCCGGCACGTTCTGTAGATAAGAGGCGAAGCCGTGACTACCCTCGCTCGGCGCCAGCGGCAGCACCGCGACGATCGGCGCCTGCAGACTATCTTCCACCAGCTCCAGGCTCTGGATGCGCTCATCCGTCGCTTCCTGGAACAGCGCAAAGCACGCGCCCAGAAAGACGCCGCCGAAGATCGACAGGGCCAGGTAGACAGGAACATTGGGCTTCACCGGCTTCGACGGCACCCGTCCCGGATCCACCACGCTGATGTTCGTCGTGCGCAGCCCCTCCATCACACCCGCCGCCTTCAGCTTTTGAAACAGCGTCTCGTACAGGTCGCGGCTATCGGTCGCTTCCTGGCGTGCGATGGTGTAGTCGATCGCCTTGTCGTTCAGGTTGTTGGCATCCGCCCGTGCCTGATTGAACTCGCCGCGAAGCTGGTTCTCCACCGTCTGCGATGACTTGTAGTCGCTATCGGCGCGCTCACCAATGCGCTTGACCTCCGCCTTGACCGCATTGTTGATGCTGGTCATCGTGGCTTCGTCATCCAGCAGCTTGGGGTTCGCCGATCCATAGCGGCTGCGATCGGTCGCGATCTGCGATGCCATCGCCGCCTGCTGCTGACGCAGGCTTTGCAATAGATTGAAAGCGTTGTTGGTGGTGTTCGCGCCGCCATTCAGTGCGGAACTTCCCGCCAGACCGGAAATCAGGTCTGGATCCCCGCTCTTCACCGCCTGCACAATGCCGCCACGCAGAATCCGATTCGACGTCGCGGTTGCCAGCGCCGTGGTCGCCTGTTGCAACCGGTCGAGCGTCGCACTATAGGTCTGGTCGTGTCCCGCGGCGTCCGTAGTGCCCAGGCTGTAGACCCCGGTGTCCCGCTGTAACGCAGCCACTCGCGCCTGCTTCGCCTGCGCTTCGCGCCGGACATCGTCCAGTTGCACGCTCAGCCAGTTCGAAGCGCGTTTCGTCGCCTCGTTGCGAGTCTGATAGGTGTAGTCCAGCAGCGACTGCGTCAACTCATTTACCACCGCCGCCGCCACATGCGGGTCGGAGTTGTTGAAGCCGATCGTGATCAGCCGCGTGCCCGAAACCTGCTTCACCTGCAGGTGCTTCGCAAATGTCTTCAGCAGCCGCGTGCGGCGTACCGGACTGTCGTCGAGTGACGCATGCGATGGGTCCTTCAAACCGGAAGGCGATATCACTCCCATAAACCAGCCCACCGGGTTGAAATGAGGCTGGAAATCCTTGTTCTGCTCCAGGTTGAGCTTCTTGATCACGCTCAGCGCCAGGCTCTCGGACTGGAGGATGTTCGATTGGGTCTCCATCGTGATGCTCTCTTCCATCGCATCCACGGGAGCTACCGGGCCCTCATTGTTCAGCGTATTGAGCCCCAGGTTGTCCGAGCTGCCCTTCTGTACTTGAATCGTAGTCGCGGCGTGGTATTGCCGCGTCATGAAGATGCACAACAGCAGGGCCGCCACGAAGCACGTCACGGCGATCGAAAGGATCACCCTCCGCCGCCGGCGCAGGATACCCAGCAGCCCGCGAATCGTGAGTTCTTCAGGTTCGATCGCCGGGCGGATTCCTGCGCCCAGACCCGCTTCATAGCCCCGATCCGATTCCGCTGCAAGACGTAAATGACGATCCATAATCCCCACCGCGCAATCACTCCTCTGCGCGCTTGTTTTAGTTCTTCAGTTCGGGTCTCCGACCCTCGGGGGTACGGAGCCCAGGTTCGAAGCGTGCTCAGCGCGCGTACTCTGCGACGCCGGCGACCGGTATCACACGTCTTCTTGGAGCAATTGCTTCGCGTCTCGATGCGCGATACGGTTGCTCAACTCAATGCAATTGGCAGGATTGGGACATCAGATGTGCTCCCATGGCAAAAGGTTGCCTACCTGCCACGAGCTTTCTGGATCCCGCGCAGCAAAAGCGGTGGAATACAGTCCCTCACGATGTGCCTGATCTCCGGGCGCTTCCGGTAAAACGTTGGAGCATAGATGGAATTATGCGGCGCCGCAGTCTTCCCGCCTGGCAGCCCGACCGTATGGAAGTACATGGCAAAAGACTTTCTCTCCTGCCCCTCCTGTTCCACCGGTCGCACCCCATGAAAATTCCTGTCGTCCACCTCGAACAGGATGGTGCGGTTGAAAACCGGCTCCACCACTACCTCGCATCGGCTCGCGTCTCTCGACCACAGCTCCAACTGGCCGCCGTACTCCGGCTTCCAGCCTTTGTTCAGGTACGTGATCATTACCAGCCTTCGCGTCAGACCGGTGTTGTGGTCCACGTTGCGGTCGGCATGCACATCGAAGCGGCCGCCGGTCGGCACCACATGAAAGCCGCCGCCGGAAAGGTACGGATCCGGCACCATGTGCCAGATTCCGGTCAGCTCCGCCAGCAGATACAGAAATCCCGCCGAGTGAAGGAATGAGAGATGCTGGTAGCCGATCTCTCCCACGTCCACCGCCGACCGCAGATTCGACTTGGTCAGCCGCTTCTCTTCGTGGTGCACCCAGCGATCATCCTTCAGCGAAGGAATCTCTCTCAGCAGATCCTCCATCGCCTCATCGCTGAACAGGCCGTCCAGAACCAGGTGAGGAAACGGCTGCGCCGCCAGATATCGCGCGTGCAGATTCGCCGCTGTATCCGGAAGGTGAACCGGCCGCTTTAACCGGTCTCCGATCTCGGACATCGCCGCGATTGCTAAAGGAGTCTCTTCGATTCTCTCGACTGCTCTCACTTCTTGCCTTATGCCTGCGGAATAATCCACAACCGGAATGCCTGCCCGTGTCGCTTGCGCGGCAAATCCGAATCCTTCCACCGGCTGTTCAATTGGATTCAAATCCGAAGTTCGTTTGCAATCTCCGGGTTGGTTTCCTCAGATGCCGGCCGCGATACACGCGTCGGCTCAAAGTGCTGCAATTCATCTGATATTTCTATAAACTTTTACCATAGTAACCACAAGGTACTTACAAGTACACCTCGATCAACGTGACCATTTTCTAACTTTGATTCCTCCTTCTACACGTTCCTCCCTGATGAACGCAACGCGCACTCCATTCGCTCAGCTTGAAAATGCTTTTTCCCCACTCCGTGCGATCATGCGGAAAGATGTCTCGCCTGAATCCATTCGCCGCGCAAACCCTGCTGATTGACGCCGACGATACGTTGTGGGAAAACAACATCTACTTCGAGCGCGCTATCGCCAGCTTCATCAGCTATCTGGACCATCACCAGCATGCACCGGACGAGGTCCGCGCGGTGTTAAATCGTTGTGAACACGCAACGATTCAAGTGCACGGATACGGCATGGAGAGTTTTGAGCGCTCCCTGCTCGATTGTTTTCGGGAGCTCTCCCAAACCCCGCCCTCCGACGAGCAGCGGCTGCGCATCACCAGCTTCGCGCACTCCATCGCCGATCACGACATCGAGCTGCTCTCCGGCGTCGCCGAAACGCTGCCCGCCTTGGCCAGGCGCCATCGCCTCATCCTCGTCACCAAAGGCAATGCGCGCGAGCAGCAGAAGAAGCTCGATCGCTCCGGCATCCACATGCACTTCACCGCCGTCGAGATTCCCCCCGAGAAGCACCCCAACGCCTATCGCGAGATCGTCACGCGTCATGCGCTCGCGCCCGAGACCACCTGGATGATCGGCAACAGTCCGCGTTCCGATATCAATCCCGCTCTCGCGGCCGGACTCCACGCCGTATACGTGCATCACCCCAACACCTGGGTGCTGGAGCACGACGAGCTTAGGCACCCGTCGCCGCCCCAACGCCTCCTGCGGCTCGACCGCTTTGCCGCCCTGGCAGAGCACTTCTAGGCCCCTGAATCGGCGCAGAATTATATCGTCACCGAGACAGTGACGATTAGAAACAATCTAACCAGGAAGCTGATTTGGAAATGCTTGAGCGACAGCCAGGCACCGGCACCGCCGGCCGTCGGGAATCAGACACTGAGAACGGGAAAGGGTGAGTCGCGCACCATGGCGTAGGTCAGATCCCGCAGGCGACCCTCGGCGCCGGATTGAGAGCTTCTTCCGATGATGAACGCGTCGGCGTCCGATCGCCTGGCAGCCTCCAGCAGCGCCTCTTTGACCGGGCCGACGGCGATCCGAACCGGCGCTCGGGAGCCCACTCTTTTCTGCAAATCGTCGATGCGCTTGCGCACTCGCTGCCTTTCCTCAGGCTGGATCTGTTCCTCGAGATCCAGTTGAATCGGCAGTTCGGGATCGGCACTCTGGATGGCGTGAATGATGCGCAGGTTCGCGCGCGCCTCCACCGATGCCTGATGCGCGTAGCGAAGCACCCTTTCTGAGTCCTCGCCTAGACCGATAGCGCATAGCCATTCGCGATGTTCCAACGGTCGCGGTGCGATCGTCTCGGCGTGCCTGCTGGTGGAGACGGGACAATCGGCGCTGTCCAGCACCTTGGCTGTCGTCGATCCGAGGAGCATCCGTCGGAACCTGCCGGCGTGCGTCGGCATGATGATGAGATCGAACCCATTTCTAGCGGCCTGCGCAATCTGTGTTGCGGCCTCTCCGGATACCAGGATTCTTGGATGTTCAGAGGCGGGAAACTCTTCTCGAAGGAAAGAATGCAATTTGCTGCGAGCGATCCCCTCATGTTCTGCGGCAATCTCCATAGGCGACCGCAGGTAAAGCTCCATGCCGCTATAGCTGGCCGGATCGAACACATGGATCAGCGATACTCCCGCACCAAACAAGGAGGCTGCCCTCTTGACATAAGCGCCCATGGCAATGCAGGACGGCGAGAAGCTCACAGGAAAAAGGATGTTTGTAATCAGCCCCACGCCTTCCTCCTCATACCAAACGGAAGAGTTCATCTTCCCAGAATCAATGATGTGACAGCTCCGGGTTAGTCGCAGATAAGGTTGGTTGCAGACGATAACGACATTGTCTAGGCGAGGCACAGTCCGGGCGTGCCGAGGCCCGTAAGACTGCCACCGGCGCAAAATCGGAATGATCACTGCAAAGCCGCCTCGCCGCCTCGCGTTGACAAAGCCCAACCCCACTCCCAAAATCGAAGAGTCAAGCCGTAGAGTCCACTCCAAGGCACCAACCCCTTTGCAGGCACTCACCAAAACCGATCTCGGCGGCCTCCCTCTGCTCGCGCGCGGCAAAGTCCGCGACCTCTACGCCGTCGGCGAATCGCTCCTGCTCATTGCCACGGATCGCATCTCCGCCTTCGATCACGTGCTCGCCACCGGCATTCCCGGCAAAGGCAAAATCCTCACCCAGCTCTCGTTCTTCTGGTTCCAGTTGCTGCGCGATGTCGTGCCCAATCACCTCATCACCGCGGATGTCGCGCAATACCCCGCAGCCCTGCGTCCCTACGCGAGCCAGCTCAAAGGCCGCTCCATGCTGGTCAAGCGCGCACAGATGTTTCCCGTCGAATGCGTCGTGCGCGGCTATCTCTCCGGTTCCGGCTGGAAGGACTACAAAGCCACCGGCGCAGTCTGCGGCATCCCGCTGCCCAAGGGCCTGCGTGAATCCGACAAACTGCCGCAGCCGCTCTTCACGCCTGCCTCCAAGAGCCTCGGCGGCGAGCACGACGAAAACATCTCCTTCGACGAGATGGTCACGCGCATCGGCGAGCCCGCCGCCACCAGGCTGCAGGGCCTCAGCCTCGATATTTACAATCGCGCCGCCACCTACGCGGCCGAGCGAGGCCTCATCCTCGCCGATACCAAATTCGAGTTCGGCGTCACTTCGGAAGGCACCGTCCTGGCCGACGAGGTCCTCACCCCCGACTCCTCCCGCTACTGGCCCGCCGACCAGTACGCTCCCGGCGGCCCGCAGCCCTCCTTTGATAAGCAGTTCGTTCGCGACTATCTGGAGCAGATCCACTGGAACAAGCAGGCTCCCGCACCCGCCCTGCCCGATGACATCGTGGCAAAAACGCAACGCAAGTACCTGGATGCTTACCGCCTCCTAACCGGCCGTGAGCTCGATCTCGGCTAAGCTGGGATACCATTTACCATGCAGACCCTGACGCCACTGGATTGGGCCATCCTCGCCGTCCTGGTCATCTCTACCGTCATGGCGTTTATCCATGGCTTTCTGGTTGAGGTCTGCGCTCTTATCGGGCTGATCGGCGGCATCATCCTGGCCGGCCACTCCTATCTGCAGTTCGTCCCCTGGATCGAGCATTTCGCGCACAATGCCGCCGCCGCCGCCGGAATCGCTTTTCTTTTGATTGCATTCGGCGTTATGCTGGCCGCCGCAATCCTCGGCCGGGTGCTACGCTGGATACTCCACGGCTTGGGGTTGGGTTGGGCAGACCGCATCGCCGGTGGGGCCTTCGGTCTTCTCAAGGGATACATTCTGGTGGTACTGGGCATCGCCGCCATGGCCGCATTTTTTCCTCGGCAGCCGTGGTTCGATCAGTCGCAACTCGTGCCATACTTTTTCCCCGGGGCACACGGAAGTGTTACTGTGCTGCCACGGGACCTGGGCGTTAGAATTCAGTCCGGATTGCACTCTCTGCAGGGCGTTGCCCGCCGCGAGGCATCGGGACTGGGCCAGCACGACTGAAATCAGCATTACTGAACAAGAGACCGGCACTGAGATTCGGTCCGTAGCCAAGAAAGAGGATTCTTGTGAAACGCGAGTTGGACAGCCTGGTTAGCCAGATGCACGCCGGTGGTATCACGTACGACGAAGCCATCCGCGAGTTCAAAAAGCGCTTCATTCTGGAGGTGCTCGCCGCGCACCGGGGTAACCAGTGCAAGGCCGCCAAGGAACTCGGCATGCACCGCAATACGCTCAGCCGCACCATCGCCGAGCTCCACATGGACCCCGCCCAGATCCGCAATGGCCTCAAGCGTCCGCCACGTCCCGTGCGTCCATTGCTTGAACAGCCAAAACAGGTGATGCGCCAGCAGGGCTGATTCCCCATCAGCTATCCTGAGGAGGTTCACCGATTCAACTCAGGAGCCGCCGGGCGCTTTGCCGAACTCTGTCATTCCATCTCCCGCCGCTGCGGGCCCATCTCCCGCCGCTGCGGGCCCATCTCCCGCCGCTGCCGGCCCATCTCCCGCCGCTGCCGGCCCATCTCCCGCCGCTGCCGGCTACGTCTCGCTCGAAACCGCGCAGGGGCGCGTCGCCTGGCGTCCCGGCCCCCATGGCTCTTTTCCCCATTTCTCCCTTCCCAGTTGGGACCACTACGACGCCTATCTCTTCGACATCGACGGCACTCTGCTGCGTGACCCCGGCCGCGTCCATTACCACGCCTTCTCCAAAGCCTGCGTCGAAGTCCTCGGCCATCCGCTCTCCCTCGATGCTGTCACCGTAGCCGGCTCGACCGATCCCCGCATCCTGCGCGACGCCTTCGCCGCCGCGGGCATCGCCGACGAAACCTGGCGCCCGCATCAACGTCGACTGCTCGAAGCCATCTGTTCCGCGGTCGAGCGCGACGCCGCCAGCATGCAGCTCACCATCATGCCCGGCGTAGTCGATGCACTCCGCCATCTCGCCGCCCAGGGCAAATGGCTCGGCGTCGCCACCGGCAACCTCGAATCCATCGGCTGGCTCAAGCTGGAGCGCACCGGATTGCGCGAGCACTTCACCTTCGGCGGCTTCAGCGATGCGCACGAGCAGCGCGCTGAGATGATCGCCGCGGCCGCAACCGCAGCGCGAGAGCTTGCCGGTGAAACCGCCTCCATCGTCATCGTCGGCGACACGCCCTCCGACATCGAAGCCGCGCGCGCCAATGCTCTTCCTGTCATCGCCGTCGCCACCGGCCACTCGTCCTTCGATCGCCTGCTCGAGCACACACCGGAGATCTGCGCGGAAAATCTCAATGCCCTGCTGCTCGCCTCCGAAGCCACCGCAAACAACGGCAATGGCACGCACGACGCAAAGAAGGACGCATCCGCATGAGCCGGCTGCTCCGCGCCGCTCTATGCGCGCTCGCACTCACGCTGGCCGCGCACGCGCAAGCGCCGATACCCTCCGCACCCACGCACCACGACAAGCGTGCCGCAGCCAAGGCCTATCTCGACGGCGCGCACGCCATCGAGGATCGCAACACCCGCGCAGCCTATGATTCCTTCAGCAAAGCCGCAAGCCTCGATCCGACCAACGCCGACTACAAAAACGCCGTTGTGGTCGCAAAAGCCCATTTCGTCACTGACCTGATCCAGCAGGCCGAGAAGGCCCGCATCCTCGGCAAGAACGATGTCGCCCACGCCCGTCTCGCCGAGGCGCTCGAGGTCGATCCCACCAACCCCATCGTTGCGCAGCACATCGGCGATGCTGCCGGTCTCGACGACAGCTCCATCAAACCCGACGACATCACCTCCAGCATCGCCGACGCCATCCGCCTCGAACCCACGCCCGGCAAGCACAGCTTTCATATCCGGGCGGATGCCCGCACTCTGCTGCGCCAGGTGCTTTCCGCCTATGGCATCGCGCCCAGCTTCGACGCCACCATCACCCCGAAAGCAGTCCGCTTCGATGTCGACGATGTGGACTTCCACCAGGCCGAGCAGATGCTGCGGCTCGAAACCGACAGCTTCTTCGTGCCTCTCGATCCGCATCGCGTCCTGATCGCGAAGGACACGCGGGCCAATCGCCAGGAATACGAGCGGCTCCTGCTGGAGACCGTCTATCTGCCCGGGCTCACCCCGCAGGAGCTCACTGACATCAGCAATCTCGCGCGCAACGTGCTCGAGATCACGCAAGTCGTCGCCGATCCCGGACAGAACGCCATGACTGTGCGCGGCCCGGAGACCAGGCTTGCGCTCTTCAATCGCACGATCCGCGGACTGATGGATGGCCGCAGCCAGGTCCTGCTCGAGGTCCGGATCTATGAGATCAGTCGCACCCACACCACCAACATCGGCGTGCAGACGCCGCAGCAGTTCACCGTCTTCAATCTCAACTCGGAGATCAGGCAGGTCCTCAACAACAA
>DATBCB010000074.1:0-3909 GCA_036270675.1 Acidobacteriaceae bacterium | reverse complement strand
GACTCCGGAGACGATCCGGACGAGAAGGCCAATCGTCGAGCTCTGCGCTTAGGCACGCTGCACGCGATCGAAGCCGGCGGTAACGAAATTGCCGCAGTGGCAGATACGATTTCCACTGCCGTGCTGCGGCGCCACCTGGAGACCATGCAGCGGCTGGACATCGAATACGACTTCCTGCCGCGCGAGAGCGAAATCCTGCATCTGCATTTCTGGGATTCCGCATTCGCGCAGTTGAAAGACCGTGGTGTGCTGTACTTCGAGACAGAGGGGAAGAACAAAGGCTGCTGGGTGATGCGGCGCGCCGGCACGGAAGATGTCGCTGCTGATGGTTCAGCCGATAGCGCCCGCGGCGGTGTTCCGGATGACGTCCGCGGCGGTGTTCCGGATAGCGCCCGCGGCGGTTTACCCGATAGCGCCCGCGGCGGTTTACCAGATGAAGACGCCAAGGTGATCGTTCGCTCGAACGGCACTGTGACCTATGTTGGCAAGGACATCGCCTATCACCTCTGGAAGTTCGGTCTGTTGGGTCGCGACTTCGGCTATCGCCGCTTCTTCGAGTATCCCGACCACACCTGCTGGATCTCTGCCGAGCACGGCGAGCGCGAGCATCCGCACTTCGGCGGTGCTCAGGCCATTTATAACGTCATCGATTCGCGCCAAGCCGATCCCCAGGCCAACGTCATCGAGGCGCTGCGCGGCATGGGTTATACCGATGCGGCGGATCGTTACGTGCACTTCTCCTACGAGATGGTGGCGCTAACCCCGCGCTGCGCCGAGGAACTGGGCTACACGCTTTCGGATGAGGACCGCGGCCGCGCCTACATCGAAGTCTCCGGGCGCAAAGGCTTCGGCGTGAAGGCAGACGATCTCGTCGACCGGCTGATCGCCGCGGCGAAGGCGGAGGTCGACTCCCGGCATCCGGAGTTGAACGATGCGGAGCGGCTCCGCATCGGCAGCAGTATCGCCATCGGTGCGCTGCGCTACTTCATGCTCAAGTACACTCGCAATTCGGTGATCGCCTTTGACTTTCACGATGCGCTCAGCTTCGAAGGCGAGACTGGCCCCTACGTGCAGTATGCGGTGGTACGCGTGCGCAGCATCTTCCGCAAGGGCGGCACGACCAGCGTCGCAGCATTAGCAGCAGTAGACGGTGCGGCGCTGAAGAAGTATGTCGAAGGCGACGGAGAAGTTAACCCAGACGGCCGCGATATCTGGGAGCTATGGCAGACCGCGTCGAAAACATCTCTGGTGCTGGAGCAGTCGATTGCCACCGCCGAGCCCGCGTATCTGGCAAAGCATGCTTTTCAGCTCGCGCAGCAGTTCAACAACTTCTATCACCGCTTCCACATCCTGACCGAGACGGATGCCGCGCGGAAGCAACTGCTATTGGCAACCGCGGCGGTTGCAGAACGCGAACTGACCCGCGTTCTGGGCTGGCTGGGAATCGATACGCCGGAAGTGATGTAGTAGCGAGACAACGACAGACAACTTCAGACAGAGACAGACAACGGCAGATGGATATGTGCGCCTGTCTGCCGTTTGTTGTTGGTGCTGCAGTGGTCTGAAGTCGTCTGGTTTTGTCTGAGGTTGTCTGCTCTACTGCAGCGGCTTTCCCTGCGCAGCCATCTGGTTCAGCAGGTTCAAGTCGTTCTGCTTCAAGCCGTCAGGCAGCGGCGCGTAATTCAGCGAGCTGGCGACGTTCTGTCCGTCAGTCACGATGTACTTGACGAAATCTTTCAGAGCCTGCCGCTTCTGGACGTCGGTGCCGTCCTTCGGCACGATGAGGAAGGTGAGGGTCGCGATAGGGTAAGCCTCGCTCGCACTTGCAGGCGGGTTCACGATGGGCAGTCGCGGATCCTGTTGAATCTGATTCAGGAAGCCATTGATTGCCGCGGTGGTGCTCGCCGGACTGGGCATCACGTAGCGGCCGGCCTGATTCTCGATCGTGGCGATGGGCAGGTTGTTCTGCTGCGCGTAAGTCAGCTCCACATAGCCAATGGAACCGGGCGTCTGGCGCAATTGGCCGGTCACGCCTTCGCTGCCCTTGCCGCCGTTGCCGGCGGGCCAGTTCACCTGCGTGCCCTTGCCCACCTTGGTGGCCCAGTCCTTGCTGACCTGAGAGAGATAGGTGGTGAAGGTGGCGCTGGTTCCACTGCTGTCAGCGCGATGAATGACCGAGATGGCGCTCTTGGGCAGATCGACCCCCGGGTTCGCGTTTTTGATCACCGGATCCTGCCAGCTCTTGATCGTTCCCAGGAAGATACCAGCCAGCGCCTCCGGCGAGAGGTGCAGCGGCTGCTTCACCTCCGGCAGGTTATAGGTGATAACGACGGGACCGGCAGATTCCGGCAGTTGCAGTACCGGTTTCATCGGGGCGAGCTGCTCATCGGTGAGCGGGGCATCGGAGGCGCCAAAGTCCACCGTACCTGCCTTCACCTGCTGTATGCCACCGCCCGATCCGATGGACTGGTAGTTTATCTGCACGCCTTTGTGCGCTTGCTGGTAGTCAGCGGTCCAGCGACCCATGGCCGGATAGATGAAGGTGCTGCCCGCGCCGGAGAGCTGGATCGTTTTGGTGGAGTTGCAAGCGGTCAGAGTAAGGAGTGCGGTAGCGGCGGCGAGCATCGCCTTGGTGCTGGATGTCACGTTCTAGGTCTCCTGGATATTGTTGTGGATATCGTTGTGTCCGGCTGGTGGGATGCACAGCCCCGGTCCACAGGCTAGCGTTTTCAAGCAAATTTGGGAACGGACTGCTGCGCTATCCGAGTGTCGCTGGCAACGGCACAGAAATCTCCAGACTCCTAGATATCAGAGGTGTATGTATGAGCGGTGAATTAAAGGGACGAAAAATCGCCATTCTGGCGACCGACGGGTTCGAGCAGGTGGAACTGACCGATCCCAAGAAGAATGTCGAAGCAGCCGGCGCCCAGACAGAAGTGCTGAGCGTCAAAGAAGGCTCAATTAAAGGCTGGAAATTCACCGACTGGGGCGACAGTGTCCGGGTCGACAAGCAAGTGAGCAAGGCAAACGTAGACGACTACGACGCGCTGATCCTGCCCGGCGGGCAGATCAATCCAGACAAGCTGCGCATGGAAAAGCCGGCGGTGGACTTCGTGCGCAAATTTGTGGAGTCAGGCAAACCGGTAGCGGCCATCTGCCACGGGCCGTGGATGCTGGTCGAAGCAGGCGTGGTGAAGGGGAAGACCGTCACCTCATGGCCTTCCATCCACACCGACCTTATCAACGCCGGCGCGCATTGGGTAGACCGGGAAGTGGTGGAGGACGGCAACATCATCACCAGCCGCAAACCGGATGACATTCCGGCGTTCAGCAAGAAGCTGATAGAAGTGGTGGCGAAGAGTCCGCAGCATGCGCACGCGCATTGACTCCTGCGTCCATCTCTCAAGAACCGATCGTGGTGGGAGCAGCCTGACAAGCGCTCGCCGCCACGGATCGATTGTCGTATCCAGCGCCGTAACCAGCAAAGCTCAGGCGTAGGTCCGCACCCACTCCGTGATGCTGCGCACCCCGATGCCGGTCGGGCCGGAGGCGATCCATGCCTTCGCGTCATCATTCCAGGCCGTGCTGGCGATGTCCAGGTGCAACCACGGCGTGTCGCCCACGAACTCCTTCAGGAACATCGCCGCCGTGATCGCGCCGCCATAGCGTCCGCCGGTGTTCTTGATGTCGCCGATCTGCGAGACGATGGATTCGCGATACTCGTCCTCCGTGGGCAGACGCCAGAAGCGCTCGTCCGATTGTTCGGTCGCCTTCGCGAAGTGCGCGTATTCTTCATCGCTGTTGGTGAAGACGCCGGCATTGATCTGACCCAGCGCGACCGCGACCGCACCGGTGAGTGTGGCGGCGTTGATCAGGTGCGTAGCGCCAAGCTGCTGGGCATAGTGCAGC
>DATBCB010000073.1:0-1694 GCA_036270675.1 Acidobacteriaceae bacterium | reverse complement strand
ATCGGTATTGTTCTCAGCGCGATGTGGTTCGTCGGCGGCATAGCGGGCTGAGTGCACGCCAGGCGCGCCATTCAGGGCGTCTACTTCGAGGCCAGAATCATCGGCCAGAACAATTTGGCCAGGGGCGGCAAGACTGTACTCGTTCGCTTTCTTGGTAGCATTTTCATCGAAGGTTGCTCCATCTTCGACGGGTGTGGGGAGAGTTGCGAAATTGGGTATAGCGGCGATCTCCACTCCGTGGGATGCTGCGGCGCCGGCGAAATCTCGAAGTTTGCCGGGGTTCGAGGTCGCGATCAGGACGCGTTTCATGCGGGTCGCGGCGTGGGCGTTAGTGATTGGATCGACATAGAGTCTTGAGGATCGTGCTTCCGCGCTCAGTAAATGTTACGGCTAGAAGCAGAAGGAACGCGAGGAGCGAAACCATTGCGGCTACCTTCCGGTCCCACGTTCGGACGAACGTAACGGCTACCTGGTGCTCACCAGCAGGGATCGGCACGCGGATTTCTCCAGTGGTCTCGACAGTTGTAGCTTGCACGGGCACGTCATCGACGGTGACCTTCCACGCCGGGTAGTTAAACAGGCGGAGGCGCGCCGTGACAGAATTGTCTGTCAGCACCCTGAAGTTCCTGGTTTGTGGCCGCCATGTGGTGACATCCACACGGGCGTTCTTGCCAGCACCTTCAAGTAATACTTTAGGCGCGTCTTTGTTCACGTCGTAAGGGTCGACCCCGGCCGGGACATATTCGTCGGTACCTTCGTAGCCAGAACCGTCGACCACTGCATCATGCATCTCGTTAATGTCGGCGACGTTGTCCCACCACGGAGGCTGGACGCGATTCCAAAGCAGCCCGATCACAAGAAGCATTGTGCAGCAGAGCGCGGCACGTTCCCACCAGCGCCGGAATGCCATCGTCACCAGCAGCGCGAAGGCGACGTTGAAACAAAGCAGCCAGCGCCAGGGCAACTGCACGAAGCGCAGCTTGGGGAGGTGCTCCCAGAAAATCAGCGTAAAGGGCAGCATGAGCAATGCGGTCGCGCCAGCCCACGCGACAAGGGTCCACCAGAGAGTGCGCTGTGCGCGGCGGATGCGAGCGGTGAGAGTGAGCGCGCCGAGCACGACGACGATCTCGGCAAGGGCGACCACCGAGGCCAGCCAGTTGAAGCGATTGTGGTCGGCGTCGGGAAGGATCGTGAACAGAAAATTATCTTGCGGGCGCACACCTGGTGCGAACACTTCGCTGAGATTTACCCAACGCTGCTCATAGGCGGCGGGAAGGAGATAGAACGAGGGTAAGAGGCCACCCAGGATCACGGCAATGCCCGCCATCAACAGAATGCGCGGCTGGCGGTTGATCATGGCAACGACGAGCGCGAGCAGGGCTACCGAATAATTCACCATCACTGCGGATGGAGCGTTGATGAGCCAGACCGCGGCAATGATGAGGCTGAGAGGGAGAATCGACCGGCGGCGCCCGTCTGGGAGCGCCAGCACGCCGATGAGCAGCAGCGGCAAAAGACAACTCGCGAGCAACTCCGCGAGAGCACTACGCCAGTAAATAATGACGAGGTGATAGGGATTAGCGGCATACAGGACCGCGGCAAACATAGCGTCCACGCGAGGCAGCCAACGGCGGGCCAGGATGAACATCGAACATCCAGCGGCAGTCAGGGCAGTCCAGATATAAACGCCAGGA
>DATBCB010000072.1:0-6770 GCA_036270675.1 Acidobacteriaceae bacterium | reverse complement strand
GAGGTTGTAGCTGCTGCCATCCGATCCGGCTACCTTTACGGCAGTCGCATTTGTCGCAGTGACGGTGAGGGTGGACGAAGCACCGGCGGCAATCGAAGCAGGGCTTGCGGAGACGCTTACCGTTGGAGCGGCAGCCGGAGTAGTCGGAGTCGTCGGGTCATTGGGCAGCGTGCCGGACTTGGCTGAGCCGCATCCCGCAAGTGTCAAAAAGAGGGACAACAGCACGGTCACCGCCAGGGGCGCGGCTATCCTATAGAGACACCGATGGAAACGCATCTTCATTGCGGTACCTTGCTCACTCGAAGGATCAGGGTTTTAAAAAAAACAGGGCCCAAAGCAGAAAAATGGATCAGAAAGCTTCGCTCTCTATTGGAGCGGTTGGCATAATTGCCTGCCCGGCTGCGCCGGAAATTATTTGCCCGGCGGGATAAGTCGGCGAGAGACCGCAGACTCGTTCTGACTACAGTTATCCCAAAATTACTGGGCACGTCCACGAATCTCTAGTGTTCGCCATTTCGACCGTACCCACCGGTCAGTAACGGAGAATGGTTACGAAGGCCGAGTTAAGAGGGGCGCGCAAAATATTGCCTAAGTGTGGGCAGAGCATTTTCCTGCTGCGGTGATGGGGTGAGTCAGCGCCTCACCGCATTAGCTGGTGAGTATCTGTTCGAGCTTTTGTAAGCCTGGTTGTTCGCCCATGACGATGAGAAAATCACCGGCTGCGATTTCGGATTCAGCCGGAGGATTGAAGATGGTTTCCCCATGCTGCTTGCGGATAGCGAGCACGATCACTCCGGAGGGACGTAGATCCGAGAGCTGCGCGAGGGTCTTGCCGGCGAATGCAGTCTTCGGTGCGACACAGAGCTGTTCGGTGGTCACTCTTGATCCCATGTTGCTTGCGGCGAAATCGAGAAACTCGACGACATGAGGCCGGAGTAAGGCGTCGGCAAGCTGGCGGCCCGCCATGGCGTAGGGGGTGAAGACCGTGTCCGCTCCGGCGCGACGCAGCTTTTCACCGGCTTCTTCTTCAGTGGCACGGGTGACCACGGTGAGCCTGGGATTCAGAGTTTTCGCCGAGAGAATGATGAAGAGATTTTCGGCGTCAGAGGGCAACGCAGCGATGAGGCCCTTCGCCCGGAGCACGCCGGCTCCGCGAAGGTCGTCGTCGCGGGTGGCATCGGCGACGACGGCAAGTATTCCGGCGCTCGAAGCGTTCGCGACGCGCTGCTCACTACGGTCGATCACGAGGAAAGGAGCGTTCGCCCGTTGCATTTCATAGGAGGCATTGCGACCTACGCGGCCAAAGCCGCAGACGATGAAGTGATTGTGCAGACGATCGATCATGCGTTCCTTCCTGCGTTTGTTATAGAGATCCTGCAATTCGAGCTCGATGATGGTTTGCGTCATGGCGCCAAACGACAGGAACAGGCTGGTGACTCCAAAGAGAATGAGGAAGGTATTGAAGATGCGCCCGGCATGGCTGAGAGGCCGCAGTTCCTGATAGCCGATGGTGGTGATGGTGGTGAGGGTCATGTAGAAGCCCTCGAACCATGTATAGCCTTCGATGACGACAAAGCCGATAGTGCCGATCAGCAAGGTGATGCACAGCAGTCCAGCGATGAACAGGATGCGGCGAAGCAGGCGGATGCGCATGGCTATATCCGGCAGAAATGTTCAGGCCGTGACGGGCTCCGTCGATATCCGCCAGAGTTCATCCGGCGGCAAACGAGGAAGCTAAAGACAGGGATCTAAAACAGGGAGAGATTATAGGCTTCCCTGTCCGCGAAGAATGGATGGTCAGCCGCGCTCGTAGTGGAAGTGAAACTCCTGCTCGCTGGCGACAGGCACGCCGTCCTTGGTTGCCGGGGTGAAGAGCCACTGCTTTACGGTGGCGATGACTGCCTGGTCGATGGCGGGCGCGAGACCTTTCAGCAGCGTGAGTCCGGTGACTCTGCCGTGCTCATCGATGACGGCGTCGAGGATGACATCGCCTTTTGCTCCGCGAGCGAGCGCGGACAGGTCGGGTTGCGGGTAGGGGAAGTGTTGCAGCAGGGCGACGCGGATGTCCCCTTCGCCGATCCCGCTCTCGGTGGTGTTTCCTGTGCCTGCGTCGGCGTGCGGCGGCTCAGGCGGAGCTGGTTTGGCGACTTCACTGCGGTTTCGGGTTTTCGCTTCTTTGGTTTGCCGGCTGTGAACCGTGGAATCGGTCGCGGCGGGCTTGCGGCTTCCCGGACTGTAGTAGGTGAGAAGGGTAAGTCCGTGTGTTGTGCCGGGGAGCTTGAAGGGTGCGACGCGCGGGGTGCGATAGATCCACACGGCCATGGCAAGGACGACTGTGACGTGGATGGCGACGGAGAGCGCGGGGCCCTGGAGTTTCCATTGTCGGGGAGAGGGTCCGAGGTCTGCCAGCATCATGCGCTCCTGTTTATGGTCCATTTTATTCCGGTTTGTCTCTTGCGCGGGTCAGCTGTGACAGAGTGACGTGACCATCGTCTGCTCACTGCTCTGCGAGAGGAAAGCGTTCGCGGATTTCGTATCGTGAGCCTTCGGTGGTGGGGGTGCTCTGGTAGAGGACGAAGGATTCGGCGGTGAAACTGCTGAGAATGGGCTGGCGGCTTATTTGTGACTTGAGGTCGCGCAATTCCCTTCCGCCGTTCCTGCCTCTGCGGCGGGCGAGCGTGATGTGGGGATGGTACGGGCGGTCTTCCGGAGTGAAGCCGCAGGGCGAGGTGGCCGTCGTGACGGACTGCTGGAGTGCGAGGAGTTCTGGGGTGACCGGGACGTCGGCATAGAGCACTCCAGCGCGATCGAAGGTGCCTAGAGCACCGAGTTCGATATGGATGGGCGGATGATGCAGCTTGCGCAGATGTGCGACGACGCATTCGTATTGCTGCTCCGTGGTGCTGCCGAGGAATTGCAGCGTGATGTGCCAGGATTCTGGCGCGGACCAGCGAAAGTTGTCCGGGAGTGCTGGATTTCTTCTGGTGGACCTTATCCGATTTACTTCCGCGTCGAGATCGCGCGTTGTGGCGAGGGCCAGCGGAACGCCGATGAACAACCTCATATCAGCGTTTGACCTCAGCAGCGATGCACGATGCGACGGCGTTGGCGGCTTCGCGGAGGGCGCTGTCGGTGGTGAGGTAGTCGGGCGAGAGGCGAAGATAGCGGCCGCGTGCATCGGTGGTGATGCCGCGGTGCTCAAGCTTGTCTGCAAGCGCCGCGGCTTCGGCGTGTTCGATGGTGAGGAAGGCGCCGTGTTGGTCGTCCGCGCCAATGGCTGTGATACCCGCTTCGGCGAGATAGCGCTTGAGGCGGCCGAGACGATCGAGCGCGTAGGCGCGGATGCGATCGACGCCGAGGGCGAGTGTGAGTTGCTGACCGGCTCGCGCCTGGTAGTAGGTGAGAACCGGCGGGGTGGATTCGAGGAAGGCGTCGCCACCGGGCGCGAAGCGCGGCGGGTCAGGGCGATCGTAGACGAAGGGCATCTCCTTGGCGAACCAGCCGATATCGATGGGCTGGAGGCCGGAGTCAAGTGCGTCGGGCGAGATAAAGAGGAAGGCTGCGCCGGGCCCGCCGCGGAGGTATTTGTAGCTGCCACCGATTACAAAATCGGCTCGTATGGCGGCGACATCGACGGAAATGACGCCGATGGCATGATAGGCGTCGACCAGGAGACGCCCACCACGCTGATGGCATGCGTCGGCGAGGCGATCGAGATCGGGAACGACCTGGCCGGTGGTGAAGAGGACCTGGGAGACGATGACTAACTCCGCGTGTGGCGCGGCTGCGAAGAGCGGTGCGAGATCGACGGTGCCGTCGAGTGCGTGGCACGAGACGGATTCCAGACGAATGCGTCCGACGGCGGCATATTGCTTGAGGATGATGTCGACGGAGTCGAACTCGGAGGTAGTGGAGAGGACGCGCGGCGTGCCTGAAAGTGCGTTGAGCACAGTGCGGAGGCCCTGGCCGGCGGAGACTTTGGGGATGATGCAGTCTGGGCGTCGCGCACCGATGAGCTGCGCGATGCGTGCGCGGTGCTGCTGCTCCTCTTGCTGCCAGCCGTCCCATGCGTTGTGGAGTCGGGTTTGCCAATACGCGAAGCCTTCGCGGAGATCGTCTTCGGTCTGATCGAGGGGACGGCCAAGGGAGTGGTTCGCCAGATAAATGCCCGGCGAGGCGAGGGTGCGCGAGAAGAGCGGAAGGATGTGGCGGCGGAGCGCCTCTTCCGTAAGCGCACCGTTGCCGAGGGCAGCGACTGCATTCGCGATATTCATTCTTTGGGGGCCTCGGTACGCGAAGCGAGAAGTTCGGGGAAGAAGGTGAGCTCGAGCGCCTGACGGAGAAAGGCGACGCCGGAGGAGCCGCCCGTGCCGCGGCGGAAGCCGATGATGCGCTCGACGGTTTTGAGATGGCGGAAGCGCCAGAGCTGGAAGTACTCCTCCATATCGACCAGTTTTTCGCACATCTCGTAGGCCTCCCAGTGCTGCTTCGCGTTGCGGTAGATTTCGCGGAAGATGTCGACCAGGGCTTCGCTGCGGATGTGGGGGGTGGACCAGTCGCGCTCCAGGCATTGCTGCGGGATGTTGTAGCCGCGGCGCGCGAGGTAGCAGAGGAACTCGTCATAGAGGCTGGGCGCGTGGAGCGCGCGAAGCAGATCGTCGTGAACGGCGCGGTCGTGCGCGAAGACCTGGATGGTGTCGGGGTTCTTGTTGCCGAGGAGAAACTCGAGCTTGCGGTACTGGAAGGATTGGAAGCCGGAGGCGTTGCCGAGAACCCCGCGAAACTCCATGTACTCGGATGGGGTGAGGGTTTCGAGCACGGCCCACTGATCGAAGAGCTGCATCTGGATGAGCTTGACGCGGGAGAGGATTTTGAGCGTGGAGGGGATGCGGTGATTGCGAATGTGCCAGATGGCGGCGGTGAGCTCGTGCAGGATGAGCTTGATCCACAGCTCGGCGACTTGATGCTGGATGATGAAGAGCATCTCGTCGTGATGCGGCGGCTCGGAGAGCGGGCGCTGTTGCGCGAGCAGGCCTTCGAGCGAAAGATAGCCGGCGTAGCTGAGGCGATCGGAGAAGTCGCGGACGATGTTGGGTTCGACGGTGCGCTGATTCGTGTCTGTCATTTTTGCCTGGGCGTCATTCTTGAGATGCACAGGCATGGTAACTCCGCAACGAGGACGACGGGGGGCGCGGGCGAATCAGGCGGTTACGAGCACTGCGTCGGGCGCTTCGTGGGTTGCGCCGATAAATTCGATGCTGAGTACCGTGATGTCGTCCTTCTGACCGAAGGTCTGGGCTTGCTGGACGATGGCCGCGGCGGGCTGGCTGCTGATGGTGCGGGCGCGGTCGAAGCCGAAGAGCTCGTTGGCGGAGTTCATGGCTTCGACGACGCCGTCGGTGAGGAGAGTGAGACGATCACCCGGTTGCAACGTGATGGTCCGCGACGAGGGATCGATGACGTCCGCGGCGCCCAGTGGCAGCGAGCCTTCGAGAGCGAGCTCCCGGCCGTTGAGATAGGGCGGAAGATGACCGGCGTTCGCGATCCGCATTTCGCCGTCGGGCCGCAGCTCGGCGGCGAGGCAGGTGGCGAGATGGCCTCCGGAGCGGCCGATGAGGCGCTGGTTGAGCATGGTGAGCATGGCGGCCGGGTCGAAGCTGTCCTCCGCGCGGGTACGGATGGCGCCGACTAGCACGGCGACGAGCATGGCTGCGCTCATTCCTTTGCCGGAGACGTCGCCGACAACCACCAGCAGGCTGCCGTCGGCTTTCGAGAGAGTTTGAAAGAAGTCGCCGCCGACGGTCTGGGCAGGACGGTATTCGGTTTCTACGGCGAACGACGGCGAGTGCAGGATCTCCGGCACCAGCACGCGCTGCTGGAGTTGCTGTGCCTGTTCGAGATCGAGTGCGACGATCTGGCGAGCGCGTTCCTGACCGGCCTGTGTGCGGACGAAGCGGCGCATCACCAGCGCACCGATGACCAGCACCATGAGGATCCAGGCAACGTTTTGGACGCCGATGCCGAGGCCGAAAAGGAAGAAGACGGAGGAGATACCGAAGGTATTCAAAATATAGACATTGAAGCTGGAAAATTCGATCAGCAGCAGGGGCACTGCGGCCAGGAGCGCCTCGGTGCGGTCACGGCGAAAGCCTTCGATGAGAATGATGAGCAGCAGCACACCGAGAGCGAAGAGGCAGACGACGGATGCGGTGTTGAAGGTGGATAGCCACAGCCGTGGCACCAGGTTGACATCGGCTGTCGGCAGGCGCACGCAGAGAAGGGCTAGCATTTCCGCCGCCGTGATGCCCCAGACGGCGCGGGGGATCCAGCGCTTCTCGCGTAGCCCGAACCAGTGCCACCAGAAGATGGCCCAGAGGGGCAATAGCAGCGGCCCGAGAACGACGTCCAACACAAGCGTGTCGAGCTCAATGGGCAAGATAGAGCGCAAATTGCCGAAGACCACCAGAAAGTTTCTGAGGAGAGAGCAGGCCAGCGGGAAAAAGAGCCACAGATACGTACGCTCCTGCCGATTCTGCAACCACGCCCACAACGTCAGTGGCGCGACGAGAAGAAAGAGCAGCGACTGAAGAAGGACGCCGAAGTAGAAATGCTGGTTGGCATCGTCCTCGGCCGAGTTGCCGAGCGTGATGGTTTCCGCTGGAGGCGTAGAAACTGTGGATACAGAAGGCCGCGACGCAGCTTGCGGCTGCGCCTGCATTGGCGAGGAAAGAGGCAGGAAGGCGAACAAAACAAGCATGCCGATCTTGCGC
>DATBCB010000071.1:0-3112 GCA_036270675.1 Acidobacteriaceae bacterium | reverse complement strand
TGTCATCGGTCATCAGAAAACGTAGTTTTCTGAACATTTGCCGATGTGGAGTTGCTTGATATCATCCGCGCCGAAGGGCGCGGTCATCGGTCGATCGTCGTCTGGGAGGCCTGGAGTTGTAAGGTGTTTCCGGGGGAAGGCGGATCAGAAAAGAACCCCGCTGTTAGAGCAGCGGGGTTCTTTGTAGGTAGCCTTCATGCCAAGACGAAGGCAACCAGGAGTGGTTTTACCTTGGCATGAATCGCAGCCGTTGTCAAAAGCCGCCTGCAATTACGGATGGCGGTTCACGGAGAAGTTGTACTCCGGCTTCGGTTTTGTCATCGTCCTGGCTGCCGGTCGATGTTCCTGATCTGCTCGTGCTGCGATCGCGGTCAGCGTTACTGCAGTGGAGAGTGCCGGCGCCAGTCACGTCTGCGGCAGCATCAGGCGGCCAATCGGCGTCATCAGCGGAGCCCCGAGGGGCGGTTGGATCATCGCGACCGCCAGCGCGCTTATCGTTGCCGACAGTTCTTACGCCGCGTGACGGATCAAGGTTCCCAAGCTTTTGAAACTCCTCCACCATCGAAGGGTGGAAAAGCGGTCACGATGCCGGCGGTTGTGCGGTTGTGTATTGGGCCGCGTGAAGGGCCAGGCATATGGCGGTGCTGCATGGTCTGCGGTCGCACTGGCCACCTGGTCGACCCTTTTCCGCGCACATCTTCTCGCAGGTGAGCTGGAGATGATCGATCCGGAAGTGCGGGTACAGATCCGCCGCTACTTTTTCGCCGAGCACTGGAAGGTGGGCACGATCGCCGCGGCGCTCGGAGTTCATCCCGACACGGTGCGGCGCGCCATCGAGGTGGAGCGTTTTCATCGCGCCGAACAGTTGCGTTCGTCGAAGCTCGATCCCTATCTCGGCCTGGTGCGGCAGACGCTGGAAGCGCATCCGCGCCTTCGTGCCACCCGGCTGTATCAGATGCTTCGGGATCGCGGCTACCAAGGAAGCGTGGTGCAGTTGCGGCGGGTGGTGGCGCGTCTGCGTCCACGGCCGCAGGAAGCGTTCCTGCGCCTTCATGTCTTCGCTGGTGAGCAGGCGCAAGTCGACTGGGCATCTTTTGGCACCGTCATGGTGGGTCGCGCCAAGCGGGCGCTGTCCTGTTTCGTGATGACCTTGTCCTGGTCGCGGGCGTTGTATCTGGAGTTCTTCTTCGATCAGACGATGGAGAACTTCCTACGCGGGCATGTGCGTGCCTTCGAGTCGTTCCAAGGCTCCGCCCGAGTCCTGTTGTATGACAACTTGAAGTCTGCCGTACTGGAACGACACGGCAACCTGATCCATTTCAATCCGCGGTTGTTGGAACTGGCTGGGCATTATCACTTCGAGCCGCGTCCTTGTCAGGTACGGGCGGGGAATCAAAAAGGGCGTGTGGAGAGGGCTATTCGCTTCGTACGTGATTCGTTCTGGGCGGCGCGCAGGTTTACCACGCTGGAAGAGTGCAATCGTCAGGCGCTTCAATGGCGCGACCAAGTGGCGCATCAACGGCCGTGGCCCGACGATCGCAATCGCAGCGTCGCGGCGGTGTTCGCCGATGAGCAGGCACGCTTGCTCCCGTTGCCGCTTCACGAGTTCAACACCGAACGCGTGGTTGCGGTGCGCGCGGTCAAGAGCATCTATGTGCGTTTCGACGGCAACGACTACTCGATCCCTCCCCAAGTCGTGGGCCGTGAACTGACGCTGGCTGCCACCGACACCGGGGTACGCATCCTCGATGGAGTGCGCGAGATCGCTCGCCATCGCCGCAGTTACAACCGCCAAGAAGAGGTCCTCGATCCGGAGCACCAACAAGCCTTGCTGGAAACCAAGCGCAGGGCGCGTGAATCAACTCGCGCCGGCAGGCTGGAGATGGCCGTGCCGGAGAGCGCGGTTTTGCTTGAGCGGGCCTTCCTGGATGGCGAATCGGCCGCCCGTCAGATCGCGCACCTTCTCCAGCTGCTCGATCGATACGGCGCGCAAGCCTTGCGCCGCGCCGTTAGCGAGGCTCTCGAGCATAACACCCCGCGCGCCGTCTCGGTGGAGTTCCTGCTGCGCCAGTCCCACCGCGCCACGCCGTTGCCGCTCGACCTCAGACGCTATCCCCAGGCGGAGAGTGTCGAAGTCCGCCCCCACGATCTGGAGACCTACGATGAACTCGCCCAACGACACGACCCAGAACCCGAATCCTAACCTCCGCGAACAGTTGCAGCGGATCGGCCTCACCACCGTGGCCACGCAACTGGACGATATGCTGGCCCATGCGGCCAAGCTGCGATGGTCGCCGCGCCAGTTGCTCGAGCAACTGGCCCAGATCGAAGCTGCCGAGCGCGCTCATCGCAGTCTCGAGCGGCGCTTGCGCACGGCAGACATCAAGAAGTTCAAGCCCATCGCCGACTTCGAATGGGCCTGGCCCACCCGCATCGAACGCGATGTCATCGAGCGGGCGCTCACCCTGGACTTCCTCGCCGAGGCCCGCAACCTTGTCCTTGTCGGCGCCAACGGCCTGGGCAAGACCATGATCGCGCAGAACATCTGCCACGCCGCCGTGCTGGCTGGACACTCCGTCCTGTTCCGCACCACCTCCAAGCTGCTCACGGAACTGCATCGCCAGACTCCTGAAGGCCGCAGGCGCAAGCTGCGCTCCTACGCCAACGTGGCGCTGCTTTGCATCGACGAAGTCGGGTATCTGTCCTTCGATGACAAGTCAGCCGACTTGCTCTACGAGGTCATCAATCAGCGCTACGAGCAGAAGTCGCTCATCGTCACCACCAACAAGCCATTTAAAGAATGGAACGAGGTCTTCCCCAACGCCGCCTGCATCGTCACCATGCTCGACCGCCTGCTGCATCATGCCGAGGTCACCGTTATCGAGGGTTCAAGCTACCGCATGCGCGAGAGCGAGCAGGAGGCAACAGACCGCCGCAGGAGGAAGAAATGACCGGCATAGATCCTGTCCCTTCCTACTTCGCCTCCGTCCTCACCCTCTATCTCGAAATGCCCGACACTCCCATGCGTGTCAGCGCCTCCGACCAATGGCTGGCGCGTCACCTCCATCAGGACGGCGTGCCCCTGGAAACCGTCGAAACGGCGCTCTTGCTC
>DATBCB010000070.1:0-4699 GCA_036270675.1 Acidobacteriaceae bacterium | reverse complement strand
GCGGATGTTCGAATTGGCGGCAGTGTCTTGCGAATGCATCGACGGCAATTGAGACTCTCAAGCGGCAGTGAACGCCAGACCGCCTGCGACGGAGTTGGGTCCCCTCCAAGCCTTGCCCAGCATGACGTAGGTAGAGCGAGTGTGCATCCTGAGGAGATGAGTAGGCCGGCAAAGCTGCGACGGGAGACTTTCGTCGCCAATTTGCGGCTCGACGTTGAAATCAGGACTCTCCTCTTTCAGCACTGAACTCGCCCAAGGTCTATCACTCATAGAACGGTTTTCACGTCGTCATTGTCTGATGGAGGAAGTGGCCCGTTTTATTTCCACTGGCCCGCGAACACGAATCACTGTCTCTTCTAAGCTGTCGCGCAGCACTTAAATCCAGGATTTCCGCTCGGCGGCCGATTTTGCAGCACTTAAATCCAGGATTTCTCGTGGCTGTTGCACTTAAATCCCGGACCGCCAGCAGTTAACAAATCAGTTCGCCAGTTCGCCACAGCAGCTTGTTCCGCTCGCGATGGGCACGCGCATGATCTCTTCCAGGGAAGAAGGGAAGATGTCTGTGGCCGCTGTTTGTAGCGGCGCAACAGATGATAGAACACGCTTCTGCTAATTGAAGCTGCCGCGTCGCCTCCTCTACGAGCGTCACGCTGAGCTTGCTCTTACTGGCGAGCGGGCGAATTACGGCTTCCCGCTCCAGTGCGAGTTCCCACTCTTCTCCGTAAGCGGTTTCCCATTGGCGCCACTTTTGCATTTAAATCCCGGACAAACTTCAGCCCGAACTTTGTCCAGGATTTAAGTACAAATTTCCAGGATTTAAGTGCTGTAACGATGCAGTTAAATCCAGGAAAATCGTTGAGAATAAAGAAGCGCCGGTCCGGGATTTAACTGCCGCGCGACAGGCGGAAAGCGGAATGTCCGCGGCAAAACGCCAATGACGGTATGCGGCTTGCCACCCACCAGGATCCACTTGCTCAGCGCGCCTGCATCGCCATGGAACATGCGCTGCCACGTCACCCACCCCAGAATCACCACACCATTTTGCCCCGCCTCTGTCTCTTGCGGCAGGAAGTTCTGGCCCAATGCGGGCACGACCCCCAAAACCGGGAATAGCTCGGAGGATGTCGACAGCCCCTGGAGCACAGTTGGGTGCACGCTGCCACCCGCTCCTTCCGGACTCACAGTCATCCGCCCGGGCTGCAGGATGGCTGCATTTGCCACGCTGTGCGCGCGCGTCTTGAACATGACGTAGTGTTTGTAATTGGCTGGGACGGAGGGCAGGAAGCTCTTCCACTCCTCGACCACCTCGTGCCACACCACCAGCTTGCCTGCTTCGGCGAATCCATACGGCCGCAGCAACACTGAATACACCACGCTGAACACCGCCACCACCGACCCGATGCCCAGCGCCAGGGTCAGCAACGCCGTCAGGGTAAAGCCCGGCGCGCGCCGTAACTGCCGCATCGCATACCGCATGTCCTGCATTAGTGCCAACATTGTTCGCCGCTTTTCATGCTGATGAAGTCGCCACCAACGGGAACTCAGCTCTCCCTCAGCACCTGCATCGGGTCCATCTCCGCTGCGCGCCGCGCGGGCAGCAACGTGGCCACTGCCGCTACTGCAATCAGCAGCAACACACTTCCACCTAATGCCATCGGGTCGGCCGGCGTTGTCTGGTAGAGCAGGCTGCGTGCATAGCGACCTGCAATGAAGGCCATGCCAAATCCGGCGATCAGGCCGGCCCCGACTGGCAGTGATGCCTCCACCATGACCAGGCGCGCCAGTGCCGCGCGAGGAGAGCCCAGCGCCATGCGCACGCCGAACTCACGCCTCCGCAGCGAGACGGTGTAGGCCAGCACTCCATAGATACCAAGCGCCGCCAGCAAGAGCGCCGCGACCCCGAATACAGTGAACAGCATCGCTTGAAAACGCTCCGTCGCGACTGACGCACTCACCTGATCGGTGAGCGGCCGCAGCAGCGGAATCGCCGCCTGCGGATCCACACTCCACAACACTCGCCGGATCGCAGGCGCCAGTTCATCCGGAGATTCCGTGCTGCGGATGACGAAAATAGGGGCAGACGGCGGAGCGCTCCAGTACGGGAGATAGAACATCGCAGCATCGCGCTTCAGATCGTTCACCCGCGCATCGGTTGTAATGCCCACCACGGTGAACGTCTGCCCCATCTGCCGCAGTGTCTTGCCTAGCGCATGACCCTCCGGCCACACTGCCTCCGCTGTCTTCTCCGAAACAATGGCGCTCTCCAGATGCTCCCGCTCGCGTCCATCGAACTCACGTCCAGCGAGCAGCGGAATATCCATGGCTGCGAAGTAACCTGGGCTCACAAAGCGCAGATTGGCCACCGGCATCTCGCCCTCAGGCAACGGATGATCTGGACGAGCCACGCTATCGATCATGATGTCTCCGGTGAGCGGCACAATGTTCGTCATCCCAACCGCCGTCACTCCAGGAAGCTCGCGCAATCGATCCAGCGCCTGGTCGAGAAAGGCATTCCGCCGCTTGCTCCCTGCGTCGGCTCCGGGATTGCCTGAGGGGCTGCCCCGATCCGCATATTGCGGCGTGTAGAGGGCGGCCTCGGCCAGCATCACGTGATCGGCGGCAAAGTGCCGATCCTCAGCCATCACCCGCGCAAAGCTCCGGCCGGCCAGCCCGGTCAGCGCCAGCAACACCACACTCAACGCAACCTCGCAGGCCACCAGTGCTCGTCGCGTTTGCGCTGCCCTCCATGCTCCACCCAGCCCGGAAGCCGCGGTCTGCAGGCTGCGCTGCGGATCAATGCGGAGATTGGCCAAGGCCGGCAGTAGCCCGAAGAACAGCGCCGTGCCCACGGTCAATCCCGCGGCGACTAGTAGTGCGGGCAGGCTGACGGCCAGTTCGTTCAAGCGGGGAAGGTTCGCCGGCGCCAGTGTCGCGGCCAGTCGCACTGCGACAATCGCGAGGGCAACTCCAAGCAAGCCGCCCCCCGCCGCCAACGCCAGGCTCTCCGCAAGAGCTGCCTGAGCCAGTCGCCAACGCCCTGCGCCCAACGCCGCCCGCATGGCAACTTCGCGTTCACGCGCCACGCTGCGCGCCAATTGCAGGTTGGCCAGATTGACGCAGGCAATCAGCAGCACACCTCCTGTGGAAGCCAGCAGCAGCCACAGCGCCGCGCTCACTCCGCTGGTCACCTCCTGTGCAAGCGATGTAACCACCACTCCCAGATGCACCTGCACATGGTTAGCTGCGGCGTTCGCCTTCTCCAGCCCATCCAGCTCGTTTTGTGCCTGCGCGATGCTCACGCCGGGTCGCAGCCGCGCCAAAACCACAAAATTGAAATCGCCCGTATCGGCTGTCTTCTCTTCCTCGGAAGCAACCAGCGGCTGCAATACCTGATAGCGATCCGTCGAACCTGACTCTGTCTGTCCGGGCATCTCCGAGAGCGGTGGGAAGCGGAAGCCTTGCGGAAGCACCCCCACGACCAGCCTCGACTCACCGCCAAGTCGAAGTGTACAGCCAACTGCGCTCGGATCGCCGTGCATCAGTTGCTGCCATGCGCTCCAGGTCAGGATCACTTCGCCGTCGCGCCCCTGCTGTGCCTCCTGCGGTAAGAACGCGCGTCCGAGGACCGGCGACACACCGAGTACCGAGAGCAAATTCGGCGATACTCTCAGTCCGTGCAGCAGCTCCGGGTGTCCATCCCCGGCTTCAGATGACACGCTAACGTCCGCGTTCTGGACGATCGCCGCATCCGCCACGGTCTTCGCCTGCGACTTCAGTTCGAGATAGTGCTTGTAGTTGTCCGGCGCAACGGGCAGCGTCTTCTGCGCCTCTTCGATCGTCTCCCGCCACACCACCAGCTTGCCCGCCTGGGCGAATCCATAGGGTCGCAGCAGCACCGAATACACCACGCTGAAGACCGCCACCACCGACCCGATGCCCAGCGCCAGCGTCAGGAGCGCCGTCAGCATGAAGCCGGGCGCGTGCCGCAACTGCCGGACCGCATACCGCAGATCCTGAATGAGCCACAGCATGGAAGCCTCCAATTCGGATGATCACTGGGATACATGCAATCGATAGGCCGCTCGAATCCCTCTATTTCTGCAAGATAAGCATTCTCAGCTGCCCCCCAGCGGACACCGCTGTCCACCTTCGAACAGACCAGACGCACAAAAGCCCTGGGCAGGATATGGATCCATCCGGGGCTTCGCTTGTTCCTAAAGGTTCTGAGGCTTAAACCGAGACCGGCTTGGCCGCTTCGCTCACCGGCTTGCGGATGTCGATGCCGCCGTTGAAGAACGCGCCGTCTTCAATCGAGATTTCAGTGTGCGATCACGTCGCCGGTCAGCGAGCCTTCTCGCTCGCATTGATGTTGCCGCTCACCTTGGCCAGCACCGCAACCTCGCGGGCAGAAATGTTCGCGGCCACCTGGCCATTGCGGCCTACGGTAACGCGGTTGCCCGGCACGTTGATTGCGCCTTCCACCTTGCCGTCGATGTAGAAGGACTCAGAACCAGTGACCTCGCCCTTGACCACCAGGTCATCCGGTTCAGTAGGCCCGTCGGGGCGCATCGCACGCCCCGCCGATCCACCAGCTCAACTGCATTTCTTCGCGCAATAATTAGTGCCCCGACCCGTACAGCACTGCTCATCCGAGTTGCAGCAAGCGTCTCCGCAGCTATTTTGATTCGCAGGGCATCCC
>DATBCB010000069.1:0-4352 GCA_036270675.1 Acidobacteriaceae bacterium | reverse complement strand
CGCCCGAGTGTCGAACTGAAAAAGACCGCCAAATTCTACCGGGAAATTACGTCAGAAGGGCCGGGATGCCACATGGCGCGAAGCCAGTTTCCGAATGAACTAGTCGACGCCCACGGGCACAAGATCACCAAGCCAGCGGCTTGGTAGGAACGTTCACCTCGGTCACAAGCTGATTGCACATACCCGGTGCTCTGTTCGGTTCCGGCAGCAGCGATCACAGGAGCGCCGACCTCATAGCTCAGCACCACAAGACCTTGCGCCGCTACCGAAAATTGACCACGGACATTAGTCAACGAGCAGCGCCCACCCTGGCAACCTCCTCCCCGTGCGTGCCGCTATCACCCGAAAACCGCGCATAAACCGCCGCCAACCACGCGTCGAACTCCTTATCCAGCACCCGCACAGAGCCGCGCACCTCGTTCTGCTCCACCGACATCTCCGCAGAGCGCGTCTGCAGCCTATCCGCAACGACCGCCAACAGCGGAGACCGCCCACCGAGATGCGCCGCTAACGCAGTAGCTGCCTCCGGGTTATCAGTTTTGATCGCGAAATCCACGCGCTCGTTCGACCCGTAGTGCACGCCGACAGTTGACGTCGCTCACCCTGCCTAGAAGCGTATCTCCGGTTTCATCCAGCACTCCCGCACGCAAATGCCGCGCCAGCACCGCGCCCGGCATCGAGAGCACGCTCCAGCAGTTCACATCCGGCTTCAACTCCTGCAATCGCTTTGCCAATGCGCCATCGGCAGGCGCGGACGACCGATAACGGTCGAGCGCGTTCCTTACCATCGCCGGCGTACCGAAGATCGCAGTATTGTCATCAGGCATCGCGAGCCAGCGCGTGTCCATCATCTCCTTCTGCTCGCGCGCGAAGGGCTTCACGATCACGACCTTCACGCCTGCATAGCTGCTTGCAACACCTCCGTTGTCTTTTGCAGCATCGAGAACGTGCCTGCCGTTGAAGGAGCCGCGCGCCAGCAGAAGATGGTCGCCCAGGTCCCCCTGAGCGGAGGGCATCGCCACCTCGACCAACCCATCGACTTGCTGCCGATCGTCGACTCCAGCCAGCGTGATCCAGTCGCGCAGATCGACACTGTTGTTGTGCGTCACAATCAGCAGCCGGCCGCGCTGGTCCCCATGATGGAGATCTGCAATCCCCGCGACAATCGCCGCATTCGCGGGGACCAGCCGCAGCAAACGGTCCTCTGCCGGACTGCTGCCGAACGCACACACGCCACTCCAAACCATCGCGCTCGTGGCGATGACCAGATATCGTAACCGCTGTGGGAACATAAGGGCTCACCTCGTGAACCCATTCCAGCAGCGCGCCCCGGCCAGTGCGATAAAGATTGGTTAAGTAAGGTAAAGTTTGGTAAATCCCGATGAGAGAAATCCGCGCACTACATTTCCGGGAGGCTGGACATCGGCCACGGCCGGACAAACAGCGTGTACCGCGGTCTCCCTATTCGGTTCGCAACGCCTGCATTGGATCGATCGACGCGGCACGCCGTGCGGGAATCAATCCGGCCAAGCACGCCGCCAACCCCAGCGTTACAATTGCTGCCGCCATCACACTCCCATTCGCGCTGGTGATCTCATACAGCTGAGCCTTCACAAAGCGCCCGCACACCAGCGCCACCGGAACTCCGATCACCAGCCCCAGCAGCGTCTGCATCATCGCACCGCGCATCACCATCGCCACCACGCCGCCGCGTTCTGCGCCCAGCGCCATGCGGATCCCGATCTCCGGCGTGCGCCGCGCCACAGTGTAGGAGGTCACGCCATACAGGCCGATCGCAGCCAGCATCAGCGCCAGCGCGCCAAACAACACCGTTAGCCGCGCAATCAACCGATCGTCCGTAAACCGGTCCGCAATCTGCGCATCAAACGTCTGAAACTTCACCACCGCCAGATTCGGATTGATGCTCGCCAGCGTCGTTCGCGCCAGCGATTCCATATCGCTCATCGGCCGGGCCGTCTCGAGCACAATCGCGCCCGCATATAGCGAGTCATCCTTCTCAATCGGATCTTTATCGCTCGCCGGCCGCTGCATCAGCGGCATGAAGTACATCAAATGGTCTTTCCAGCGCACGTTCGTGTAGACCGTGTCCTCCACCACCCCGACAATCTCAAAGTCACCGGTGTGTCTTGGGCCCCCGCCGAAGTGCTGCCCCATCGGATTCTCGCCCGGCTTGAACAGCTTCTTCACGAACGACTGGTTCACCACCGCCACTGACGGAGCCGTCGGTGTATCCCGCACGCCGATCCCGCGCCCCATCACCAGGCGGGTCCCGACGGAATCGAAATACTCCGCATTCGCCCGCACATTCGAAGCACTCAGATGCAAATCAGGCTGCCCCTGCACCTGCGCGCTCCAGCCATTGTTGTTGTCCTCCATCGGCGTATATGCGGCGATGCCCACCTTCGTCACGCCTGGCAGTGCATGGAACCGCTCCTCCATCGTGCGATACAAGGTCTCCAGTTGCGTCTGCGAGTAGCCCGCCGCCTGCGGATTGATGTGCACAATGTACCGGTTCTTCGCATCCAGTTTCAGATCCGTACTTTGCAGTTTGTTTAGGCTTTGCGAGAACAATCCCGCGCCCACGAGCAGCACCAGGGACAGAGCGGCCTGCACCACCACCAGCCCACGTTGCAGCAGCGAAGCTCCTCCCGCTGTCGAGCGCGTCCCGCTCCGCAGCGCATCCCCCGGTTCCGCCTTCGCGGCAATCCATGCCGGCGCCACGCCAAACAGCACGCCCGTCACCAGCGATAGCCCGCACGCAAATCCGATCACCGCCATCGACGGAGCTGGGTCGATGGAAACATCCTGCGCCGCTCCGGGAAATGCCAGCATCAGCAGTATGCGAGTTCCTGCATACGCCACCGCCAGTCCCGCAGCGCCGCCCAATCCCCCCAGCAGCACGCTTTCCGTCAGCAGTTGCTGGATCACTCTTCCGCGCGTCGCGCCCAACGCGGTGCGCACACTCATCTCCGCCTTGCGCCCCATCCCGCGCACCAGCAGCAGGTTGGCAATATTCGCGCACGCAATCAACAACACCGCGCCGGAGATCCACATCAGCAGGTGCAGGTTCGTCGCATACTGCTCCTTCATATGCTCGATACCCGCGCCACCCGGCGTCAGAACGATGTGCGCCCTGGCCAGCAGTTCCTTGCCGCGATCTCCCGTAAAGCTGCCGGTCTGCGCAACCGCCTGGCGGAAAGTCGCACTCACCTTCTGCTGCACAGGAGTCAGCGGCGTTCCCGCCTTCACCCGCCCCACTATGTAAAGCCAGTTCGTGTTCGGCTCATGCACGTACGGCACATTTGCCAGCACCGGCATCGTCTCGATGGGCAGATAGAAATTCGGCGGCGTGCTCGACAGCCGGTCGCCAAAATATCCCTGCGGCGCAATCCCCGCAATCGTCACCGCCTTGGTGTTGATCCAGAACGTGCTGCCCACCACGGAAGCGTCGCCGTTATAGTCGCGCTTCCAGGTTTCGTAACTCATCACCGCCATCATCGGCGCACCCTGAACGTCGTCCGCGTCGGTGAAGAGCCGCCCCGCCTGCGGCCGCAGACCGAAGGTGCGGAAGTAGTTGCCGGAAACAAATTCGCCCATCACCGATCGTGCCGCTTCCGGCGTGCCGCCGCGCCGCGCAATGATCGGCCGGAATTCGAAACCTGCCTGAATCGCCGCCAGGTCTTCAAACTCCGGCACACTCTTCCTCAGTTGTTCGTAGGTGTTGGTCGAGAACAGAGAATAGTCGCCATTCTTGTCCGTCCCGGAGCCTACACAGCAATCGTTGCTGTCGCCTAGTCGCACCAGCGTCTTCGGATCGGTCACCGGCAGGTTCTTCAGCAGCACCGCCTGCACCAAGGTGAAGATCGCAGCATTCGCCCCGATGCCCAGCGCCAGCGTCAGCACCGCCGTGATGGTGAAGCCCGGCGTCTTGCGCAACTGCCGCAGCGCATAGCGAACATCCTGAATCAGCGTCATCCAGCTCTCCATCCCGCAAAAGTTCCGCCGGATGAAAATGCACGCTGCGCGCCAATTTTCGCATGCGCTTTCTCTCGATTTTTCCGCTACTTACAGAGAGCGAGTAGCGCGCTCACTGTCCATCTACGCGTTCACCGTGCCCACGACTGGACACCGCTGCAGCGAAACCAGCAGACGCCGGTCAGCGTCGCGGGAGGTCCAGCATCACTACATCGGAGCTCTCCTGCACGCGTTCAAGGACAAGCTCACGCCCGTTCGGAGAAAGGTCGAAGTCGCGAAGGTCGAAGTCGGAAGGTAGATGCGTAAGTTGCCGTTCGGCACCCGTGTCCAGGTCGATGAGCCAGAGATCCTTATGT
>DATBCB010000068.1:0-3959 GCA_036270675.1 Acidobacteriaceae bacterium | reverse complement strand
CATCGACGAATCTCGATACGCTGAAGGACTACATGCGCGTGTTCCTGGTAGACAGCCTCTCCAGCCGTCTGCCCAAGGCGTTCGATGAAGAACACTTCGATTTCTACGGGCGCAAGCTCGAAGGCACTCCGGAACAGCAGGCGCGCTGGAAGCGCTGCGTCGACGCGACGGATTCCGGTCTTGGCGAAGTCCTCGGCAAAGCGTATGTGGCGCAATATTTCGGCGGCGACAGCAAGGCCAGAACGGCAGAAGAAGTGAAGCAGATTGAAGCGGCAATGAACCGCGACCTCGACCAGTTGGACTGGATGAGCCCGACAACCAAAGCGAAGGCGCACGAAAAGCTGGCGGCCATCGTCGACAAGATCGGCTATCCCAATAAGTGGCGCGATTATTCCGCACTCACCATCGCACCCGGAGACAGTCTGGGAAACTCCATCCGCGCGCGCGAATTCGAAAGCGACTACCAGCTGCACAAGATTGGCCGCCCGGTAGACAAGGGCGAATGGGACCTAACGCCACCCACGGTGAACGCCAATTACCTGCCCACGATGAACACCATCAACTTCCCCGCGGGCATTCTGCAGCCCGCCTTCTATGACCGGACGGCTTCCGATGCGACGAATTATGGCCACATCGGCGCGATCGTGGGCCACGAGCTGACGCATGGCTTCGACGATGAGGGCCGCAAGTTCGATGCGCAGGGCAACCTGAAGGAGTGGTGGACCGCGGAGGATGCCAAACAATTCGAGCAACGGAGCGACTGCGTGGTGGATGAGTACAGCGGATTCGTGGCGGTTGACGACCTGCACGTGAACGGCAAGCTCACGCTCGGCGAAAATACGGCGGACAACGGCGGCCTGCGGCTCGCCTGGATGGCACTGCTGGCCGATGCCGCGGGCAAACACACGCCGCTCGATAGCAAGACGGCAACGGGTTACACGGCCAAGCAGGAGCTTTTCATTGGCTGGGCGCAGAACTGGTGCTCCACCGAGCGGCCCGAGATGCTGCGCATGGCAGTCCGCGTCGATCCCCACTCGCCCGACCGCATTCGCGCGAACGGTGTCATCGTGAACATGCCGGAGTTCCGCCAGTCCTTCGGCTGCAAGGCGGGGCGGCCCATGGCGCCGGAGAGGATGTGCCGCGTATGGTGAAGCTCGAATGATGGGCGGAGTCTTGCGGATCGAACTTCGCCGGCAGCTGGCGGCGCGACGCTGTAATTGCTCCGGCAACACCGCACGCAATTGCGACGGGCGAAGTCACGGCGATAAGTCGCGCCTATCGGGCATCACAATTTCTGCTTGGACGCCGTTACAGTTTTCGCCCGACACTGAGACCATGACTTTCGTCGGCACCAAGCGCCTCTTCCTGCTCTCGATCATCATCTCCGCCAGCGGCCTGGTCTCTCCCGCCGTTGCGCTCGCCGCCGGCATCGCTTTCGGTCTGCTGCTGCCGCATCCCTTCGCGTCGGAGAGCCGCGACCTCTCGCGGGTGCTGCTGCAGGCCTCCGTCGTCGCACTCGGCTTCGGCATGAACCTGCACCAGGTGGTGCATGCCGGTGCATCCGGTTTCCTCTACACCGCCGTCAGCATCGTTTGCGCCATTCTGCTGGGGACCTTGCTGGGCCGCCTGCTCAGCGTGCATCCCAAAGCCGCCTTTCTCATCACCTGCGGCACCGCCATCTGCGGCGGCAGCGCGATCGCTGCCATCGCGCCCATCACCAAGGCCGACGACGAAGACATGGCCGTCTCGCTCGGCACCGTCTTCACGCTCAACGCCATCGCGCTGCTCGCCTTTCCCGTAATCGGCCTCGCGCTGCACCTGACGCAGTCGCAGTTCGGTCTGTGGGCGGCGCTGGCAATTCATGACACCAGCTCCGTTGTTGGGGCCGCAGCGCACTATGGCCCACAGGCGCTGACCATCGGCACCACGGTCAAACTGGCTCGGGCGCTATGGATCGTACCGCTCGCTCTCGTCACCGCTGCGATCTCCAAGAGCAACACGCGCATCCAGTGGCCATGGTTCATCCTGTACTTCTGCCTGGCGGCTGTCGCCAACACCTACGTGCATGCGCTCGCACCGGCATTCGCTGCATTCGCGAAGCTCGGCCGCAGCGGCCTGACGGTCACGCTCTTCCTCATTGGCAGCGGTATCTCGAAGGCCACATTGCGCAGAGTTGGAGTGCGGCCCATGCTGCAGGGCGTCGTGCTGTGGATCATCGTCGCCACGCTCTCGCTGTGGGCGATTCGCTCCGGGCTCATCGGCATCTGACCGAGCTGCTGTCGCGCTTCCAGCCCCCTGCCGCCCAAGCGACTTGCGGCCCCTATAGATTAATGCTATGCCCTCCACCCTTGAGCGCCCGCACACCGCCGCGTATTGGCTGGGCTATGGCGCCTGCGCGTTGGCTGGGTGCTTCTGGGGGACGGGCTTTTATTTCGGGAAGATCGTGCTGGCCTACATGGGTGTGGGCCACATGGTGCTCTACCGATTCTTCTTCGCGTGCATCGGGCTGTTGCCGTTCGCGCTGCGTCATCGGCCACAGCTCAACCGGCGAGAGTGGCGGCTCTTGCTCGTGGCGTCATTTCTCGGAATACCCGTGCAATACTTGGTGCAGTTCCGTGGCCTGTCGCTCACCACGGTTTCGCATGCATCGCTGATGGTGGGCAGCATGCCGGTGCTGCTGGGGGCGGCCGCCACGCTGTTTGCAGGCGAGCGGCTGGACCGCGTCGGATGGGCAGCGCTGGTGAGCTCGACCATCGGCGTGGGCTTGATCGTGCTGGGCGGCCATCACTCGGCGGGAGGAGAAGGGGGCAACAAAGGTCCCTCACTCATTGGCGATCTGCTGGTGCTGGCCGCGCTGCTGGTCTCACTCTTCTGGATCCTGATGAACAAGCGGCTGATGGAGCGCCATCCGCCCGCCGTCATCACGGTGTACGGCGTCTACTCCGGGGCCATCATGATCGCCGTCTGGGTTCTGTTGCACGACGGCTCACCCCCGGTCCACGGAGTGCCAGTTGCGGCGTGGCTGGCTTCGGCGGCCAGCGGCCTCTTCTGCACCGCCGGCTCTACCCTGCTGTGGAACTGGGGCATCCATCACGTGCCCGCCTCGCGCGCGGCCGTGTTTCTCAACATCGAGCCGCTGCTCGGCTCGTTTCTTGGCGTCGAACTGCTGGGCGACCGCCTCGGTCCGCTGGCATGGATCGGAGGGGTACTCATCCTCGCAGCCGCGATCACTCTCACGACGCGCCCACACAGTCCCGAAGCTTCCGAAGAATGGAGCAGATCGCCACATCCATCTTAGTTTGTGCGGTTTAGCGGCTCAATCCCAAGGTCGAAATCCACAGGCCGAGGTTACTTCCGAAACGGGAATCGCCTTGCTATTCTAGGCGAACAAAAGGAGAATAAAGAGGTGGCCCATGGTTTTCTCTCCGTCCCCCGCCCTCCACAGAATCCGCCAGCTTGTGCGGCTGATTCGCAAGCACCCCGACCTTCCGGCCAAGTCCTGGAATGCCGCAAGGCGCACTCCGCAACTGCCCAACACTGAATTGCCCAAACTGCGACTGCCCGAACTGCGGCTGCCAGATCCAGAAGAGTTCGTGGACTCTTCCGCATCCAATAACCTGATCTCTGGTCGAGCGAGTCTCAACACACGGCAAAAGCGCGCCAACTGTACCAGTAAGCCTGGCGATAAATAGCGGCGTGTCTTCGCCCGTGTCGAGTGACAGTTTTGTCGAGCAGAAGAAGGCTCGCTTCGTGGCCCGGCTTCTCGATGCCGATCTCGTTTCAGGCATCTGGAGCCGGGTTTCTTTTCACTCTCGCCGTCTCCGCCGCTGTCACTGAAGCGCTACGTTTGCCAGCGCAGACGCTCGACGTCAGGCCGCTGCCGTAGCGATGTGATCAAAGCAGGCTCGGTGTGCTCCTCCTTCTGTGCTCGCCAGCGCAGCTCGCATTCCACGGTCACA
>DATBCB010000067.1:0-2323 GCA_036270675.1 Acidobacteriaceae bacterium | reverse complement strand
ACGAACGTGCTCACCAGATCATCACGTCACTCTATGAATGCTGGGTGCGGGATCCGGGGCTGCTGCCTGCCAACTGCGGCACCGCGCTGGCTGCGGAAGGCGCGCCGCGCACCGTTGCCGACTATATCGCTGGAATGACCGACTCGTTTCTGCTGGCGCAGTACGAGAAATTCCGCGCACTCTGCGATCTGTGATCGCGCCTATTTGCGGCGTGATCGCGCTTATTTGCGGCGAGCAGCCTCCAACGACTGCCGGAGCCCATCCCGCAGCGGCGTCGTCTTTACATTGCCCAGCAAAGTGCGTAACGCGCTGTCATCCATGATGAACGGATCGGTGAGCAGGTAGTTCATCTCCACCAGCTCGCGCATCACCGGCTGAAATATGCCGATGAGGCGCAGCATTCCTAGCCCCACTACGCGGGTCTTGATTGGTTTGCCGGCGAGCTCGCCTACCATCGCGACGATCTCCTGCATGCTCGCAGTGCCATCGCCAGCCAGATGCCACCAACGGCCATGCGCTTCGGGACGCTGCAACAGATCGAGCACCACCGGCCCAACATCCGGCACGTACACGAACTGATGTGGACGATCGATAGGCGCGATGAGGTTTGCCGTGCCGCCCTTCGCAGCGACATTGAAAACGCTATCGAGGAAGCTGTTCTTCACCCGCGGCCCGTAGAAGTCCGGCAGCCGCAGCACGGTGCCACGAATTTTTCCCGCTGCATCGGCTTCGAGCAACAGGTCCTCCTGCTGCTTGCGCATTTTGCCTTTGAAGGTATGCGGCTCGCGCGGATGATCCTCGCGCGCAGGGGTCTGCTGCGGACGTCCGTACGGATACACCGTGCCGACCAGCAGCATCTGGCTGACACCCTCGGCAGACGCCGCGTCGAGCATCTGGCGCATCAGCACCGGATGCAGCTCGAAGTGGTTGTAAGGCACGCCGATCAGATAGACAGCGGTATCCGCACCGCGCAGGGCAGCCCTTACTGAGGACGCGTCGTCCGGATTCCAGGTCACAATCTCGGTCAGCGGATCGGATCCGAATGCACGATCGAGCGATGCCCGATCACGGCCAACCACGCGATAACTTTCATTGCGTTTGCGCAGCTCGGCGGCGATGCTCTCGCCAATTGCGCCGGTTGCACCCAACAGTGCCACGTTCATCGCTATTGCACCTGCCCTTGCGGCCGCAGACGACGCATCTCCAGCGCGCAGGCGACCGCGTTGATCGCGGAGAGCTTCAGATTGTCCGTTGCCACCCACAACCAGAAGCGATTCGTAGCCGTGATCTCGTCGTCCGCAGCGCGCACTCGAACCAGCACCTGCTCCTGCCCCGCGGCCGCAAGGTTCGAAGGCACATCATCGTCACTGGTGGCGATTTCAATGTGCTCGTTCGCCGCCAGCAATTGGCGCAACTGCTCGGCCGTCATTGCCCGTTCCAGGTCAAGGCCAAGGGAAATGGTATGACCGTGGAAGACCGGAACATGCACGAGCTGAATGGCGGCCGAAGGCAGCTTTCCCGCTGCCAGCAACGCATAGTGGCGGCGCACCCGCGCCTCGGTTGCCTGCAGATCGATCTTGCCCTCGGAGCCAGCCGCTGGCGTCGCATTGAAGGCAATCTGCGTGTCATAGAGAGCCTTCGGCAGGTTCTGAAAGGAGAGCAGGCTCACCGTCTGCTGATGCAGCTCATCCATCGCGCCACGTCCGTACTCGGAAGCCGGTTCGAGCACGGTGGCAAATGCCGCGCGCACTGCCGTTCCCTGCCGTACCTGCCCCAGCAGCACTGCCAGCACCAGCGCCGCGGGATGCGCCGGCACTGCGGCCGGGGTCTGCAGGTTGAGCGCGTCTATCGAATGTTGCACCCACGGCGCCAGCACCACAGCTTGCTTCTCCGTGTCCAGCGCACCCGACATATCGATGATCGCGGATCCTGCGCGCGCCGCCGTTTCCCAGTACTTGCGGGTCAGCTCGGCACTCCCGCTGAAGAAGGTGAAGTCGGTATGGGCAAAGGAGGCTGGCGTGATCGGCTGGATGAAGGTGACCTCATCCCCAACCGACTCCAGTTGCCCAATCGCCTCCTGGTCATCCATCAGGACAAAGTCGGCGGAGGCAAATGGCGACTCGCCAAGAGTTTCGTTGAGTTCCTTGCCACGTAAAGACGCGGCACCGACGATCGCAATGCGGTAGTTCGCTGGCATTTAGTGGCTATGCTCTTCCGGCGCGTGAATGGTGATGTTTTCCAGCGGTTCGATGACGCGCATGCGTTTCTTGCGCCGTCGCTGCGCGGAGTAAGCCGCGCGCGCCGCCAGGCCGGAGAACATGTA
>DATBCB010000066.1:0-2745 GCA_036270675.1 Acidobacteriaceae bacterium | reverse complement strand
CGTCGCGAGTACCAAACAAGCTTTCAATTCCGCGGACGATGGGTACGCTGGCTTTCATTTAGAGGGTATCTGCATACCTCCGATTACACATGGATAGGCGCGCACTCAGGCAGGACGGGCGCGAACACGCGGATATGGCTGGAGAGGGATGACGCCCGACGCCCGTTATTCCGGGCTCGATTACCTAGCATCTATGCGCATTATATCAAAGCGAGGCAGGTGGCTCAACGGCCCTGAGCGGCAGTGTCGCAGCAAAGTAGTAATGTCCTATTTGGGCAAAGTAGAAATGTCCTATTGACAGGGCCCAGCCTGGAGGGTGGACAAAGGACAGCTACAGATGACCCAAGCCGAACGAGACCGGCTGGTGGCCTTGAAAAAAGCCAAGAAGAAATTGATCACACAGAAGCAGGTGGCTGAGGAGATCGGGGTGACCGAGCGGCAGGTGCGACGACTCCTGCGCAAGCTGCGGCAGAAGGGGGACCGGGCGGTAATCCATGAGCTGCGGGGACGCGCCTCGAATCGAAAGCTGCCGGCCGAGTCGGAACAGCGCGCGATCGCCGTTCTCTCCGATCCGGTGTACCGGGGGTTTGGCCCGACGCTGGCGGCGGAGTATCTACACAAACTGCACCAGATTACGGTGAGCAAGGAGACGTTGCGGCGATGGATGGCAAAAGCGGGTCAGTGGCAGCCCGGCCGGCGTCGCGTGATAGAGGTGCACCAGTGGAGGCCGCGACGGAGCCGCTGCGGGGAACTGGTGCAGTGGGACACCAGCATGCATGACTGGCTGGAGGGCCGAGGCGAGCAAATCTATCTCATCTCAATGATCGACGATGCCACCAGCCGGCTATTCGCGCGCTTTGTGGGGCACGACACCAGCGAAGAGAACAGGCGTCTGTTGTGGGCGTACTTGCAGCGGTTCGGCCGGCCGCTGGCGTTTTACACGGATAAGGCCGGGATGTTCCAAGTGGCGGTCAAGACCAAACGGCAGGAGCAGCGTGAAGGCCGGGACCGGCCTGAGATGCCGCCGACGCAGATTGCGCGGGCGTTGCGCGAGATGGGCATCGTCTGGATTCCGGCGCACTCGCCGCAGGCCAAAGGGCGCGTAGAGCGCCAGTTTCTGACGGCACAGGATCGACTGGTGAAAGGCATGCGGGTAGCGGGAGTACGGACGATGGAGGCGGCCAATGCATACCTGGAGAAAGAATATCTGCCCTGGTGGAACCAGACCCTGACCGTGCCGCCGGCCGATGCTGCCGACGCCCATCGGCCCTTGGGGAAAGACCATGATCTGACGGCGATCCTGAGCCATGTCGAACCGCGACAAGTGGCCAATGACTACACCGTGCGCTACCGCGGAAGGATCTTTCAGATCCATCGCCAGGACATCCGGGTGGGAATGCGCAAAGCCATGGTGCGGGTGGAGGAGCGTTTGGACGGAACCATCGCCGTGCGCTTCCAGCACAGCTATGTGCGTGTGCGCCGCAGCACCGAGTCGGTGCGCGCATTGCCACCGGCGGGAGGGGCTGCGGCACAACAGCCGCATCCAGCCCAGATCACCAAGCGTAAAAGCGATTGGATGAAGAATTTCTCTATCCGATCTGCCGCCTCTCTACACCAGGCCAGCCAGGTATCCAATGCTCGCAGCTGAGCACCGGCGCCGCAACGAAAAGGCCCATCGAGCGCCGGGCAAAATCCGCCCGGCGGCCTTCGCGTTTTCTAAGCCCAAGGCCTCAGCTCGAAAGCTCCACCACCCTGATATGGCCCCGTCAAAATCAAAAACCCCCGAGCAGAGGTGCTCGAGGGTTCTTGAGGTGCCGATCAGTAACGGAGCCAGCCCCGTCGCCTCGGCCTTGGGCATCCGCCCAGGCGCGACCCTTTGCGGACGACATCAACCTAACATGGCCTCTCCGGGCCACCCATCAAAACAGGACATTTCTACTTTGCTGGGAATAGGACATTTCTACTTTGCCTTGACAGGCCGGTAGCAACCTTTGAGTCAAAACGAGTCAGGCCATCATGTGCGCCGTAGGCGGGCGAGAACCTTTTTCGCGTCCTTCGTCCCAACGAACTTGCGAGCCTCTGCTTCATGCAGGCCCTGACGTATATGATCTGTCTGCCATGTGTCGACGTACGCAGCAAGCGCTTCGTTGACTATGTAGTTCCGGTTCCGATGCTGGCTCTGGGCAATGGCGTCGAGCGCCTTCCGCGTTTCTGGCTGGATCGGATCGCCAGAGTTTCTTTGGCCATAAAGTTATTTCGCGTCCCTCCAATTCTCTCCCACCCCGATATCTGCCACCATAGGAACCTCCAGCGGGTACACTTGCTCCATTTCGCGCTTCACCATGACAGACAGTTTCTGCGTCTCTTCGGCTGGAGCTTCGAAAACCAGCTCGTCGTGAACCTGCAGCAGCATCGCGGCTTGATACTTTTCCTCTCGCAGGTTGCGGTCGATGCGGATCATCGCGGCTTTGATGATATCGGCGGCAGTGCCCTGGAGCGGCGAGTTTACCGCGGTGCGCTCGGCGAATCCCCGGGCCGAAGGATTGCGGCTGTTCATCTCCGGGATGGGGCGCTCCCTGCCCAGAGGCGTCCTGGTCACCCCGGTGCGCCGCACCTCGGCAATTGTGCTCTCGATAAATTTCTTCACGCCGGTGTAGCGCTCGAAATAAGCCTGAATATACAGCTCCGCTTCCGCGCGCGAAATACCCAGTTGTTGCGAGAGACCGAACGGGCTGATGCCGTAGA
>DATBCB010000065.1:0-9255 GCA_036270675.1 Acidobacteriaceae bacterium | reverse complement strand
GGCCGCTGATGGCGAAGGGCAAATCGTGGCCGAGGAAGTTGATGGTGCTGGCCTCACCGTAATTGGAGCAGAGAATGCCGACGCGGGCGCGGTCCGCAGGCGAGAGCCCGTTGACGATGTGGGTGACCTGATCGACCATCTCCTGCCAGCCGAAACGGTCGGCATAGAACTGCGGAAAAGCACTCGTGGCCTCGTTCTCCATATTGGCAGCCGTCTTGCGCAGGTGCATGCGGGCGGTGTAGTTGAGCCACAGTTCCGGGGTAAGGACGGGCATCGACATGGGCATCACGAGGATGCCGCCGATGACCAGAAGCATGGCATAGGCGGGGACGAGCCAACTAGTGCCGCGGCGGTTCAGGAGCGCCTGCCAGCAGGTTGCGCCGGCAGCGAAGATCGCCGGATAGATGGGCGCCAGATAGTAGTCCTTGGCATCGCGCGTGGCGAACATGAGCGCGAGAAAGACGAGATAGGTCCAGCCGAGGAAGCGCCATTCGCGGCTGCGGCGGCTGACCAGCAGCCACACAACGCCTGGGAACCAGAGGGGCAGGCTGAGCGGGTTCAGCATCAGCGCCTGCGCGCCAACGAACTGCAATGGCGAGAGGACGACGTTCTTATGGTCTATCTTGCCGTTGTGGATGAACTCGAGTGTGGGGAAATGGTTGTGGATCTGCCACAGCAGGTTGGGCAATGCGAGCACAACGATGAGCGCAACGCTGAAAATAACCGCGCGATGGAAGAGGATGCGGCGCTGCGGCGTGACCATAAGGCCGATGAGCAGCGCGATGAGGAAGACAACCATGGACGGCTTGTTCTCGATACCCAGGCCGCCGGCGATGCCGAAGATGATCCACCATCTGGTAGACGCACCACGGAGCAGCATCAGGATGGCGAGGACTGAAACCATCCAGAAGACGGCCTCGAACGAGTTCATCGAGAGAAAGCTGCCGAGCCCGAGAAACTCCGGCGCAAAGAGAATGCCGAGCATGGCGAGCGCCTGCGCAACGCGGCGTCCGCCGACGGCCCAGGTGATGATGCCGGTGAGGAATACAGTGGCTGCTCCGGCGAGTGCGCTGAACATGCGGATACCGGCGAGCGAATTGCCGAACAACGCGACGGCGGCGCGTGCCTGCAACGCGACGATAGGGCCGTGGTCGACGTAGCCCCAGTCGAGATGCCGTCCGCATAGGATGTAGTACATCTCATCGCGGAAGTAGCCCCAACCGATATGCGGCTCCCACAGATTGACGCCCAGATGGAGGACAAACTTGAGCAGTGCGAAGAGGCCGGCCAGCAGGAGGGCGTAGCGCAGGGTGGCGCCTGAATCAGCATCTACCTCGGTGTGTGGAAGGCCGGGAACGGGGCGGGCGCTGGTTGGATTCATGTTTTTCCGGCTGCGGCGGTGGCTATCGGCGATGGGATCTTCGGAAGTACGAATAGTAGAGCATTTTCGCCTATACAGTGCGTAGCTGGAGGTCTCGGCATGGCAATTTTCAATGAAAGCTACAAGAGCTTCCGTTCGGCGCCATACGTTTCTACGAGAAATGCTCTGTCGCGGTTCCTCTGTCGCGGTTCCGCGATGCGCCGCGTTACGATGCAGCCGGCTGCAGGGTGAAAACTGTGAGCTCCGGGGGACAAAGGAAGCGCACCGGCAGCTTGACGGTGCCTATGCCGCGATTGACGTAAAGCTGGAGCGGACCCACATTGAAATGTCCCTCGACGAAGCGCCGCCCTCCCAGAGGCAGCATATGTCTGGGGGTTCCAAGGAAGGGCAGCCGCACCTGGCCGCCGTGGGTGTGGCCGGAGAGCATGAGGTCCACGCCACCATGTGCCACGACGTGGTTGGCGTAGTCCGGCTCGTGAGCCAGCAGGATAACGGGCTCGTTGGGCGCGACCTTGCGGGGCACCGCATCGTTCAGGTTGGGCACGTCTTCGAGCGAGCTGCGCACGCCCGCGAACCAGAGGCGGCTGCCGTTGCGCTCAAAGGGAAGATGGCTATCGAACAGCGTGGGGATGCCGTGGACCTTCAGCGCATCGACGACGACGGGCCAACCGACCAGCATGTCGTGGTTGCCGAGTGAGGCGAAGCGATGCGGGCATTGGATGCCGCTGAGGATTTCCGCGCAGGGATAGCTGAGGCGTCCAGCGATTGGGCGAGTGAGTGGCCCATCGGTCACGAAGTCGCCGGTGAGCACCACGATGTCAGGGTTGAGTGCGTTGATGCGGCGAACGACCTCGCGAACGAAGTAGGGCTCGGTGTACTCGTCGTAATGGATGTCGCTGACCTGCGCGATGCGCAGGCCGTGGAATGCCTCGGGAAGACGACGCAGCCGAATGGTTTGTTGCACCACTTCGAGATGATGCCTGTCCCAGAGTCCCGAGTAGGCTACGAGGCCGCCGCCGGCTGCCAGTACGGAGAAGCCGAGAAATTGCCGGCGCGACAGGGTGCGGGCGGGGTCAGTGGTGGTCGCGGTGGTCACTCTTCAGGATAGGCCATCCGCGCAAAGGGGGCCATGAAACGAAGGTGGTGTCCAAGCTGAGTTGCTCCAGGCTGAATTGGTCCAGCGGTCATCGTGCGACATGTATTTACTCCGCTCGCAACGCATGGACGGGATCCACCGTAGCTGCCCGGCGCGACGGCAGATAGCAGGCAAGGTAAGCCGTGGCCACTACACCGGCCGTGATCATCACGTAGGTGATGGGATCGACCGGGCTGACGTTGAACAGGATGGATGACATCAGCCGCATGGAGACGAAGGCCACGACCAGGCCGCAGGCGACGCCGATGCCGGTGAGCCACAGTCCCTGACGCACGAACATTGCGGTGAGCGTGGGGCGCTGTGCTCCGAGCGCCATGCGGATGCCGATCTCCCGCGTGCGCTGCGACACCGAGTACGAGATGACGCCGTAGATGCCGACGATTCCCAGCAGCAGGGCCATGGTCCCGGCAATCGAGAGCATGACGAGTGTGAACGAGGTGCGCGCCATGGATTTGGTGTAGTACTCACCGAGAGTGGAGACGTCGGCGAGGGGCGCATTGGGATTGATGGACCAGACCGCTCGCTGAACTTCGTCGATGAAGACCTGGGAGCCAGCGCGCGGGCTGCGGATTTCATAAGCGATGCTGCGCCGCACCGCCTCCTTCTGTCCCTCAAAGCGTTCGAGGATGACAGGCCAGTACACGGTGGTCGGCGCCGGCTGGCTCACGCCATCGTCGTGTACATCGCCGACCACGCCGACGATCTCGCGCCAGTCGTCGGTGCTGGCAACGCGGATGCGCTTGCCGATAGCGTTCTGCGCGTTGTGCCAATACTCCTTCGCGAAATTTTCCGAAATGATGACGACCGGCAGCTTCTGGTATGTGTCTGCCCAGGTCAGATCGCGTCCGGCGATCAGCGGCGTGCCGAGGGTGGCGAAGGAGCCGGGTGAGACGGACTTGAACCGGCGAATGGGAGGCAGTTCGCCCTCGCCGTACACATGGTCCTGCGCGAAGAGCACGTCGTTGTTTTCGTTTCCGTCCATGGGGGCGGAGGTGGAGAAGCTGACCGAAGAGACGCCTGGGATGGCCGCGAGCTTGTCCTGAATCTCCTGATCCATGTGAACCACGCGGTCGGCCTGTGCATCGGGGATCTGCGTCTCCGGAATGTAGAAGCGGAATGTCTGGAGTGAATTCGGCGAGGTGAAGCCGGGAGAGACCTGCATCATGGCGCGGAAGGTGCGGATCATCAGTCCGGAGCAGATGAGCAATACCAGCGCGAGCGCAACCTGCACCACCACGAGAGTCTTGCGCGCGCGATGACGTTCCCGGCTCTGGCTCAACGCACGTCCGCCTTCACGCAGACCGCTGGCGGAGTTGCCTCCGGCATATTTAAAGACAGGGATGAGACCGATGAGAACGCTGGTCAACAATGCAAGTGCGAGCGTGAAGAGCAGCACCGGAAGATTGATGCCGATCTCGTGAATGCGCGGAAGCCCGGTGGGCGCCATCGCCACGAGAATGCGCAACGCGCCATAGGCGAGCGCGAGACCGATGAGGGCGCCCAAACTACCGAGGACGGCGCTCTCGAAGAGCAGGTCCGTAGTGATGCGCTTCCATCCGGCACCCAGTGCAGAGCGGATCGCGAGTTCCTGACGGCGGCCTTCGACGCGCACCAGCAGCAGGTTGGCGACATTGGCGCACGCAACCAGCAGCACCAGTGCGATGGAGCCCATCAGCACCCACAGCACATTGCCCACATCGCCGACGACGTCCTGCTTGAGTGGCCGGAGGTTGGGCTGGAAGTGTGCTTTCTCAAACAGCGCAGGACTGAAGCCATCCGGCGCGGGGAAGCTGCGAATGGAGATGGGAAGCAGGAGCGCCATGTCGGTGCTGGCCTGCTGCATGGTGACGCCGGGCTTCAGCCGGGCGAGCGCGCGGTGGCTGAAGTTGCCGAGCTTCGTCTTGCTGCGGTCCCACTGCATGGGCACGATGAGCGCGTCGTCCGGGCGATCGAGGAAGTGAAACCCGCGCGGCAGCACGCCGATGACCTCGTGAGGCTTCCCATCGAGGGTCAGGTTGCGGCCGATGGCGGAAGCGCTGCCGCCGAATTTGTGCTGCCAGTATGCATAGGAAAGGAGCACGGTCTCCGGCGCTCCGGCCGTGTCGTCCCGGCGCGTGAAGAGACGCCCCAGCGCGGGCTTAACTCCGAGCAGCGGCAGCGTGCCGTCGGTGACGTCGAGTCCGTCCACGTGCTCCGGCTGCCCCGCTCCGGTTACGTTCATGGAATCGCCGGTATAAACACCAATGTCCTGGAGCGTCGTGTTCTGTTCGCGGTCGATGAAGTAGATCGACGGCGACATGTTCAGATCCTTGATGTTGATGCCGGGAGCTGTGTGCCAGACGCCGATCAGTTCTTCGGGATGGGGATACGGCAGGGGCTTCAGCAGGATGCCGTCGACCACGCTGAAAATGACGGTGTTTGCGCCGATGGCAATGGCAAGCGTGAACAGGGTGATGGCGGTAAAGAGCGGTGCGCGGCCGAGCCTGCGGAACACCTGCTTGAGCTGATCGCCGAATAGTGCCATGGCTGCGCCTCCGTAGCCTTGTGGAACTCTTTGTGTGCCTGAACTCTCGCTGAGCCCTTGCGTCCCGTACGTGGCCGGGGGTTGAATTGTTCCCACAAGATGAGATCGTTTTGGCGAGAGACGCGGCTCCCGGCTGATATGCTGCGCACATGAGCGCGTCTTTCTTTCTGAAGTTGATACCACCGCGGCCCACATTTGCGATGGACATGAGCGCGGACGAACGTGCCCTGATGATGCAGCATGTCGCTTATGTCGGCGAACACTTCAAGTCAGGCAAAGTGCTCATATACGGCCCCGTGATGGCAGCCGAAGGCTCGTTTGGCATGGCCGTACTGGACGTTGCCGACGAGGCGGAGGCACGCGCCCTCATGGAGAACGATCCGACGGTGATAGCGAAGCTCAACACTTATGAGATCTCACCGATGCACATTGGCGGCGCGCAAGGACGATGGGGCTAAGGATTGGAAGTCCTGTTCGGCACGGCCGGCTCTTCCGTCTGCTCGATTCTTACGGTCAATGCTGCGACCGGCACAATGCTGGGATCCTGCGCATGGAAATGCGCATAGATCGCCTCGGCCACCTTCTTAGCCACCACCGACGTGAGCGCCTCGAGCGTGGCCTGTTCTACAGCGCGCTGTGACCCGAAGTGCTGCACCAGGCGGGTGCGGGTGCGGGCGCCGACGCCGGGGATGTCCAGCAGCTCAGACTGGCGGTCGCGAATTTCACGGCGCTTGCGGTGATACGTGATGGCGAAGCGGTGCGACTCGTCGCGGATGCGCTGAATGAGGTGCAGCACGGGCGAGCGGCGGTCGAGGACGATGGGGTCGTCCTCCTGTCCGTAGAGATAGATCACCTCTTCGCGTTTTGCGATGGACGCGAGCGGCTGGGTGGTGAGGCCGAGTTCTTCGAGCGCCGCGGCTGCCGCGTGGAGCTGGCCGAGGCCGCCGTCGATGAGCACGAGCGACGGCATCTTGCCGCGTCCAGAACCGTTTCGCACACGCGCATCGGCATCGGAGGTCTCGACCAGCTCTGACGCACTAGTCTCCTGCAAAACGCGCTTGTAGCGGCGGCCGACGATCTCGCGCATGGAGGCGAAATCGTCAACGCCGGCTACGGTCTTCACCTGAAACTTGCGGTAATCGGACTTCTTCATCGCGCCGTTTTCCCAGACCACCATGGAGGCGACGGTCTCCGCGCCCTGGATGTGCGAGATGTCGAAGCACTCGATGCGTCGCGGCAGCTCGGGCAGCATGAGCAGGTCCTGCAGCGACTCCTGAATCGCTTTCTGCGAAGGTTGCAGCACGCGGAAGCGCTGATCGTAGCTTTGCTTTGCATTCTGGCCGACGAGATCGACGAGCGAGCGTTTCTCGCCACGTTGCGGTGCTGCGATTTCTACCCGGTGGCTGGTGCGCTCGGCCAGCAGATGGCAGAGGGCTTCGCGGTCGGCGAAATCTACCGGCACCAGAATCGAGCGGGGCACATACTGCTGATCGATGTAGAGCTGCTTGAGCAGGGCAGAGAAGAAGGCAGGCGGGTTGAACCCGCCCGCATGGTGAGCTGTCTCGGGCGTGTTCTCCGCGTGATCGTCTTCCACCTGCAGCAGCTCGGGCAGATCCTCCCAGAAAAGGTCGCGGCGATCGACGATCTTGCCGCCGCGCATGTGGAAGAGGTTCACGGCGAGCATCTCGTTCTCGTAGTGATAGCCGAAGACATCCGCGTCGTCGCGGTCGACGCTGGCGATGCGCTGTTTCTCTTGCACCTGACTGACGGTGATGAGCAGGTCGCGATACTTTGCGGCGAGTTCGAACTGCTCCGCGGCGGCGGCTGCCTCCATGCGCGTTTCGAGCGAGCGGCCCAACTCCTGCTGACGGCCTTCGAGGAAGAGCTGCGCATCGCGCACCGCCTCGCGGTATTCCTCTGGCGTAGTGAGATTCTCGACGCAGGGTCCCAGGCAGCGTTTGATGTAGTACTGCAGGCAGGGCCGCGGATAGTAGCGCGAAAGGTCGAGCTTGCAACTGGGCAGCAGGAACGAACGGTGCAGCAGGTCGGCGACGCGATAGGCGAGATTGCCGGGGAAGTACGGACCGTAATAGGCGCTCCCGTCCTTGCGCAGCCGGCGGGTGACGAAGACCTTCGGGTAACGGTCGGCCAGCGTGAGCTTGATGTACGGGTAGGTCTTGTCGTCGCGCAGCAGGATGTTGAAGCGCGGCTTGCGCTGCTTGATGAAGTTGTTTTCCAGCGCGAGGGCTTCGCCTTCGTTGTCGACCAGGATGTAGTCGACATCGACCGCTTCGCGCATCAACGAGCCGGTCTTCGCGTTGGTCTGCGCCGCTTCGAGCAGGTAGGAGCGCACCCGCGCGCGCAGGTTCTTCGCCTTGCCAACGTAGATGACCTCGCCCTCGGCGTTCTTGTACATGTACACGCCAGGCTGGGTGGGCAAAGTGCGGATTTTCTGCTGCAGGTCCATTGAATGTTTGAGTGCCTGAATGTTGAGTGCCAGGCGGCGCAGCCGGGCCATGTTGATGTCATGTCGTGGCGCCCATTTTCAGTCTACCGGGGAGCGCCGCATCTGTGCCGGGCGCGTAATAACTACACCGGCCGGCTTCAACGGCTGCGCAAAAAGCCCCTAAATCGTTCATGATACGTTGGATATGTGCGGGAAATCTTTTGGCACGAATCGTGCATCAGAGAAAGCAGGAAACCTGCGCCCGGCCGCCCCCGCTAGGCTTGGGCGAGATCCGGTTCGACGTTACTTCGCGGAATTTGTGCCGCGAGAGGGAGATTCACTTGACAGAACAGATGAGGCGTCTTACTCAGATTTCAGGCTGCGCGGCGGGTGCACTGGCGCTGCTTCTTATGGGTGGCTGCTCCAGCAAGAAGTATGTGCGGAGCCAGACCGCGCCGTTGATCCAGAAGACCAATGAACTGGACGATCAGACCGCTACCAACAATCGCAATTTGAAAAATCTGGACGAGAAGACGACCGCGGGCATCAACCAGGCGCAGACCTCGGCCGACAGTGCGCAACAGAATGCGCAGCAGGCGAGCACGGCCTCCACTGCCGCACAACAGCATGCCCAGGAAGCCGTGAATCGCGCGGACTCGCTGGCCAGCGTGGTGAGCAATCTGGACAGCTACAAGCAGGTTGCCGCGGCTTCGGTGACTTTCGGGTTCGACAAGAGTGTGCTGACGCGCAAGGACAAGGAGCAACTCGATCAGCTTGCCGCGCCGCTCAATGCGACCAAGGGCTACATCCTTGAAGTGACGGGTGGAACCGACTCTGTGGGTAGCGCGGAATACAATTACGGGCTGAGCCAGCGTCGCGCGGAGGCGGTGGTGCAGTACTTGGCTTCGAAGTACAACGTTCCGGCGCACAAGTTCTACCTGATCGGCATCGGCAAGGATAAGGAAGTCGCATCCAACAAGACCGCGGAGGGTCGCGCGCAGAACCGTCGCGTGGACATCCAGGTGCTCTCCAACATGCAGCAGGGGAATGGAACTACGGTTTCTCAAGTTCAGTCGCACTGACAGGGAGTTGGTTGTCGACTGTAAATGAAAGGGCCGGAGCCGAGTGCTTCGGCCTTTTCATTTGTTCATCTTAAGTCGCCCAGGAACAGCAACTTGCCCGAGCATAGCATCCGGGCTCGCGATCCATGCCAGAAGATTCCTCAGAACCCGACTGTGCCGTAAAACGTGCCATGGCCGGGGAGCGCGTTTGGTTACACGTCTCAGGGCTTCAACAGTGACTCCCCAAAACGCACGGGAATGGCGAAGTTCGATCCACCGAAGTCACGCACCATGGCAAAGTTGATTCCTATGACCTGACCTTGATCGTTGAAGAGCGGACCACCGGAACCGCCGGAAGTGGTCTGGGCGTCATAAACGATCTTGTCGGGCAGTACGTCGCCGATGTGTCCCCTGGGTGACGATGGGCTTGATCAGATGATGGCGCGCGAGCTCTTCCATCACCTGCTTCGGATCACCCTTCGACGAAGCTGCGATCGCCTGCAGAGTCGCTGCGCCCGTGCGGGCCAGAATCGCATCCACGCCCGTCGGATAGCCAAGCAATATGACCGGACTGCCACCGTCGATAATCGTATGCGCAACCTTGCCCGCTGTTTCGAGCTTCTGCAGGCGGCCTTCCACAGCCGCTACCTGGTTTTCGAGGGCGGCGTTCTGTTCCGGTTGGCTGCT
>DATBCB010000064.1:0-6250 GCA_036270675.1 Acidobacteriaceae bacterium | reverse complement strand
GCCATCAACATGCACTTCGGCGACCGCTTCAGCGCCGGCGAGCTGCACTTCGATTACAAGCTCACTCCCGGCATCGCGAACAGCACGAATGCACTCCAGTTGATGCGCTCCATTGGGCTGGAGGTGTGAACGGCACCGAGTCAGCGGGACTGTGGCCCAAGCGAGTCAGCAAGTCTGCCATTTCGAATCGCTGACTCGCTATCGTGGCGCTGGAATCGCCGCGTCGGCCAGCGCGTACGCCGTCACCGCCATCACTGCCGCGTTCTCGCCCAGCTCACGCGGATTCACTTTGTCGAAGGTATCGGCTGCCGTGTGGTGATAATTGAAGTAGTAGCGGCTGTCCTGAATCGGTGCAAAGCCGGGCACGCGTTTTTCCGTGACAGAGTTGATGTCCTCGCCTGTCTCCGCACTGCGTTCCAGCAGCGGAGCGCCGATCGGCGCCAGCACTCGCGACAGCGGCTTCAGCCACTCATCCAGCGCAGCGCCGCCCTGGAAATAAATCCCGGTCGGATGTCCCGCGCCGAGATCCGATTCGATCGCACCGACGTGATTCTGCAGATCGCCCGCATAGTCCTTCGCATACGTCTGCGCCCCATAGGAGCCCTGCTCCTCATCCATCCACGCGACGAAGCGCACGGTGCGTTGGGGATGAATCCCCAGCTTCTCGAGCAGATGAATCGCCTGCATGGACACTACGATTCCTGCGCCATCGTCGATAGCGCCGGTCGCCAGATCCCACGAATCCAGATGGCCGGAGACGATCACCACCTGTTCCGGATGCTCTGTGCCCTTCCAGTCCGCGATCACATTCGCCGTCTCCACTGGCGCCAGCGTCTCAGGCGTCAGCGTCAAGTGCATCTGCACCTCGCCCTGCGCTGTCAGGTTCTTCAGCAGATCGGCATCTTCGGCGGTCACGGCGGCCGCGGGAATCTTCGGCAATCCGGGTGAGTAATAGGTCATGCCGGTGTGTGGCATCCGGTAGTCCGCACCGCCGGCCGAACGCACCAGCGTAGCAACCGCACCCAGCGATGCCGCAATGCTGGGTGCCGCGCCGCGATAGACCACCGCTTCGCCATACGCCGCATCGCCATGTCCTTGTGCCGCCAACTCTTTGTCGAAGGGCTCGTTGAAGAGCAGTATCTTTCCCTTCACCGCGTCCTTGGGGAGGATCTTCAGAGCGGCGAACGAATCAACCACGACCACTGGCGCATCGACGCCGTCCTTTGGTGTCGCGATGCTCCCGCCCAGCGCGGTCAGCACGATCTTCTGCGTCGTCTTCGGTGTCATGCCCGGCCATGCGGTCAGCTCCGCTGTCTCCTCACCGCGCACCCAGTGTGGCACGGTGGTCTTCTCGATGGTCACGGTCGCGCCCAGAGCGCGCATCTCGCTGGCCACCCATTCCACTGCATGCTGAGCTTGCGGTGACCCCGCAAGCCGCGGACCGATGTTGTCGGTCAGGTGGCGCAGCTCTGTGAGCGCATAAGGATCGGTCAGCGCGGCATCGCGCAGCCGTTCCATGTTCGCGATTTGTGCCGGCGTCCACGCACCGGACGACTCACTCAGCATCCGTGCAATGCGCGCCTGCGGCGATTGTGGATCGGGCGTTTGAGCGAGGACTGTGGCGGGCAGCGCGCTCGCCAAAGCAAGGGAAAGGGCCAGCGAAATCCGAGTCGTCAATCGTTTTATCCTATGGATCCAGCCGCGATACTACCATCCAGCATGGCTGCTACTTTGCCTGCAAGCTGACGGCAACCGGGATTTTGCGCGGCGGCAGGCACACGTTCGCGTCGCACGCCTGGTAGCGCAGCGCTCCCTGCAGCCGATGCCCGCCCGGCGTCACCGTCACGTGTGCTCGCAGGGTCACCGAGCCTGTATACACGCTCAGCTTCTCGTTGGGGTCAAAGGCGAAGCTGGTATCGGTGCCCGGCGGAAAATCGACCGCGGAAACATTCACGCCGTCGCCATCCACCACCATGAGCTGCGTCGGAATCAGATTCTTCTCGTGCGGCGTGTGCGAGTTGATGTGGAATCCGTCCTTGATTTGAAAGCGCAGCTCCACCACCTGCGGCTTGCGTGCCGCAATCTCGATTTGATCCGGACCGTCGAAGCGAACGGTCTGGGGCGTCTTGCCGCCGGCTTCCGGCGTGTCCTGCCAGGGGAACTTCTGCGCCCATGCAGCAGACACGAGGATGCCTGCAGCCACCATCAACAATAGCTTGCTGAATCGCTTTTCCATCATTGCCCGGCCGCCAGTGCTTTCTTGATGTTGGCCTCGATCTCGTCGCGCGAGATCAGCCCCGCTGCCTCTTCCACCACTTTCCCATCGCGCCCTACGTAGAACGAGGTTGGCAGCACCTCGACGCCGCCGTAGGCCTTCGACACCGCGTCGTCACCAAGCAGGATGGGGTAGTTCACGCCGATCTTGTTGGCAAATTTGTTGATCTGCGGACGGTCCTTCGTCTCATCCTCGTCGATACCCAAAATCTCGAATCCCTGGGGGCCATACTGTTTGTGCAGCTCGACGAACCAGGGCATCTCCAGCTTGCAGGGCACGCACCAGGTCGCCCAGAAGTTGATCAGCACTGCCTTGCCCTTGTACTCGGCGAGAGACACCTTGCGTCCATCCTGCGTCTTCAGGGTGAGAGACGGCGCCTTCTTCCCGCGCAGGTTCGGCAGACCCTCATCGGAGGCCACATCCTGCTGCACCGTCTGGTTCGACCGATCCAGCACCGTGACAGGCGGCTGGGCTTTCTGCGCTGCGCGACGGCGCTGCAGATTCTGATATCCCGACCAGACCATCAGGCCCAGTGCAACGACCACCACGAGAATGACGATAAGATTGCGCTTCAAAAGGAACCTTTCCGGCCAGAGCATTTTCACTGCCGGTGTTGCTGTGCACAGAAACAGTAAAAATGCTCTAACCTCTCATTTTATATGGACGCACCGAAGCGCGACTTCGCGGCGCCCGCTCCGAGCACGGGACATATCATCCATAGTCGTCTCATATCGTCTGGAACACGAATGTCTGAATACAAGCTGGTTGTGCGCAATCCGACTGCAGCCGAGTATTGCGGGCTACGCGCCGGAGCGGGTCTTTCTCCGCGCAGTGAAGAGATCGCGCGTGTCGCTCTTCCCAACACGCTTTTTGCGGTTGTTGTCGAGCATCGGGGCATCGCGGTGGGCATGGGACGCGTCGTCAGCGATGGAGGCACCGTCTTCCAGGTGGCTGATATTGCCGTGCTGCCGGAACATCAGGGACATGGCCTGGGAAAGCAGATCCTCGACGCCATCGATGCATGGCTTCGACGGAATGCACCTCCCGGAGCCTTTATCAATCTCTTCGCAGACCGCGGCGTCGCCCCGCTCTACGCCCGCTATGGCTTCCGCCCGCGCGATCCCGACGAGCCGGGCATGTGTTACGTAATGGAATGAAAGGATCGCCACTTGCCGGAACGCCCGGAGCCTGCCATCGTCAATTCGTGTCCCGCATGACCAACCCAGCATGACAGACTCATCCAATCCCGCGAGCACCACGCCCGCAAGCCTGGTCCGCACACAGGCGGAAGGGCTGCTCGCGCTCGCGACACGGCTCGAAGGCGCGATGGCAAAGCCCTTCGCCGCTGCCGTCGACCTGGTGATGCGCTGCGGCGAGACGCGCGGGCGCGTGGTTGTCACCGGCATGGGCAAGAGCGGCATCATCGCCCAGAAGATCGCCGCCACCCTCTCGTCCACCGGCACGCCAGCACTCTTCCTGCATCCGGCCGAGGCACTGCACGGCGATCTCGGCATGCTCACCAAAGGTGATCTCGTGCTCGCGCTCTCCGCCTCCGGCGAAACGGAGGAGATACTCCGCCTGCTCGCGACACTCAAACGCATCGGCGACGCGCTCATCTCCTTCTGCTGCAATCTTGAGTCCACGCTCGCGGGCGCAAGCGATGTCGCGCTCGATTGTTCCGTTCCAAACGAAGCCTGCGGTCTTGGCCTTGCGCCTACGGCGTCCACCACCGCGATGCTCGCGCTCGGCGATGCCCTGGCCATCGCGGTCTCGCTGCGCAAGGGTTTCCGCGCGGAGGACTTCGCATCGCTCCACCCGGGCGGCAAGCTGGGCAAAAAGCTCGCCTTCGTCCGCGACCTGATGCACACCGGCGACGCGCTGCCAGCGGTCGCAGCCGCCACGCCGATGACCCAGGTCATTTACGAGATGTCGCGCAAGAAACTCGGCGTCACCACGGTGCTCGATGATGACGCGCGGCTCATCGGCATCATCTCCGATGGCGATCTTCGCCGTCTGCTCGAAGGCCGCGGTCCCAACGCCCTCACTCTCAATGCGGGCGACGCCATGAATCCCCGGCCGCAAACGATCGCACCGGACGAGTTTGCTGCCCGCGGCCTCGCCATCATGGAAGAGCGCCGCATCACCTCGCTTGTGGTCACGAACGGAAAGCAACGCGCACTCGGCATCCTGCACCTGCACGATCTGTGGGGACTGGAGCTGATGTAGTGGACAACCGCAGACAAACCCAGATAACAGCAGACAACAGCAGACCGCATTACTCCGCGAGTTTCTGCAGTTGTCTGTAGTGGTCTGCCGTTATCTGCTTTTGTCCTCTTTCCCACCAACAATCCAGAATTGCTCTAGCATGGGGTCGTGCTGCGCTTGCGTCCCATCGCTGCCTCTGCGGCGGCCCTGTGCTTGCTTGGCGGGTGCCAGCGCAAACCTGCCCCGGTGGAGGCGCCGCGCCCCTTCGTCCTGGCGGATGCCATGACGCACTGGTACGGCCGCTACGATCCCGCTACGCAAACCGCGCGCGCCAATCTACCGGAGCACCCGTCGGTCGATCTCGCCGGCTCCTGGTTCGCTCCCAAGGATCCGGTGGACATCGTCGTTATCTTCGACGCTGCCTACCTTCAGGCGGGCCACCCGCGCCATGTGGTTGTCACCGCGGCGGTGCCCCATCGCAGTGACAAGCCCGGCCGCCCCGGCGACGACTCCTTCAACTGCCTCATGTGCCGGCCGGTCATCGGCATGGCCGTCTTCACGCGGCGCCTCAACACCTGGCTGCTGGAGGACGAGAATGATGCCGTGGACCTGGCCGGCAGCCGCGGCCTGCCGCCCTCTATCAAGCTGGTAACGCTCGGCACGGACCTGCACGGCATTCGGCTGGAGAGCCATACCGAAGCAAGCGACTTTTCGAGCACCACCATGAGCTTGCTGGTGCCCTGGCAGGAGGATGTGGTGCGCGCCTTCACCGGAGAGACCGCCTACAGCAACCGCAATGCCTGCGGACCCGATAGCCCGCTGCGCGATCCTTGCTACGCCTGGCAGCGCACCGACACCCTCGTGCCCGTGCCGGGCCAGGACTACGACGACCTGGTGCTCACCGGCAGCGGCACCCAGCCTCCTCCGGAAACCGACATGCCGCCGAAGCTTGTCCGCAGCCATGGAAAGCAGAAGCCAGCGCCCCCTGCGCCCCCTGCGGCAATTCCCTACACCAGCATGGAGCGCCTGCGCTTCCGCGATGGCAGGTATATCCCCCTCCCTGGCACCGACACGACTGTTCCGGCGCATTAGAGCTTTAGGGTGCGGCGGGTGCCGTTACCGACAGCGTCAGTGACTGGGTGTGGGTGATCGAATTGGAACTCAGTGGATTGCCTGACACTCCGGTTGCCGTCAACGTCACCGGCGCGCTGGTCACCTGAGCACTTGCCGCCGCATTCAGCTGAAACGTCTGCGGCGACCCGATCCCTACCGTTGCCGAACCTGGCGCGACGCCTACTCCGGCTGGCAGCCCACTCAATACCAGCGTGATGCTGCCCGTCGATCCGCTCACAGCTGCCACCTGGAACTGGATCGGTGTTGTGCCACCTTGCGTGATGGTGGCAGCCGCTGTCTGGCCGCTCGCCAGCGAAAGAGCGAAATCCGGCGATTGATTGTTGCCGCAGGCGGCCAGGGCGAACGGGAGAGCACAGGCCATCGCTGTCACCGAGAAAACCCATCCACCACGCCTTCGCTCTTGTCGCCCACGCATTCGTCCGAAATCCCTCCGCTCACTTGCCTGCCAAAATGGGATGCAGCTTCCTGCCGCGCTGCCAAAGTCATCATAAGCGCCGCCTTCCGGTCCTGCAGCAGACGCTTCGATACACTGTTATTACCGCTCACATTACGAATCAGAACCCAAAGGCAAGAGATCCCTATCCGCATGCACCGTTGGTCCCAGCTCTTTATTCCCACGCTTCGTGAAGCGCCCGC
>DATBCB010000063.1:0-4649 GCA_036270675.1 Acidobacteriaceae bacterium | reverse complement strand
GACTAGGTTGGTGGATCAAGAATCCGCGGGTAAGCAGCCTCATTCAGCTTCTCAACTCTCCGTCTCCGCCGTTTCCGCTATGGAACCTCTTCAATGAGCTGCTCGGGCATGCAACCGATATGTCGCATTACGTCTATCTAACCGACGGCGGCCACTTCGACAACATGGGCCTGTATGAACTCGTGCGGCGGCGTTGCAGACGCATCTTGATCTGTGATGCCGAACAGGATGGCTCAAATGTCTTCGAAGGAATCGGCGCCGCGATTCGCAAGTGCAGGGTGGATTTCGGCGTGGAGATCGATTTGAATCTCGGCAAACTCGATTTGCGACTGGTGCCCACCGACTCGTCTCCGAGACGGCCTACGGCCCCCGTCCACTTTGTCGAAGGCACCATTAAGTATCCCGAGGACGATGAGAAGGGCCGTGTGATCTACATCAAGACTCGGGTCACCGGCGACGAGCCGGGGGATATTTTGAGTTACAACTGCCAGCACCCGGGCTTTCCGAACGAATCCACACTCAACCAATGGTTTACGGAGTCGCAATTCGAGAGTTATCGCAGGCTTGGATATCACAGCATCCTGCATGATCCGCAAACGGCTGAGACCGCCGTTCCCATCACAGTGGCGATACAACCGGCCGTGCACCCGTCCGGTGCCAGCCCGACAGCTACGCTCTCGGTAGCATCGTTGCCGAGCGCTCCTGGAGAGCCATTACGAGACATCCTTCAAAACGTGTTCTCTGCTGAGAAGACCAAGCGCGTGAGCGAGATGCTTGGCAAGGCTCGATCTCAAGTGGGGCCGCTTGCCTCGTAGGAACAAGAACGCCATCTGGGCAAGTCGATCCTGGAGAGAGCCACGAGGAATCGAAGCTCCGGCTCTTACGAAGAGGTCTCATCGGCCACGCAAGCGTGTAGATTCCGAACACGCGAGTGTGTCCGATTGTTTCCAGCCGAGGAACTTGTGTTTTGATGTGCGCAGTCTCGGGAAGCGGGGCGGGCGGTGAGGACCATCTCGATGAGGCCGCGCATAGCGTGAATCGATCCCCGGCCGCAATCTCCGCCGTCCTGGACCGTTCCGAGGAATCCCCTGCACGAGCGGCTTCAGAGGACGAGGAGTGAGCCGACAGCGTTGAGAAGTGAAAGCCACAGCTAGATCCTGCTGCCGGTCATAACTTGTGCTGCCCGGTTGGCGGCAGCGCGCGGCGGCAGGCGCAGGGCGGTGGCGATGAGAGCGGCGAGCAGAAAGGCTACCGAGGTGATGGAGAGCGCGTAACCGAAGCCCGCGTGCTCGGAAATGTGGCCGATGAAATACGGGGCGGCGGCGCTGACCACGCGGCCGATGTTGTAGACGAAGCCCATTGCTGAACCACGGAGCGAAGTAGGGAAGAGCTCGCTGGTGATGACGATGAAGCCGCTGAAGTATCCGGTGCCGAAGAATCCGACCAGCGGTCCGATGAGCAGTAATACATTTGGATTGTGTACGAACGCAAATACCGGGACGAGCAGCGCGGCCACGACGAGAAAGCTGATGTAGGTATATTTGCGGTTGTAGCGGTCCGCGAGATAGCCGAAGATGACATAGCCGAGGAAGGTGCCGATCTGCATGACAATGGTCCATGCGGATGTCTGAACGACGCTGAGGCCGCGGCCGCCTTCGGCGATGGGCGCGGAGAGAAAGCGCGGTGTCCAAGTGAATAGCCCCCAGTAGCCGAAGAGCGCTGCCGTGTTCATCGTGGCGCAGATCAAGATGCTATATCCGAGAGTTCCGCGGAAGAGAGTGCGGATCGGTAGCCTCGAGGTCTGGATCTGGCGCCACGCCTCCGGCTCTCGGAGGCTTCGACGCAGCCAGAGTGTGAAGAGCGCTGGCACGATGCCGACGAAGAAGACGGCGCGCCATCCGAAGTGCGGCATCACGAGAGCGACGACGGCCGCAGCCAGCGCATAGCCGACGGCCCATGAACTCTGCACCAGCGCGAGCGCTTTGGCACGGTGCTGTTCGGGCCACACCTCGGCGACCAGCGCCGCGCCCGCAGCCCACTCCCCGCCCATACCCAGGCCGAGCACGACCCGGCAAAGTAAGAGTTGTGTCCCTGTGTAGGTGAGGCCGCAGAGCGCCGTGGCGACGGAATAGACGAGCATGCTGACGGTGAGTGCGCGCGCACGGCCGAAGCGGTCGGCGAACCACCCAAAGGCGATTCCGCCGACGGCGGCGGAGACGAGAGTGGCTGACATCATCGCGCCGCTCATCGCGGCGGAGAGATGCAGGGCACGCTGCACCTGGCCTAGCACCAGGGCGTACAGCATGACGTCCATACTGTCGAGCATCCAGCCGAGGGACGCGGCCAGCAGGGCGCGCTTCTGGTCCCGCGAGGCCTGCGTGAGCCAAGCATAAATCCCGTTCAAGGACGCTTCCTCTTGCTTTAGAGTTCCAGCATACGGCGGCCCTTATTTCAGAATGCCGCGATATCACGATACGAGAGCCGAGCGATTTGCGCGTAGCTATTGATACGGGCGGCACCTTTACGGACTGCGTCTATCTGGACGGCGGAGAGCTTCGCGTGCTGAAGGTGTTCTCGACGCCGGCGGATCCGTCGGTCGCGGTGCTGGGGGCGCTTGAGCAGATCGGCGGCGAGGTCAGGCACGGGACAGAAGTACGATACGGGACGGAGATTCGGCACGGAACGACCGTGGGCACGAACGCGATGCTCGAGCGAAAGGGCGCGCGGGTGGCATTTGTCACCACTGCCGGATTCGAGGACACGATCGCGATTGGACGCCAGACGCGCAGCAGGCTCTATGACTGGTTCGCGCCGGTGCCGGAATGCCTGGTGCCGCGCGAGCTGCGCTTCGGTGTGCCGGAACGGGTGGGCGCGGAGGGCGTTGTTCTTCGTGCGCCGACGGACGCGGAGCTGGAGTCTCTTGTCGCTCAGGTGCGGGCGAGCGGAGCGGAGGCGGTCGCGATCTCGCTTCTATTCTCCTTTGCAAATCCAACGACAGAAGAGCGCGTGGAGGCCGCACTGCAATGCCTGGGTATTCCTATATCGACGTCATATCGCATCCTGCCGGAGTTTCGCGAGTACGAGCGGGCGTCGACCACCGTCGTGAATGCGTACCTTGCGCCGCTGATGCAGAACTATCTGCTGCGGCTGGAAGACAGCGCGGCGACTCGGCATGGAGGCCGCGTGGACGTGATGCAGTCGTCCGGTGGCATCATTGCGGCACGCGTTGCTGCGCAGGAGCCGGTGCATACGATCCTGTCGGGTCCGGCCGGCGGGGTGATCGGCGCATGGCAGACGGCGCGATGGGCGGGTTTCGACAAGATTATCGGTTTCGACATGGGCGGCACCTCGACGGACGTCTTTCTGGCTGACGTCGCAAGCGGCGGTGCGCGGCATACACGCGAGTCAGTAGTGGGGGGTGTACCGATCAGCGTGCCGATGCTGGACATCCATACCGCGGGAGCGGGCGGTGGGTCGATCGCGCGATTTGATGCGGGCGGCATGCTGCGCGTGGGGCCGGAGTCTGCGGGCGCGGAGCCGGGACCGATCTGCTTCGGCCGCGGCATGCAGCCAACGGTGACGGATGCCAATCTTCTGCTGGGGCGGCTCGACGAGGCAAGCTTTCTAGGCGGCGGTGTGCAGCTTGACCGGAAACGCACGGAAGAGATTCTGCATGATCGGAAGGGCTCGCTGCGGACTGCCGAGGATTTGGCCGCGGGGATCCTGCGCGTCATCGAGACCGAGATGGAGAAGGCCATTCGCGTCATCTCGGTCGAGAGAGGGCACGATCCGCGCGAGTTCACACTGGTGGCCTTTGGCGGCGGAGGGCCGCTGCATGCGTGCTCACTGGCACGCGCGCTGCGTATTGCTCGTGTGTTGGTTCCGGCTATGCCCGGCGCACTTTCAGCCGTGGGCATATTACTGGCCGATACGGTGCGCGATACTTCGCGGACGGTCATGCTGCCGGTCGATGGCGTCGAGTCGCTGAGCGCCATTTATGCAGAGCTCGAGCAGCGGGGGATTGCGGAGTTTGCCGAAGAAGGTTTGCAGGGCGTGGCGCATCGCTCGATCGATGCGCGCTATCGCGGGCAAGGTTACGAATTGAATGTGCCGTACGATGCGCACTCTCCCATGCTTGGGATCGAGGCTTTCCACCGGCTGCATCAGCAACGATACGGCTTTTGCGATACGCAGAGACCGGTCGAGATTGTGAACGTGCGCCTGCGCATGATTGCAGCCGGTGAGCCATACGCGCCGGTCGAACGGGAGGCTGTCCTGGGAGATGGGAGTGCCACCTGCTACGCGGAGCGCGAGATATTCTTCTACGGGATTCTGGTCAGATCGCGTCTCTATCACCGCGAAGCACTTCGGCCGGGCGATGCGATCCACGGCCCGGCCATGATCACCGAATACACCTCTGCCACAGTGCTTCCGCCGGGCTGCTCGGCGGAGGTGGATGGCTTCGGCAACCTTGTGATTGCGGTTGCGGAGGAGGTGCGCGGATGAGTTTTGCAGTCGATCCAGTGGAACTGGCCGTCTTCCAGTGCGGCGTGCATTCCATTGCCGAAGAGATGGGCGCGGCCCTGCGGCGCACCGCAGTGTCTCCGAATATCAAGGAGAGGCGCGACTACTCCTGCGCCGTCTTCGAC
>DATBCB010000062.1:0-2005 GCA_036270675.1 Acidobacteriaceae bacterium | reverse complement strand
ATACACTGAAGTAGTGAAGATTGCGCTGGCGCAGATCGATCCGACGGTCGCGGATTTTCGAGGGAACACAGCACGAATTCTGCACAATGTTCGCGAGGCGGAGGCGCGCGGCGCAGACCTGGTGATTTTTCCGGAACTGTGCGTCTGCGGCTATCCGACAGGCGACTTTGTAGAGAAGCCCTCGTTTGTGAAGCTGGCGGGCGAAGCAGCGGCGGAGATTGCGCGTGAGGCTACCGGGGGAAAAGCAATCTCGGTGATTTGCGGCACGCTTGTGCCGTCGCCGCCGGGTGCGGGCAAGCGCGTGAGCAACGCGGCCGTGCTGATGCAGAGGGGCGAAATCACCTTCACCCAGCGCAAGATGCTGCTGCCTTTCTATGACGTCTTCGACGAGCAGCGCTACTTCGCGCCGGCCGACCACCAGGACGTGGTGAAGATCGGCAATGAGCTGGTGGCGCTCACCATCTGCGAGGACGCGTGGAACGACAAGGGCTACTGGAAGCAGCGTCTGTACAAGGTCGATCCGGTCGAGGAACAGGTGCGGCAGGGCGCGACGCTCATCCTGAACATCTCATCCTCACCGTTCTGGCAGGGGAAACGGGAGCAGCGCGCGGAGATGCTGGCTGCGGCGGCGCGGCATCATAAGCTGCCGCTCCTGATGGTGAACCAGACGGGCGGGAACGACAGCCTGATCTTCGACGGCACGAGCCTGGCGCTGAATGCGCGCGGTGAGGTGATTGCGCAGGGACGCTCCTTCGCCGAAGACCTGGTGATGGTGGACACGGCGGCGGGCGCGGGCGATGTGCATCGCACGGTCGAGGGCGACGATGCGGCGATTTACGCGGCGCTGGTGATGGGGACACGCGACTACATTCGCAAATGCGGCTTCAAACAGGTGCTGATCGGGTTGAGCGGCGGCATCGATTCGGCGCTGGTGGCGGCGATTGCGGTGGACGCGCTGGGCAAAGAGAACGTGATCGGGGTAGGGATGCCGAGTCCGTACTCATCGCAGGGATCGATCGACGATAGCCGCGCGCTGGCGGCGAATCTTGGGATTGCGTACGAGACGATCTGCATCGACGGCATCTTCAGCCAGTTCACCGAGGCGCTGGCGCCGCTGTTTGCCGGGCGTGCGCCGGACACGACAGAGGAGAACATCCAGTCGCGCATTCGCGGGACACTGCTGATGGCGCTCTCCAACAAGCTGGGCGCGCTCGTGCTGACGACGGGCAACAAGTCGGAGATGGCGGTGGGCTACTGCACGCTCTACGGCGACATGGTTGGGGCGCTGGCGGTGATCGGCGATCTGGTGAAGACGCGCGTGTATGCGCTGTCGCGTTACGTGAACCGCGAGCGCGAGGTGATTCCGCGAGCGATTCTGGAGAAGCCTCCGTCGGCGGAGCTGCGGCCGGGGCAGCTCGACACGGATTCGCTGCCGCCCTACGAGGTGCTGGACCCGCTGGTGGAGGCGTATGTGGAGCGGTACATGCCGATGCAGGCGATTGCCGATCAGCAGGGGCTGGACCTTCGGTTGGTGCAGAAGGTTGTCAAGCTGATTGAGCAGAGCGAGTACAAGCGGCAGCAGGCAGCGCCGGTGTTGAAGGTGACGGCGAAGTCGTTCGGCAGCGGGCGGCGGTTTCCGATTGCAGTGAAAGTACAGGTCTAAGTTTCTGGCGGTTCTGGAGAGGAACTCGATGGATAGTTTTGTGCGCGGCGGGCTGATAGCGACGCTGCTTTGTGTAACTTCTGCGGTGACGATTCCGATCGCGGCGCAGGCGAATCCGCCGGAGGCTCCTGAGGCGCCGTCGGCGCAGAGTGCTGCGCCTGCGCAACCCACGGCACCGGCGCAATTGCAGCCGATGCCGGCCCCCGATCCGGCGAACTTCACCGCAGCCTCGCCGACCAAGGCGACGGTGGAGGCGTTTCTGCACGCGAGCTGGGGCTACGACGCGAACCGCATCTTTCAGGTGCAGGCGATCCAGCCGACGCAGGTGCAGGGCATCAGCCG
>DATBCB010000061.1:0-3021 GCA_036270675.1 Acidobacteriaceae bacterium | reverse complement strand
CCAACGCCGGCAATCACGGCCTCTGCCGGCATCAGCGCAGCTGCCAGCCCGGCTGCTTCCGCCTGTGCATTCAACATGCGGTTTGTCACCGGGGCGAATGTTGCTGTAACCGCGACATTGCGGCGAGGTGCAGACGCGGTCCCGGCAACAATAGCCGCAATGCGCTCCGGCTTGCCGCTCGAGTCCTTGATGCCGCAGATATTCGGGTGTGCAGAGAGCTCGCCGATCACCTCGATCGGCAGGTCGTAGGCGGTATAGGCGGGGATGCTATACAGCAGCACGGGGAGGGCCGAGGCATCGGCCACCATGCGGTAATAGGTCAGCATCTCGGTCGCACGCGCCTGGGAGCGAAAATACTGCGGCCGATAGAAATGGGGCGTGCGGACGAGTACCACATCGTAGTCGAGGAATGCGGCGTGGTCGATACGCTTCAGCGTCTCGATCACGCTCTCCTGACCGACTCCGGCGATGAGCACGCGATCGTCCGCGGCGGCATTTCTGGCGACGCGCAGCGCCTCGCGCGTTTCTTCATCGTTCAGCATCACTGCTTCGCCGGTGGAGCCCAGCACGACAATCCCGGAGAGAGGTGCACGGCAGTAGCGCTCGACATTGCGTTCCATGTCGTGCCACTGTGGGCGGCCATCCGGCTGAAACGGAGTGGGGATGGCGGCGAAGACTCCCTCAAGCAGCATCGTTCTTCCTCACCTATCGCGTCGCCAGCGCACGCGCCGCGTGCAGTTGCTGGATCGCGTCCACATGGATGGTCTCTCGCTGCAGCGCAGCGATTCCTTCAGCAGCAGCACGGGCTGCAGCCATGGTGGTGATGGTCGGGATGCGCTGCTGCACCGCGGCGCGACGGATCGCCTTCTCATCGAAGAACGTGTCCTGCCCCTGCGGCGTGTTGATGATGAGGTGGATCGCATCGCCCTTGATGAGGTCGACGATGTTCGGCCGCCCCTCTTTTACTTTGTAGACACGCTCCACCGAGAGGCCGGCCCGCTCCAACACATCGGCCGTCCCGTGCGTCGCTACCAGACGGAATCCGAGATGCACATACTCGCGTGCCAGGGCGACCAGGCCATCCTTGTCGCGGTCGTTTACGCTGAAGAAGACCGTTCCCCGCAACGGCAGCCGCTGCCCAGCCGAGAGCTGCGCCTTGGCAAAGGCCTCACCGAAGTTATCGGCGACGCCCATCACCTCGCCGGTCGATCGCATCTCCGGGCCGAGCACCGTGTCGACGCCGGGGAACTTGTTCCAGGGGAAGACCGGCGATTTCACATAGAAGTGCGTCCCGGTGTCGAGATCCTGCCCATCGCGCACCTGCTCCGGCAGAAGCTCCGCGAGTGTGCGCCCGGTCATGATGCGCGATGCGATCTTTGCCAGCGGCACTCCGGTGGCTTTCGAAACATACGGCACGGTGCGCGAGGCGCGCGGGTTCACTTCAATCACGAAGACGCGATCGCGCTCACCCTTCTCCCTGCTGCGTTGAATGGCGAACTGCAGGTTCACCAATCCACGGACGTTGAGCGCGAGCGCAAGTTGTCGCGTATAGTCGCGCAGGGTCGCCAGTGTCTCCTGTGGAAGATCGACGGCGGGAAGTACACAGGACGAATCTCCGGAGTGAATGCCCGCCTCTTCGATGTGCTGCATGATGCCGGCGATGACGACATCCTTGCCGTCACACAGTGCATCGACGTCCACTTCGACCGCCGCTTCGAGGAAGTGGTCGATCAGCACCGGCCTTGCCTGCGAGTATTCGACTGCCTCTGCCATGTAGCGCCGCACCGCGGCATCGTCGTACGCGATGACCATGGCGCGGCCGCCCAGCACATAGCTGGGACGCACCAGCACGGGATAGCCAACGCGTTCCGCGCCGGCAAGCGCCTCGTCCACACTGGTCGCCATCGCGCCCGGCGGCTGCGGAATGTTCAACCGTTCCAGCAGCGCGCCAAACTGTTTGCGATCCTCGGCCAGGTCGATTGACTCCGGCGATGTGCCGATAATTTGAACTCCAGCTTTCTTCAGCGGCAGTGCGAGGTTAAGCGGCGTCTGCCCGCCGAACTGGACGATCATCCCTACATCGGCGCCCCCAGCGCGTTCACGCTCGTAGATGGCGAGAACGTCTTCGAGCGTCAGCGGCTCGAAGTAGAGCCGGTCGCTGGTGTCGTAGTCGGTGGAGACAGTCTCCGGATTGCAGTTCACCATCACTGTCTCGTAATCGTCTTCCTTCAGCGCGAAGGCGGCGTGGCAGCAGCAATAGTCGAACTCGATTCCCTGCCCGATACGATTTGGCCCCGATCCGAGGATGATGACCTTACGCCTCGCGGTGGGTGGCGCCTCATCCTCTTCGTCGTAGGTCGAATAGAGATACGGAGTCTCGCTCTCGAACTCGGCTGCACAGGTGTCCACCTTTTTGAAGACCGGCTTCAGCCCGAGCTTATGCCGCAGCTAACGCACCTCATCAACGCCGGTGGCTGGATCGAGATGCCACACCTCGGCGATGCGTGCATCGGAGATGCCCATGCGCTTGGCCTTGCGCAGCACGCTCGTGCTTATGGTCTCCAGCGTTGTCGTGCCAAGCAGCTCGATGGTGTCGGTGATCTCTTTGAGCTGGTAGAGAAACCACGGGTCCATAGCGGTGATGCGGGAGACTTCACGTACTGTCATGCCCGTGCGAAAGGCGTAGCGGATGTAATCCAGTCGCTGTGGCTGTGGCGTCACCAGGCGCTGCATCAGGCGGCGCGGCTCAATGACTTCCGATCCTACCCTCCTGCCCGTTTCAAGCGAGCGCAGCGCTTTCATCATCGCTTCCTTGAAGGTGCGGCCGATGGCCATCACTTCGCCGACAGATTTCATCTGCGGGCTCAACGTCTCGTCTGCGCCGGGAAACTTCTCAAACTGCCACTTCGGCACTTTGACGACCACATAGTCGATAGTCGGCTCGAAGCATGCCGGCGTCTTGCGCGTGATGTCGTTGGGGATTTCGTCCAGCGTGTAGCCGACGGCGAGTCTGGCCGCGAT
>DATBCB010000060.1:0-2131 GCA_036270675.1 Acidobacteriaceae bacterium | reverse complement strand
AGCCGTGGGGCGAGAGCTGGCGCTCGACATTGCCGGTGGCGGGCGTAGATGGCACGCTCTCGAATCGTTTCGCGAATTCGCCGGTGAGGGGGAAGCTCGACGCCAAGACGGGCACGCTGGGCGAGGTGCGGGCGCTTTCCGGATATCTGACGGCGGCGTCGGGGCGCACACTGGCCATCTCGGTTCTGGTGAATGATCATCAGCCCGACTCAAAGGCGGAGGGCAAGGCGATGGACCAACTGGTGGAGATGATCTGGAGGGCGGAGTAGTGGGTGATGGGAGCAGGGCAGATAGAATCGTCTCTTGCGCGGATGCCTTCTACTTCTGTTCGTTTGTCTCTCGCTCGGTATGCTGTTTGCGGCGGAGGGATGCAAGTCATTGCCGCCGGGAAAGCCGCTCTCATCTCTGACGCCGGAAGAGGCGCGCGGCCGGGCGGTCTTCGTCTCTACGTGTGCACGCTGTCACAATGCGTATGACACGCAGGCGCTGCACGGGCCGAGTCTCTACGGGGTCTTTCGAAAGCCGTATCTGCCGAGCGGCGCACCGGCGCGCGACGAACGCGTAATAGAGGTGATCCTGCACGGACGCAACCTGATGCCTGCGGTGGGAGACGATCTTACAGAGCAGCAACTCCAGGAGCTGCTGCGATACCTGCATACGCTGTGAGCGATTCATGACAAATTCGTCGAAGGCGAAATCATCTGCACCGCGAGCGGAGTATCGCGGACTGCTGCCGGCGATGGCCGGCATTGCGCTCTACATGTTCGTGCTGGCCGGCGTCGTGGGATTTGGCGCGGTGACGGGGCGATTTCCGCGGCTCTTTCTCATTCTGTGCGTGCTCTTCGTCGCGGCGGCGGTGGGGCTGATCCGTCTCTATCGCTGGGGTTGGGCATTGACCACGGCGGCCAGCTTTCTGCTAATGAGCTATGGCATCTGGGCTTACGTGCATACGCGCATGGCGGCTGCGCTGGTGATGTCGTTTCTGAATCTGATCTTCTTTTTGTATCTGGTGCGCCCTGAGGTGCGGGACCGACTGCGATAGAGGTACCGCCCGCGTGGGAACTGCTTCGCTACAATAGGTGAAGGTATTCTGCGTGGCCGATCTTCGCGGGTTTCCCTCCATCTCGATTCCTTCAGCACCCCTTACTGACCTGGTGCAGATCGATACGGCGCCGCGCCAGCGCGCGCCGAAGCCGGCGTGGCTGAAGGCGAAGGCGCCGGTGGGCGAGAACTATCACTCACTGAAGAAGCTGGCGCGATCGCTGAATCTGCATACGGTGTGCGAGAGCGCGCAGTGCCCGAACATCGGCGAGTGCTGGGAGCACAAGACGGCCACCTTCATGATGCTGGGAAACCTGTGCACGCGCCACTGCGGCTTTTGCGCCGTGCCCAAAGGGCGGCCGGAGGCGATCGACTTCGATGAGCCGCGACGTGTGGCCGAGGCGATTGCGACGCTGGGACTGAAGCATGCCGTCGTGACCAGCGTGAACCGAGACGACGATGTGGTGGGCGGCGCGCGCGCCTTCGCGATGCTGATCGACGAGGTGCGCCGGCAGGCGCCGGGCTGCCAAATCGAGGTGCTGGTGCCGGACTTCCAGGGACGTGAAGAGGCGATCCGTCTGGTGGTGGATGCGCGTCCCGAGGTGCTGAACCACAATACGGAGACGGTGCCGCGGCTCTATCGCGCGGTGCGCTCCGGCTCGCGCTATGAGCGGTCGCTGCAACTGCTGGCAACAGCGAAGCGGCTGGATCCTGCGATCATCACCAAGAGCGGCGTCATGGCGGGGTTGGGTGAAGAGATGGATGAGCTGCTTGCTGTCTTCCGCGATCTCGCGGCGGTGGGTGTGGACATCCTTACGGTGGGGCAATATCTGCGGCCCTCGAAGGACCATCTGCCGATGGCGCGCTACTACACGCCGGATGAGTTCGCGGAGATGAAGGCGGCAGCGATGCAGATGGGCTTCCGGCATGTGGAATCGGGCCCGTTGGTGCGGTCGAGCTACCACGCCCATGAGCAGGCGGCGTCGACGGGGCTCGCTGTGTTGAGCTGATCGAAGACTCTTTGCCATTGCTACGCACGAATTTTGCAATCTAACAGGTCCAGCTACTAACATCGGACGCGTTCTTTGTT
>DATBCB010000059.1:0-1693 GCA_036270675.1 Acidobacteriaceae bacterium | reverse complement strand
CGACCTTTATGACGGACTTAAGACCGCCCTATGATCGACCCTGTTAGGAGGAAACTTGCCCCTCATCACCCTCTCTATTGAAGCCGGACGCACGCGCGAGCAGAAGTGCCTGCTGGCCGACGCGGTCTATGAGGCGCTGCGAGCGGCTATCCAGATCCCGGAGAATGACCGCTTTGTGGCGATTCGCGAGCATGCCGCGGGAGACCTGATTGCCCATCCCGGGTATCTGGGGGTGGCGCGGAGCGGGCACCCGGTGTTTGTGGAGATCACGCTGCGGCGGGGGCGGCCGCCGGAGAAAAAGCAGGCGCTGTACCGGGAAATCGCGCGGCGGATGAGTTTGACGGGGCTAGTGCGCCCCGAAGACCTGCTGATCGTCCTGCATGAGAACGACCTGGCAGACTGGTCATTTGGCAACGGGGTGGCGCAATACGTCGAGGCGTCCCAGCAGGAAGCATCCCAGAAGCAGGACAACCGGTGAGCAGAGTGAGGATGGACGGATGTTTGCTGAACTGAAGCCGCTGGTTCCCTATCTGAAGCGCTACCGGCGCGGCTTGTTCTGGGGCGGCGTGTCGGTAGTGCTGTCGAACGCGATCTGGATCCTGCTGCCGCAGGTGCTGCGAGCGGCGGTCGACGCCCTGAACCACGGGGTGACGCGGCAGAAGATTCTGTACTACGCCGGGTTGATTGTGGCGGTGTCGCTGTCCAAGGGGATCTTCCTCTTTCTCACGCGGTGGATCCTGATCGGGATTTCGCGCGATATCGAATTCGATCTGCGCAACGATCTCTTCCGGCAACTGGAGAGGCAATCGGCCGGCTACTACGCCGAGCATCGCACCGGCGACATCATGGCGCGCATGACCAATGATCTGAACGCGGTGCGCCAACTGCTGGGTCCGGCAATCATGTACAGCGCCAACACGGTACTGTTTTCGATTGGCGCGGTCTTTTTCCTGCTGCGCATCAGCCCCTTCCTGACTTTAGTAGCGCTGGTGCCGCTGCCGCTGGCGAGCATTCTGGTGCAGACGATGGGGCGCAAGATCCAAGAGCGGTTTGAGCGCATCCAGGCGATGTTCTCGGAGATTTCCGCGCAGGCGCAGGAGAACTTCTCCGGCGCGCGGCTGGTGCGGGCCTTTGCGCAGGAGGAGGCGCAGATCGCCTCCTTCGAGACGGCGAACCGGGAGAATGTGCGGCGCGGATTGCGGCTGGTGCAGTTGATGGGCATGCTGTGGCCGACGCTGGAATTCATCCTGGGGCTGTCGCTCGCGATCACCTTGCTGGTGGGCGGGCACGAGGTGCTCTCGCACCGGATTTCGGTGGGTCAGTTTGTTGCCTTCAACACCTACATGATGATGCTGACATGGCCGATCATTGCGCTGGGATGGGTGGTGAACCTGGTGCAGCGTGGCACGGCTTCGGTGATCCGGATTCACGAACTGATGACGGACAAGCCCACGATTGACGATGCGGCGGCGGATACGACGTTAGGGCCGGAGACACGGCTGAAGGGCAAGATCGAATTTCGCCACTTGAATTTCGCGTACACGAATACCGAGGGCAAGCCGGTGGAGGTGCTGCACGATATCAATCTGGAGATACCGGCGGGCACCAGCCTGGCGCTGGTGGGGCCGACGGGCTCGGGGAAGTCGACGCTGGTGGGATTGATTGCGCGTATCTATGATGCCGATCCTGGCGA
>DATBCB010000058.1:0-6719 GCA_036270675.1 Acidobacteriaceae bacterium | reverse complement strand
GTTGTAGAAGAAGGCTCCGAACTGGGCGCCGGAAAGCTGGCGTCCGGCATCCGTAGCAGCCTGCACGATGGATTCCAGGTCAGGGCTCCTGGTGAGGAGCAGCCCGGTCTGGACCACCAATTCGAGCTTGCGTCCTAATTGACTGGATTGACTGGATTGACTGGGCGGATGGGTAACGGTTGTCATTCGGCTTCCTGAAGAATGATTCGGGAAGGACAGCCTATCTTGTGCCGACTCTGGGCTCAACTTGTTTACCTGAGGGTGCATGGAGTGTGACGGAGGAAATCGCGATCACGTTGTATGGGTGGGCTCTCTTTCCCGAAAAGAGAATTCGGCGGGACACGCGACGCGGCCGGTCCGGTTCCGGGGAGGCGGCCTGGGGCATGGGTGTGGTTATTTGCGGGTGGTGGCGGTGGTATCGACTTCGAGGCCGAAGCGCGCCAGATCGCGCGCTTGCAGTTTGTAGTCGATCCAGAAGCCGACGCCGATGGCAGCGGGGATGAGTCCGGCGGCGGGCACGATGAGCAGCACGCGGATCTGCAGGATGAGGGCGAGCAGCACGCCGAAGAGGACGACGCCCAGGCCGGAGGAAAGCAGAATCATGGCGGTGCGGCGAATGTTGTTCATGGTGCGCAGGGGATCGACGGCATCCTCATTGGTGGCCTGGCGCTGGATGCGCTCGATGTCCTCGATCGGCATGCCGCGGGCGAGCAGCGTCATGCGCTCCTGGGAGCGGAGGCGGCGCTGATCGATCTCCGAATAGACGCCGAAGGCGACGATGCCGAGAATCATGGCGCAGCCGGCGACGGGGACGATGAAGGGCGAGAGGAAGTAGTTCATGAACGTCTCCTTTTGAGCATTCCCTGAGCATTCCCGGGAGCATTCCCGGAAAAGAGCTGGGCATTGCTGTTACTGGCGGCGTTAGACTGGCGCGGCGCGGCGGAGTTTCACCGGGGGAAAAAAAATTTGCGCGTGAAACTTTCCGGCTCATGGCCGGTCTTACTCTGCCACGTGCATTCCCAGGTGCTCACTTCCGTGCAGGAACCTGTCTTGACGACCGCGCCGGTAGATGGAGATGCCCGCTTTCGGGCGCTGGTGGAAGCACATGCGCCGACGGTCTTCCGCACGCTTCTGCGGCTGCTGGGCACGCGCGAAGGGCTGGACGACCTGGCGCAGGATTGTTTTCTGCGGCTGTATCGCGCGCTGCCGTCGTTTCGTGGAGAAGCGCTGGTGTCGACCTATCTCTATCGCATTGTGGTGAATGTGGCGCAGGACGAGCTGCGGCGGAGGCATCGCGAGGAGCGGCCGCTGCGATCGCTGGCAGATGAAGCGGAGGAGTGGGGCGAGCGGCTGCGCCATCCATCGCCGAATGCCGAGGAGCAGTTGCTGGAGCGCGAATTCGCCGATGGAGTGGAGCGCGCGCTGGGAGAGTTGAGCGCGATGCAGCGGACGGTGCTGGTGCTCTACCATCAGGAGGAGCGCAGCTATGAACAGATTGCGGCGGTGCTGGCGATGCCGATCGGGACGGTGCGCACGCATCTGCATCGGGGACGCGCGCGGCTGCGTGCATTGATCGGGACAACAACAGCGGTGAAGATGGGGCGAAGGGAGGCCGAGTGACGATGCCGGAGATGCATGACGAGGAACGCATCACACGCGCGCTGGAGCGGGCACCCGCGGTGGTGGTGCCGGCGGACTTTGCGGCTCGGGTGATGGCGCGGCTGCCGGAGCGGAAGGCGCGGCCGGCCCCGGAGGCTGGATGGCTGCCGCGGCGGACGCACTACGGGCGCAATGCGATGCTGGCGGGCGCGGTGCTGCTGTGCTGCTTGCTGGTGGCGGGGGCAGTGGCGTCACACGGGGATGCGGCATGGCGGGTGGCGGAGTGGACCGCGCTGGCGCAGCTTGCGGGGATCGCGTTGTGGTGCGGGCTGGCTTGGCGGATGCGGGGGTCGGTGTAGCGGTAGATCACGACCGGGCACGCGTTTTTGTGCCAAGTCACTCTGTGATGCCGCTGCATGTGCTTTCGTAGGCGATGGCTGCGACCCAGGCGACCCGGCTGGGATCGTGCGCATAGAAGGAGAGCCAATAGGGCCGGCTGACCACGACCATGTAGCTCTTGGAGCTTCCAGCCGATTTCCATTCGTAGGTCTTGCGCGCGGGTGAGTCGTGGGTGAGCTTCATTGCGGCTGCATCGTGACCGAGGTGGGCGGTTTTGGCGAGCGTGTCTGCGGCGACGCGCGCGGGATCGGTGAAGGCCCAGTCGCGGGTTCCGCTGTCCGCATCGCGCTGCGCCTGCAGCAGCGCGGCATCCTGCTCTTCGGGAAGCAGCATGCGCAAGGTACAGCCTTGCGGAGAGAAGTCCAGCTTCTCATTGGACTCACCGTAGTCCAGGTCGGCACGCCAGTGGGTGTCGGGGTCTTTCACCTCCTGGATGACCAGCATGCTGCAGCAGCCCATGTATCCATAGCCGCCCCAGTAGTGGCCGTTGTCGGGGTCTTGCATGCGCTGGCCGGCGAAGAAACGGCCGATCAGCGTGGCGTGCTCCACTGCGCCGGATTGGCCGGCGGGGAGCGGCGGTTGGATGGACTTGTCGAAGTCCTGGAACTGTTGATTGACGGTGAGGGGGATGGTGATGTCATCGACTACGAGCTGCTGAGAGCGATGGCGGTCGTTCAGAGTTTTGCAGCAGTTCACGGTGCCGGAGTTGATGGTGCCGCCGTATTCAAGCCAGATGGCGGGCCAGGAAGGGCACTTGGGATCGTAGATGGTGAAGTCGTGCGAGGCGTGGGTGGCGAAGCCGGTGATCTCGACCAGCTTGTGGTTGTACGCGGGCGGATCTTTCTTCAGCTGGCAGATGGTGGTCTTGAGGGGTTCTTCGGCGGTGACTCTAATCGTAACTGTGAATAGCACAATCAGGATGCTGAGGAGGCATCGGCGAATCATCGTGGATTTGCTCGAGGCGGGACTGAATGTCATCTCGGAAATTATGCGCTACGCGGGTAGGTCGGTGCATCGGGGTTAGGCGGCGCGGAGCGACTCTGATTCAGATTTGGTTAGCAGACGGGGCAAGGCGAAGTTGTTGGAATACAGTGCCGGTCCGCCAAAGGTCATGACGAGGTGGCCGGCAGGCCGCGAGCATTCTGTCGGGGTAGACGACCTTTCAGGCGCAAAGTGGCAAATTTACAGGCTTATGAATATCGAAGTGTCGCATCTGTTATTGCGATTTGAGCTGTAACCTTCCTCCGCGCTGCGACTCCTATCGCTGCGTATTTCGATTCACGGGAATGAGGCGTGGCCTCGGGTCACGACTGCTCGGTCGTGTGTGCGCATGCAAATCCGCAAATGCAAGTCCATAGTTACGATTTCCCTCTTACAGAATCAAGGAGCAGTTAGATGATCAGAGTTACGCGGGGCCTGCTGACACTCATTGCTGGTGTCGGCGCGATGTCACCTCTCGCGGGAGTCGCTCAAACTGTAGCGAAACCGCCCATCTCATCCGATGCAATGGCAGTTCACCTTCGAGCAAAGCGCGCCCCGGCGGCGCCTTCGGCGAACGTGGAAAACTCGTCGGCGTCGACAGTAGAGCCGACCACCTTCAATTCCGCACAGGGACCGGGCCCAGGGCCGATCGGTCCTGGGCCGGGCTGCGATCTATTTCCCGCGCCGCCGTCCGTAGGGGCATCCGTGCCTCTCTCGTACTTCGGCCCGTCTCCGTCCACAACGAACCCAAGCCTGGTGGGACCAGTGCAACTGTTGAAGTCCGGCACCGTGGATGCGGCGCATGGAACCATCACGGTTCCGCTTTACAAGGGCACATTGAAGGGCACGAAGAAGAATGTCTGGTACGTCCTGACTGATGTGGACGACCAGGGAGTGGCGGCGGAGCTGGGGCTGAATTATTCCGCGAAGCTGACCTTCGCCTCCAATGCAGCCAGAACAGGGAACCTGGATGCGAACGGCAATATCGTCTTTGATAAGGGGACGGTGAACTTTGCGCCGAACAGGAACATTGTGCCCGGACCGACCGGAGCAGAATTTCCGCCGAAGTCGTTTACGCCGGGCGAAGTGGGCGATGCGAACTACAGCCCGTTTGTGCGCATCGAGAATGCGGCGAATGTGATCTACAACGCGCCGATAGTGGCGTTCGGTGTGGATGCGAGTCAGATCAGCTTTCCCAACGGCGGCGTGGACTACTCCAAGGTGCACGATCAGGTGGTGGCGATCGATCCGGCGAACATGACGGTGACGCTGAACCTGATCAACGGCTTCAGCTTCGGACGGCCGGTGTGGTACTTGTCGATGGATGCGAGCATTCCGCTGGCCGCGTCGATCGAGCACAACACGTTTGCTCCGCTGATGAGCAAGCTGGTGCTGGGTCATGATGACAGCTTCTCAAGTCCCATCGAGCGTATCTTCCTCGCGACGAACGGACCGGAGTCGGAGAGCTGCGACAATCCGCTGCGGCAGGGATTGTCGGCAGACCTTGCGGATGGATTCAGGCCGAACAATGTTCTGGGCGGCATTCCGACCATTGCTCTCGACTACAGCCCAGCCTGGGATGCGCAGCTCTATGAGTGGACCCCAGACGCGATCAGCCGGGGATTTCGCGGCCAGTTGCGCGAGGAATTCCAAATCTTGACGTTCGTGCAGGACGGTCTGATTACCGGGCCGGGCGGCGCGGCGTTTGGAAGCTCGGGATTCACGATCAATTGTCCGATCGTGCAACGCCTGGACTGATTCGCAATACTAGTAAGAATTGCGCCTGCCGATTCTTCCGAGTCGGTGGGCGTTTTTGTTGACTTTTACAACAGATGGCTTCGCGACTAAGTTGTGAGGCCACATTTCAGACGCGAGATGTGGGGCACCCGGTTTTGTTAGCGATTTGATTTCAGCCAGAGCTGGTAGGCTCCCCACGCGGCTATGGTGCAGACATCGCGGATCTGGCCGGTGCGGAGTTTTTCTTCGAAGGCGGTGATGGGAAGGCGGACGATTTCCATGTCGGCTTCTTCGTGGTCGCGTTCGTATGGGCCGGGGGTGAGATCTTCCGCGACGAAGATGTGCTGGCGCTGGCGAGCGAAGCCGTAGGCGATCCACATCCAGGGCAGCTCGGTCATGCGGCCGGCGACGAGGCCGGTCTCTTCACGCAGCTCGCCACGGGCGAGTGCTTCGGGGTCGTCGATTTCCGATTCCCAGCCGCCCTGCGGCAGCTCGAGCGCGCGCTCGCCGATGGTGTAGCGGTACTGCTCGACTAACCAGATGTGGTCGCCGTCGATGGGGAGGATGGCGGCGCAGTCGTGCTTGTCGACGACGCCATAAATGCCGCGGGTGCCGTTCGCGCGTTCGATACCGTCTTCGCGGACGCTTAGCCAGTTGTTGCGATAGACCTCGCGGGTGGATAAGGTGCGGATAGCCATGACGTCAGCATGGCAGGGACCGGCCGCACTGGCAACGGCGGTGCTGACCGCACAGGCGGATGCGCCTCCGGCGCGAGTGGTGGGGTTCGCTTCCTTTGGTCGCTCACGTTTGTTTCAGCTCATGATTTTGGTTGCCTGTGATTTAGGCAGATTTGTGGTGAGGAGAGTAGCGTCATGCGCCACATTTGGCGCGGCGTGGGGTTGATACGTTCAGATGGGCCGCACCGGCATCAGGGTGTTTGCGGATGAGGTGCAACGGCAGCGGGAACGGGCCCATCGTAATGCTCTACGGAGCGAGGTGCTCTACGGAGCGAGATGCTCTAGGGAGCGAGTTTCTCGCGGTAGTGGACGTGCAACAGGAAAGGCAAGGAGGGTACATGCGAGCACGATTGGGAATGATGGCGGTACTGATCGGTCTGGGACTGACCACAATCGGAGTGGCCGGAGCGAAGGCGCAGGAGGGACCGCCACCCCCGGGATATTACAACCAGCCGTGGACACAGGCTCCAGGTGACTATCGCGACGACATCGCGCGGCGCGGATTCCACGACGGCATTGAGGGCGCGCGGAGAGATTTTCAGAACCATCGTCCGCCGAATGTGGAGAACCGCGATGAGTACCGACACCCGAGTGTTGGCGGTCACGAGCGGCACGAGTATCGCGAGGCGTTCCGCAGGGGCTATCAGGTGGGTATGCAGAACATTTACAACGGGCATCGCGACCGTGACGATGATCACCGTGACGATGATCGTCATTGATAACTGTCCGATTTGAAGAGAAAGAGACCCGCAGATCGCGGGTCTCTTTTTTGCGCGATAGGATCGGGGTGAGCGAGAGAACAGGATCGCGCTCGTGCATCAGGAAAAAGCAACAATAACGATTCGTGCTGTAGACTTCCAGTGATGTGATGGACAGGGGAGCGGAGAGCGACGGAATGACAGATCGGATATCGAGACGGAAATTTGGACAGTTGCTGGGTGCGGCTGCGGGTGCAGCAACTCTTCCCGGTGGAGCGGCGGCGGGAGCGCAAAGTAGCGGCGCGGCCGGGGGCAGTGCACCGGATGGCAGTACACCAAGAAAATTTCCTGAGGGATTTCTGTGGGGATCGGCGACGGCCTCGTATCAGGTGGAGGGCGCGGTGCACGAGGATGGGCGAGGGCCGTCGATCTGGGACACGTTTTCGCACACGCCGGGCAAGACGCACAACGGCGACACGGGCGATGTGGCGGACGATCACTATCACCACTACAAGGAAGACATCGGGCTGATGACCGATCTTGGCCTGACGACGTACCGCTTCTCGAT
>DATBCB010000057.1:0-2867 GCA_036270675.1 Acidobacteriaceae bacterium | reverse complement strand
GTCTCTCTCCCGAAGACCTCGCGCATCGCCGCCTCGGCTGCCGTCACATAAGGATTGTCCGTCCGGATGACCAGCGGATCGGCGGAGTGGATCAGCCGCACCTCCACGGTCACGCCCTTCGGCGTCAGCGATTCCACGAATGACTTGTACTGTGCAAACGTCTTCTTCGGGGTCATCGCCGGCACTAGCCGCATCGACACCTTCGCCACCGCCCGCGCCGGGATCACCGTCTTCGCCCCCGCGCCGGTAAAGCCGCCCGGCATGCCATGCACATCGAGCGTCGGCCGCGCCCACGTTCTCTCCAGCACCGAGTAGCCCGCTTCGCCCGTCAGCACCGGTGAGCCCACCTCGGTCGCGCGGTAATGCTCTTCGTCAAACGGCAGCCGCTTCCACGCCGCCTTCTCCTCCGCCGATGGCACCTCTACATCGTCATAGAAACCCGGAATCAGAATCTTCCCCTCGCGGTCCTTCAGTCCGGCAATGATATGTGCGAGCGCGACAAACGGATTCGGCGCCGCCCCGCCATACATGCCCGAGTGCAGATCCGTCTTCGCGCCCCGCACCTCGATCTCGGTGTAGATCATCCCGCGCAGCCCCACACACAAGGTCGGCAGCTCCGGCGCAAACATCTCCGTGTCCGACACCAGCGCGAAGTCTGCCTTCAATTCCTCCGGATGCTCGCGCACGAAGTTGGCAATTCCCTCCCCGCCAACCTCCTCCTCGCCCTCGACAATCACCCGCACATTCACCGGCAGCTTGCCCCCGCCTGCCCCATTCCTGTCCGTCTCGAACAGCGACTCCAGCGCCTTCAGGTGCATGTACATCTGCCCTTTGTCGTCCACCGCGCCGCGCGCAAAGAGATTGCCGTTGCGCTCGGCCGGCTCGAAGGGGGGCGTCAGCCACTCGTCCAGCGGATCGGGCGGTTGCACATCGTAGTGCCCATAGCACAGCACCGTCGGCTTCCCTGCCGCATGCAGCCATTCGCCATACACCAGCGGATGCCCCGCCTTCCCACCACCACCGTTGCTGTCAGTGCCTGTCTCAATCAGCCGCACCTTCTCGAGGCCAATGCGCCGCATCTCCGCCGCCAGCGTCTCCGCCGCGCGACGCGTATCGCCATTGTGCTCAGGCAAGGTGGAGATGCTCGGAATCCGCAGCAGCCCCTTCAGTTCCTCAAGAAACCGCCCCTGGTTCTGGCGCGCAAAATCAATTGCCGCACTGGACATAAAGATCGCTCACTCCGATATGTTCGTTACCGGAGCGATCATAGCCGAGCCGAACCGGGTGCCGGGTACCCCACATCCCGCGTTTGAAATGTGCGTTCCATCAGACCCGCCGATCAGGACCGTGAACGGAGCCGGCGCGAGCGCCTCTTGCCGACTTCCTGCTTTTCAATACCGCAGCACCCCAGGATCCACATCCCGCGACCAGGCATCGATCCCGCCGCGCAGCGACTGCGCGTGCTCAAACCCCTGATTCCGCAGCCAGTTCGCCACATTCAGCGAGCGCACGCCATGATGGCAGATCACCACGATCCGTCCATCCGGATCGAGCTCCGTGTGCGCCCGCGCGGGAACATCCCCCATGGGAATCGTGCGCGCCCCGGGGAATCCGACCGCGGTCGTCTCCCACGGCTCCCGCACATCCAGCAGAAACGGCCGCCCTTCGGCCGCCAGTATCGTCTTCAGCTCCGCAGGAGCCACTTCGAGGTCTAACATAGGATTAACCTAATAGAGATGCGTCCGCCGTCTCCTGGGTTTGACCGTTTTGGGAATGCCGCGCCAAACAGGGTATTCCAGCAGTAACTAGCATGCAGACAACAATGACACAAATGAAACACCATTTTTATTTTTGAGAGTAGAGAGTAGTTAAGCAATGGCAGGTGAGAAGGTACTGATCGTCGAAGACGAGCTCCACGCACTGATGGGGCTGGCTGAACTTGTTTCCGGATGGGGATATCGCACAGAGACCGCGCGCGACGGCGCCGAAGCACTCGAGAAGGTGATGGCCTGGCAGCCGGGCATCATCGTCACCGATATGAAGATGCCGCGCATGGATGGCATCGAACTGCTGAACCGTCTCAGCGAACTCGCAGACAAGCAGTGCGTCATCCTGCTCACCGCCCAGGGCTCCATCGATCGCGCCGTCGAAGCCATGAAGCTCGGCGCCTATGACTTCATCCAGAAGCCGGTCGATCCCACACGCCTCAAGATGATCCTGGCCAACGCCTCGCGCCAGCGCGAGACCGAGCAGGAGCTCGACTTCACCCGCCGCAAGCTGCGCGAAAAAGGTGTGCTCGGCTCGCTCGTCGGTTCCTCCAAAAAGATGCAGGACATCTTCGCCCTCATCGAGCGTGTCGCCCCAAGCAACGTATCCGTGCTCATCACTGGTGAAAGCGGCACCGGCAAGGAAGTCGTCGCCCGCACCCTGCACGAGTTGAGCCCGCGCAAGCCCAAGCCCTTCGTCGCCGTCAACTGCGCCGCCATCCCGGAGACGCTCATCGAAGCCGAGATCTTCGGTTACGAAAAGGGCGCCTTCACCGGCGCCATCGAGCGCAGCCCAGGCTGCTTCGAGCTGGCCGAGGAAGGCACCCTGCTGCTCGACGAGATCTGCGAGATGCCGGTCGGCACCCAGGCCAAGCTGCTGCGTGTGATCGAAGAAAAGCGGCTCCGCCGGCTAGGCGCGAAGATCGAGAAGACGACCAATGTGCGCGTTCTCGCCGCCACTAACAAGGATCCCCGCGAGGCGGTCGACGATGGCCACCTTCGCGCCGATCTCTTCTACCGGCTCAATGTCTTCAACATCCATATGCCACCGCTGCGGGAGCATAAGGAAGACATTCCCGCCATCCTCGAATCCATCCTCGC
>DATBCB010000056.1:0-5329 GCA_036270675.1 Acidobacteriaceae bacterium | reverse complement strand
GCTGCCGCCTGTTGAGACGACTTCGGGCGGCGCTGGTCCGGTTTCGCGGGCACCAATAGTGGTGTCGCCGCGGCCGATCTTCCGGCCAGCGCCACCGATACAAACGGGGCGACCGGCGATGCCTGCGCCAAGGATGTACACTCCCGCGCCACGTAGCTACTCACCGCCGCCCGTTGCGCACCCCTCGGCACCGCCGGCCAGTGTGCCGCACGGGGGCGGCGGTGTAGGACATCGCTAGAACGGGACTGTCGGAGTACAAGCGGCGGGGATCCCTCCTCGCCGCTTTTGCTTTGTCAGGAGTTGCCGAGTGCGCGGAAGACGGCGGCCATGTGGGGGAGATCGATAGCCTCGGCGCGCACGTTTCGGTCGAGACCGGTTGCGACGAGGGATGACGAGATGGCGTCGGTCTTGTAGCCTGCGCTGCGCAGATTGTTGGCCCAGGTCTTGCGCTTCTGCGCGAAGCTGGCGCGCAGAAAGGGCAAGAACCGTTCGGGAGTGATGCCTAGCTCCTCAAGGCGGGGCTGCACGCGGAAGCGGAAGACGCTGGAATAGACCTCGGGCGGGGGCGCGAAGGCGCTGGGCGGGAGAGTGAAAAGGAGCTCGACTGTGCCGTAGAGCTGCATGGTCGCGCTGAGTATGCCGTAGTCGCGGGAGCCGGGCGAGGCGGTGACGCGTTCGGCGACTTCGCGCTGCACCATGAGGACGGCACGATCGATGGCGGCGTGATGCGCGACCAGATGAAGCAGGATATCCGAGGTGATGTAGTAGGGCAGGTTGCCGACGACGGTGAGCTTGCGTGCTCGCTCGTGTGCCAGCGCAGAAACGTTCAGGGTGAGGATATCGGCGTGGCGGACTTCGACGTTCTGCGATGCGGCGAACTCGCTGGCGAGTGCCGCGGCGAGCGTGGAGTCGAACTCAATCAGAGTGAGGTGTCCCGCCCGGTGGGCGAGCAGGCGGGTGATGGCGCCGCTCCCCGGGCCGATCTCGAGAACGGCATCCTGCGCAATGTCGCCGAGCGCGGCGACGACGCGGCGGCACGCATCTGCATCTACTAGGAAGTTCTGACCGAGCCTGGGTTTCTTCCGCATTTGTTCGGGCGTGGCTGCCAGCCGGATAGAATCGGATTCAACAATTTGATTGCAAGCTGCTTCAAGTGGAAGAAGACGGCAGCATTTGCAGTGTAGAGGGGCGGAGCGGGAATGCATATTGTGTACGCGGCCTCGGAGTGCGTGCCGTTTGCAAAAACGGGCGGCCTGGCCGATGTGGTGGGAGCACTGCCGCGCGAGATAGCGCGCCAGGGACATCAGGTAACGGTGTACCTGCCGTACTACCGCCAGGTGCAGAAGCACATGAAGGAACGTCGCGTCGCGATCTCCAGTATTACGATTCCTTTCCACTCCTATAACCGCTTCGTGACCGTGCTGGATGGCGGCGTGCGCAACGGCGTGCAGTTCTACTTCTTCGATTGTCCGGAGCTGTTCGATCGCGAGGGACTGTACGGCGTGCAGGGCAGCGAGTACAGCGACAACGCCGAGCGCTTTGGGTTGTACTGCCGCTCGGTGATCGAGGCCACGAAGCAGCTCGGTGTGCCGGATTTATTCCACGTGCATGACTGGCATGCGTCGCTGATACCGGTGATGCTGCGCTCCCTCTACTACTTCGACCCGGCGCTGCGGAGGGTGCCGTGCCTGCTGACGGTGCACAACGCGGAGCACCAAGGACTGTTTCCGTCGCAGATCATCGAGCGGCTGGATCTGCCGTGGGACGTCTTCACCGTCGATGGCTTGGAGTTCTACGGGCAGGCGAATTTCCTGAAGGGCGGAATCATCTACGCGGACACGCTGAGCACGGTAAGCCCGCGTTATGCGCAGGAGATCCAGACGCGCGAGTTCGGCGCGGGCCTCGAAGGGGTGCTGCAGAAGCGGTCTGCCGATCTGAAGGGCATTTTGAACGGCGTCGATTACGACGAATGGAATCCGGAGAAAGACGGCAAGATCGCCGCGCATTACACGCCGGAGCGGATGCAGGGCAAGCGCGACTGCCGCCGCGACCTGCTGCACGGCTTTGGATTGAAGAGCGGTGACAACAACACGCCGGTGCTGGGGATCGTCTCCTGGCTTTCCACGCAGAAGGGATTCGACCTGCTGGCCGAGATCATGCCGGAGTTGATGACGCGCGATGTGGTGCTGGTGGTGCTGGGCACGGGCGAGGCTTATTACGAGGGGCTGTTTCGCTCATTCGCGGAACGTTATCCTGGGCGCAACGCGGTGAAGGTGGCCTACGACGACACCATGGCGCACAAGATCGAGGCGGGCGCCGATATGTTCCTGATGCCGTCCCGATACGAGCCGTGCGGGTTGAGCCAGATCTACAGCCTGAAGTATGGGACGGTGCCGGTGGTGCATGCGACGGGTGGGCTGGACGACACGATCGAAGAATGGAACCCCGCGGCGCAGACAGGGACAGGCTTCAAGTTCTATCCCTACGAACCGGCGGCGTTCATGGCTGCGCTGGATCGTGCCCTCGCTTGCTTCGGGGACAAGGCGGTCTGGCAGACGCTGCAGCGGAATGGGATGGCAAAGGACTACTCGTGGCGGGAGCCGGCGGGGGAGTATCTGCGGCTCTATGAGGAGTGTGTGCGGCGCCGGTCTTGATGGCGCCGTGGGAAGCGGCCGTTGTGTCGGGTTGAATTCCCGAATCGGGACTCATTCCCAGAATAGGAAACGCTGACGGTTACCTCTGGCGGAAGGTCTGGGGCATGGCTCCGGTGACCAGAGCCAGATGCCGGGGCTCCCGGCGGCGCGATCCGACGCGGAAGCCGCCCTGTGTGTAACAGCGGCAGGCATCCAGGCAGTTGGGGCAGAAGTCGTGCCGGCATTCATTGCAGCGCAGCAGGCTCTTGCGCAGGAGGCTCTTTTTGCAGTGATGGCAGACAGAGACGATGCAACCCTTGACCAGATGCAGCTTGTTCCGGTCGGCGATGGGCGCTACGCGGGTGAGATCCAGAGAAATCATGGCAAGTCCATTGAAACGTGGAAGTTGCTACCTGTCGCTTCCACGTAGGTTGCTCCCTGTGATCCCACAAACGCAGCATTACGGAGGTCGCTTTTATATGCCGAGGTGCTCTTGCCAAATAGCGCTCGGCGGGGGTCAAAGCATCGTTAACTTTTGATAGCAAGAAACGTTGGCCGTTTTGGGCGCGATGTGAGCCTGCCCTGTTTCTGCTGCGGCATCCAATGGCACGGGGGGTGGTGTATGCAGGTGCAATGTGCCCATATCAAGTGCATGTGTGCGGTTCCGGAGGGGAAGGAGTACTGCAGCCTGTGGTGCGAGAAAAACGCAACGCAAGAGAAGCCCCCTTGCTGGTGCGGGCACAGAAACTGCGGACAGCTGCATAAGCACCAAGCGCCAGACCTACGGCCTCGCCCTCAGCTTGAATAGGTAGAAGAGAGGGATGCCCGCCAGAATGATCGCGGTGCCGAGCAGTGAGTTGCGCAGGTTGCTCTGGTAGCTGTAGACGAGCACCACGGCAGCCGCTGTGATGAAGAGCGCCGGCAGCACGGGATATCCCCACATGCGGAAGGTGGTGGCACTTTCTGCGGCGGCGCGACGGCGATGCACGAAGATGGTGCTGGACGCGATCATGTAGAAGAGCCATTCGGCGAAGATGGCAAGCTCGAAGAGCTGCTGAAAGCGGCCGACGGCGAGCAGCAGCAGCGTGCTCAACGAAGCCTGCAAAACCAGCGACGGCGCGGGCGTGCCAAAGCGAGGACTCAGCTCCGCGACCTTCCGGAAGAAGAGGCCATCGCGCGCGGCGGCGAAGGGGATACGCGCGCCGGACATGATGGTGCCATTCAGCGTGACGAAGATACTAAGCGCCATGCCTGCCGTGACGAGCGTTGCGCCTGTCGCTCCGAGCACGACGCTGACCGCCGCGACTGCGGGGCGCGGCGATCCAGCAACCGCTGCGGCGGGCAGTATGTACTGAATGGCCGCGTTGACGGAGATGTAGAGGAAGCCGACGATGCCGACGCCGAAAAGCAACGCGAGGGGTATGTTGCGCTCCGGATTGCGGACTTCGCCCGCGACCATGTTGAGGTCGTTCCAGCCGTCATAGGCCCAGAGCGCCGCGATGAGCGCGACCATGAATCCGGCGAAGCCGCCCTCCGCACCGGTAAAGACAGTGCCGAAGTTTGCGGCGAGGCCGTGCGCGCTGGCGAAGCAGGTGATGGCGATGACCAGCACCAGCACCACCTTGAGCCAGGTAAAGACGAGCTGGAAGTTTGCCGCGCGGCGGATGCCGATGTAGTTGAGGCCGGTCATGAGCCAGGTCATGGCGATGGCAAAGAGCTGCGACCAGGCGAGAGGGATGGGCGCGCCGATGGCGGTGTGGTCGAGCCACTTGAGCGAGGGGAAGAGTGCGAGAGTGCGGGCGAGTCCGATAGTAACCGTGGCGATCGACGCGGGCTTGGCGACAGCGAACCAGGTCCACATATAGAGAAAGGCGGGCAGATCGCCATAGGCGCGGCGGATGTAGACGTACTCGCCGCCAGCCTCGGGCATGCGCGCGGCGAGCTCGGCATAGGTCATTGCGCCAAAGAGCGAGAGCATCCCGCCGGCGACCCACGCGAGATAGACCAGAGACGAGCGGCCGACGGCGCGCATCATCTCCTGCGGGACGAGGAAGATGCCGCTGCCGATGATGGTGCCGACAACGATTGCGGTGGACTGCGAGAGCCCGAGCACGCGCTCGAGTGGCTGATGTTCGCGTTGGACGGCGGTGGATACGGGCGCGGCTATGGCGAAGGCTCCAACTGTGAGTGTTTCGCTAGGGTAGCGCGAGTTGGTCTGGTGCGCGCCGCGAAATCTCGCACGACTGGGAGCTACACGACTGGGAGCTAGATGTAGTGCTTGAACTCCGGCCAGTCTTTCACGATGCTGCCCTTGCGTCCGCGGCAGAGATAGATGTTGCGGTGCTCGTAGGGCATCGCGTAGGGATGGTCCATCACGCCGGCGATCTCGACCGAGTCGTAATACTTGCGCATCTCCTGAAGTGACGCGCCGTTGATCACGATGATCACGTCGCCAGTTTCGCCCTGCGGTCCCCAGATCCAATAGTTGTTGTGGCCGCTGATGGCGAAGGGCAAATCGTGGCCGAGGAAGTTGATGGCGCTGGCCTCGCCGTAATTGGAGCAGAGAATGCCGACACGGGCGCGGTCCGCAGGCGAGAGCCCGTTGACGATGCGCGTGATCTGATCGACCATCTCCTGCCAGCCGAAACGGTCGGCATAGAACTGCGGAAAAGCGCTGGTGGCCTCGTTCTCCATCT
>DATBCB010000055.1:0-6767 GCA_036270675.1 Acidobacteriaceae bacterium | reverse complement strand
GTACACGGAGGAGACGATCCTGCGGCAGTTGCGTGAGGTGATGCGGGACCGTACAACGATTTTTATCTCGCATCGCATCTCGACGGTGCGGCATGCGGACCGGATCGCGGTGCTGGTGAACGGCCGCATTGCAGAGCTGGGGACGCATGAGGAGTTGCTGTCGCTGGGGCACTTCTATGCGAGCCTCTACGAAAAGCAATTACTCGAAGAAGAGCTGGCCGTCGCCGGGGACTGACCGTCCAGGTACACGCGCCGGTGGCGCATTCCGCTGGGTTCGCTCCCTTTGGTCGCTCACATTTGGTTTCGTGGATGACTCAGCTTTAATCACATCTCTTCTTTAATCGCATCTCTTCGAGGTACTCGCTGTGCCCGGCGACTGCGCCTTGGCGGGACTTGCTGTCCCGGACACACGCGCCTGCGGCGCATGATGCTGGGTTCGCTTCCTTTGCTCCCTCACATTGATTTCGTGGGTGAACAAACAAACTGCAGGTTCTTCGCTGCGCTCAGAATGACAGGTTAAGTTTGGTACCCGTCAGGCGATCCAGGCTGGTGCCTTTGTCTCGTCAAGGGCAGATGGCCGGATGGCGATGGTCTTCGCGAGCTGGTCTGTATGGCTGAACTGCTCCTGCCTGGTTTGCAGATCGAGCGGGATCATGGCGAGCGCGGCAGGATCCTGCGCGGCCACTTTCCATGCTTCGCGCACGTTGTACACTTCACGCGCCGTGTCCAAGAAGAGCTGGCGCGAGGCGGCTGCGGAGGCGCGCAGGACGTCGGCGAAGACGGCTGTATAGAAGTCGCTGAGGCGCTCTGCGGAAGCTCCGCCAACGTCCATGCGGAGATTGGCCTGTAGATGGATAACGATATTGAGAGCGCGGCGCGCAGCTTCGCGGCGGGCCGATTGGTCGCCCGCTTCGCAGGCTGCGGCGGCCTGCGTGAGGAAACGCTGCAGGCCGTCGTAGAGGGCGACAATGAGTTGCACGCCGTTGGCGCTTTCGATCGCTGCTTGATGGTAGTGTCTCATCGCGAATCCTTAATGGTTCGGGCTTTGGTTGTAGCCGGTGATGGCGGAGTAGATTTCGTTGACCATGTTGAGCTGCATGGGGATTTCCTGCAGTGTCTGGTTGGCGGCGTTCAATTCGGCGGTGAGGCTGGTTTGCTGCGTGGCGATGCGCGCATCCATCGTGCTGATGGTGCTGCTGAGGCTGGATTCCGCGGTGCTGTTGGCTTTTTGCGACTGGGTGAGGATGCTGGTCGTAGAGCCGGTACCCGCGCTGTTGACGGCCTGCTCGAGATTCAGGCCGAAGCTGTTGGTGTTTTGAAAGAGTGCCTGCACGCCGGAGTAGTTGTCGTTGAGCGCGGTCGAGAGCTGGTCAGTGTTGAGCGAGAGCGTGCCGTCGCCGTTGAGCGAAAGGCCGATCTGCGTGGGCGAGGTGAGCGAGGTGCCGGAGGGCGTGGTGAGTGCGCCGGAGAGCATCTGCTGCAACTGCGAAATGATCGGCGACCCGAAGAGAGGCTCGGCGTTGCCGCTGGCGGTCTTGCCTTCCTGCGCGGAGAGCGCGGAGATGACCGAGTTGTAGTCCTTGACCATTGTGGAGAGTGCACTGGTAACCGACGCAGTGTCGTTATCGATCTGGACCTGAACGGGAGTGGTGGGAGAGGCGGAAGTCCCGAGCAACTGCATGGTGACGCCGGCGATGGCGCCGGTGATGGTGTTGCTGGCGCTGGTGGTCTGAATGCCGTCGACCATGAGTTTGGCGTCCTGACCGGGCTGTCCTGCGATGAGGGACACGGTGCCGCTCGCGGAATCGCTGAGCGAGCTGCTGTCGATGGTGATCTGCCCGGCGGCGCCGCTGGTCTGACTGATGAGCGAGAGCCGCGAGCCGCTGCTGTCGGTGACGACGCTGGCGGTGACGCCGAGGCCGGCCTGGTTGATGGTTGCGGCGAGGCCGGCGATGGTGTTGTTCGCGGGATCGACCGAGACGGTCTGCGAGCTGCTGCTGCCGATGTGGAAGGCAAACGAGCCGCTGAGAGTGTCGCTCGCGGCAACGGCGCTGGAAGCTTCTGTCGAAGTCTGAGCGAGCTGCTGCACGGTGACGGTGTGGCTGCCGGCGGTGGCTGTGGTGCTGGCGGAGAGCAGCGTGAGGGTGTTGGTGTCCGAGCTGGAGCCGAGCTTGCCGGAGAGGACGCCGACCGGGTTGGTCAAGGCAGTGATATCGCTGGAGAGCGTGGAGAGCAGGCTACCGAGGTTGGAGATGACGGTGTCCTGCGACTGCAGCGCGGTCAACTGGTTTTTGTAGGGCTTTTCTGCACCCTGCAACTGCGTGACCATCTGGGTGACCGTGCTCGCGACATCGATGCCCTGCCCGCTGGTGGGCGAGCCGAAGCTGAGGCCAATGGTTCCCATGCTGCGCTCCCTTGAATGGTGCAGGCGGATGCGGAAAAAAATGCGGGTGGCTTGCCCAAAATCGACCACCCGCGGAAGTAAGGGCGTAGGAGATGGATGGAGATCGCTTCGGCCCGCGCGCGGCCACGAGGCTTGAGCATTTCACTGTTGCTATGTGCAGCCAAGTTTCGCGAACTGTGGCTTTTCTTGACGGAAAGGCCACGCGGACAATCGCTCTCTTGTAAACACCTACAGTGAAATGCTCCACGCGCCGGCCCGAAGCGACGACGATGATAGCCAAAGCACAGATGCCATGAGGTGGTGAGATCCGCTCTGTGCAGCCGTTTCTTGATCGAACGGCTGCGTTCAGAGTGATTTACAACCCGACACCGTCTGTGCTTTGACTAGTGCTACTGCAACAGCTTGGTGACGGCCTGCTGCGTGCTGTTGGCCTGCGCCAGCGCGCTGATACCGGTCTGGGTCAGGATCTGGTACTTCGACAGCTCCGATGTGGCCTTGGTGTAGTCGGTGGCCATGATGGAGTTCGAAGCCGATGCGAGGTTCTCGCTCTGCGTGGTCTCGACGCTGGCGATCGAGTTCAGCGTGTTGATCTGCGAGCCGAGGTAGCCGCGCTGTCCAGCCACGCCGCTGATGGCGGCGGTGATGGCGGTGAGCGCCGCCTGCGCGTTTGCGGTGGCGGCTGCAGTGGTGGCGCCGGTGAGGCTCGTGGTGCTCAGATCCGTGCTGGTGCCAACCGTGTAGGTGATGGCGTTTCCGGCGCCGGAGGCGATGGTGCCCCCCGAATCGCCGACCTTTGCGCTGGAGAGCGCCGCAATGCTGAGCGTGTCCGTTGATGTGCCGGTAGCCGTGCCATCGCTGGTGTAGATGGAGAAGCTTGCCGGTGTAGTAGTCGTGCCGAAGACGGCCTGCCCGTTATAAGTGGTGGCAGACCCGATGTTGTTGATCTCGGCCAGGATCGACTGATACTCCTGGTTGGCTGCTCCGGACTGCGCGGTGTTCAGCGTGCCGTTGCCCGCCTCGGTGGCCAACGTGACTGCGCGGTTCAGCAGGTTGTTCACCTGGGAGAGCGCGCCATCGGCGGTCTGCAGCAGGCCCACGCCCAGGCTCACGTTGCTGGCGGACTGGGTAAGTGCGGACTGGTTGGCCTGAAGGCCGTCGGCCAGCGAGAGACCCGCGGCATCGTCCGCGCCGGAGTTGATGCGCGAACCGGAAGAGAGCTGCGTGAGCACGTTCTGCAGGCTGGACTGCGTATTGCTCAGGTTGTTCGCAGCATAGGTTGCGGCGATGTTGTTCAATACACCCATTGACATAGCGGTCGGCTCCTGTTGGTCCTGAAGTGAGGAGGCTCCTGGATCACTCATGCTCGTGGGCACTTTGTGAAGGGAACCGTTGTCTTGCTGGACTTCTTACTGGAGCATTTATCGGCAGGAGGGCAGGCAACTTTATGCCCATTCGCAAGGAAGCTTTCGTTAAAGGTTACTTATCGGCTGCAGGACCCACGCCAAGCACTTTTACGATGACCCGTTTGGTGCGCTGGCCGTCGAACTCGGCGTAGAAGATGCGCTGCCAGGTACCGAGGTCGAGATGGCCATCGGTGACAGGCACGGTGGTCTCGTGATGCAGGAGGAGCGATTTCAGATGGGCATCGGCGTTGTCCTCGCCGGTCTGATGGTGGCGATAGTCGGGCTTCGCCGGAGCGAGTTTTTCCAGCCATTCGCCGATGTCGTGGATGAGGCCGCTCTCGTTGTCGTTGACGTAGATGGCCGCGGTGATGTGCATGGGCGAAACGAAGCAGAGTCCGTCGTCGACGCCGCTCTCGCGGACGATGCGCTCGACCTCATCGGTGATGTGGACCATCTCGTAACGCTTGCGGGTGTGCATTTCGAGGTAGCGGGTGTGGGTGCGCCATCCGCACGGGCTTGCATGAGTCGCGGGCTGTTTTGCCATGTGCTTCGCTCCTGACAGAAACTTCCAATGGGAAAGATTCTTATTGTCTGATGCCGCGGCTTAACAAATCCGATCCGGCCGCCGTCTCGCGCGAGGCGGCGATGCTGCGCGCGATGTATGAGCGGCTGATGGACGCCTATGGGCCGCAGCACTGGTGGCCCGGTGAGACGCCGCTGGAGATTACGCTGGGCGCTTATCTGACGCAGAACACCTCGTGGCGGGCGGTGGAGCGGTCACTGGGTAATCTGCACGAGCGCGGGCTCATTGGGAGTGCAGGCGAGCGCGAGGCGCTCGACGCCGCGGCACTGCTGGCGACGCCGGAGGAGGAACTGCGCGTGCTGCTGCGGCCCTCCGGATACATGGTGCGGAAGACGGCGGCGATTCGCGCGTTTCTGGGTTTCCTCTTTGCAGAGGCGGGCGGGTCGTTCGAGCGGTTGGCCGCGATGCGCACGGAGGTGCTGCGGCCGAAGCTGCTGGCATTGCCGGGCGTGGGGCAGGAGACAGCGGATGCGATCCTGCTCTATGCGCTGGGGCACGAGGCGATGGTGGCGGACGAGTACCTGCGGCGCGTGACAGTGCGCCATGGCCTGGCCCCGGAGCGGTCGAGCTATGAGGCAATTCAGCGGCTGGCGTGGAGCGCCTTTGCGGGCGAGCGCGGCAAGCAGCGAGTGCGGCATGCGAACGAGTTTCATGCGCTGATCGTGATGGTGGGCAAGGAGCACTGCGGGCCGAAGCCACGCTGTGCGGGGTGTCCCCTCGCGTGCTTCCCTGCTCTACTTCCCGAGCGAGGCATCTAGAGAATCCATGCACTGGCTGATCGAGATCGGGCGGGCACTGCGGATGGCCGCCATGATGGGCTGGCAGATGCTGTGGGCGCTCATCCTGGGCTTTGGGCTTTCGGCCGTGGTGCAGGCGACGGTGTCGCGCGAGAAGGTAGCGAAGCTGATGCCCGATGGCGGCCCGCGCTCGATCGCGATTGCGACCGGGCTGGGCGCGGCTTCGTCGTCGTGCTCCTATGCAGCGGTGGCGATTGCGCGCACGCTTTTTCGCAAAGGCGCGGACTTTCGCGCGGCGATGGCCTTCGAGTTCGCGTCGACCAACCTGGTCTTTGAGCTGGGGCTGTCGCTAATTGTGCTGATGGGCTGGCGATTCGCCGCGGCGGAGTTTATTGGCGGCCCGGTGATGATCGTGCTGCTGGTAGTGCTGCTGGATCTCTTCTTCACGAAGCGGCTGGTGGAGGAGGCACGTGCGCAGGCGGAGCGCGGGCTGCTGGGGCGCATGGAAGGACATGCGGCGATGGACATGGCTGCCGAGGGCGATACATGGCTGGCGCGGCTGCGCTCGCCGCAGGCATTCACCGCCATCAGCAACATCTTTGTTATGGAGTGGGCCGCCGTGCTGGGCGATATTGTGCTCGGCCTGGTGCTCTCGGGCTGCATTGCGGCCTGGGTTCCGGCTGCTTTCTGGCAGCGGTTCTTTCTGGTTGGACATCCGGCACTGGCGCGGTGGTGGGGACCGCTGGCTGGCCCGCTTGTAGCACTGGTGTCATTTGTCTGCTCGGTGGGCAATGTGCCGTTGGCGGCGGTGCTGTGGCAGCACGGGCTCAGCTTTGGCGGTGTCATTGCGTTCCTCTTTGGCGATCTGATCATCCTGCCGATCGTGAACATTCACCGCAAGTACTATGGCTGGCGCGTGGCCCTTGTGCTGCTGGTGCTGTTCTATGTTGCGATGGCGAGCGCGGCTTTGGTAGTGGAGTGGCTATTCGTCGCGCTGCATCTGACACCTCATGCGCACGCGGCAGGGATGGCGATGGAGATGGGCTTTCAATGGGATCACACCGCGGTGTTGAATATCGTCTTCCTGGCGATTGCGGCGGTGCTGCTATGGCGGTTCTTCCGTGCGGGCGGCGTGGGCATGCTGCGGCATATGAATGAGCCGATGAGCCATGGTGATGGGGATGGCATGCATCATGGACATCACGATCATGGGGCAATGCATTGAACGGCCCGCGGCTCGGCGAGAAGCTGTATGTGGCGAGCTCGAATGCAGGCAAGCTGCGGGACTTTGCCGCGGCCGCGGCGGTCTTCGGAGTGGAGATCGCGGTGCTGCCAAGGCTTGCTGAGATTGCCGCGCCCATTGAGGATGGCTCGACCTTCGAGGCGAATGCGCGATTGAAGGCGGAGGCTTACAGCCGAGCGCGGCCAGGCCTCGTGGTGCTGGCGGATGATTCGGGGCTGGAGGTGGATGCGCTGGGCAGTGCACCGGGGGTGCGGTCGGCTCGCTATGCCGAGGATGCTGACTTCGACGCCACGGACAGTGAAGATGCGGATGGGCGGAACAATCTCTATTTACTCGGTCAGCTTCGCGGGCATCCACGACCGTGGACGGCGCGGTATCGCTGCGTGCTGGCGCTGGC
>DATBCB010000054.1:0-8516 GCA_036270675.1 Acidobacteriaceae bacterium | reverse complement strand
GCGAAAAGACCGTCGAGTTCCGGGCCCGCTTTGCCGAGCGCCTGAAAGATGTTCCGGATACCGCTGAAAATAAAGATGCGCGCAAGGCTGCCGAGGCCGAGGCGCTGGACGAACTGCTGCCGGAGGCCTTTGCCGTGGTGCGCGAGGCAGGCAAGCGCGCGGTGGGCATGCGCCACTTCGATGTTCAGATGATCGGCGGGATGGTGCTGCACTCCGGCAAGATCTCCGAGATGAAGACCGGCGAGGGCAAGACGCTGGTAGCTACGCTGCCGGTGTACCTGAACGCGCTCGCGGGCAAGGGCGTGCACGTCGTGACGGTGAACGACTACCTGGCCAAGCGCGACGCCGAGTGGATGGGCAAGATCTACGAGTTCCTGGGGCTGAAGGTGGGCGTGATCGTCCACGACCTGGACGATGCCCAGCGCCGCGAGGCCTATGCCGCGGATATCACCTACGGAACGAACAATGAGTTCGGCTTCGACTATCTGCGCGACAACATGAAGTTTGAGCTGGCCGACTGCGTGCAGCGCGGCCACTATTTCGCGATCGTGGACGAGGTGGATTCGATCCTGATCGACGAGGCGCGCACGCCGCTCATCATCAGCGGCCCCACCGATCAGACGACAGACAAGTACGCGCGCGTGAACCGCATCATCCCGCAGCTCGAGCAGGGCGAGGAGATCGAGCAGGGCGAGACCAAGACCCTGACCGGCGACTATGTGGTGGATGAGAAGCACAAGACCATCAGCGTGAGCGACGAGGGCTGGGAGAAGATTGAGGGCCTGCTCAGCATCGGCAATATCGCCGACCCGGAGAACTGGGAGTTCAAGCACCACGTCGAGACGGCCATCAAGGCGCACACGCTCTACCGCAAGGATGTGGAGTACGTGGTGAAGGACGGCGAGGTGATCATCATCGACACCTTTACCGGCCGCCCGATGCCGGGGCGGCGCTGGTCCGATGGTCTGCATCAGGCAGTGGAAGCGAAGGAGGGCGTGAACATCCGGCGCGAGGACCAGACGCTCGCGACCATCACCTTTCAGAATTACTTCCGTATGTACCAGAAGCTGGCCGGCATGACGGGCACCGCGGAGACGGAGGCGGCGGAGTTCGACAAGACTTACAAGCTCGAAATTGTCGTCATCCCCACCAACATGCCGATGCGGCGCAAGGAGTATCAGGACGTCGTCTACCGCACAGCGAAAGAGAAGTACTTCGCCGTTGCGGATGAGATCTTGAAGCTCAACGAGGAGAAACAGCCAGTGCTGGTGGGCACCACCTCGATCGAGAAGAGCGAGCTGCTCTCGCAGATATTGCAGCGCAAGGGCATCAAGCACGTGGTGCTGAATGCGAAGTACCACGAGCGCGAGGCGGAGATCGTGGCCCAGGCGGGACGTCTCGGCATGGTGACGATTGCGACCAACATGGCAGGCCGCGGCACGGACATTCTACTGGGCGGCAACGCGGAGTTCGTCACCAAGCAGGACCTGGTGAAACGCGGACAGGCGCGCTCGGTGAGTGCGGCGGAGGGCGCGATCACGCCCACGGCCGGGCCGGGCATGATGCGCTTCTACTACCAGGGGCAGGAGTTCGAGACCTCGCAGGATAATTGGGATCGGGCGTTTCAACTGCACCAGGCGAACACGCAGCGTGAGCACGAAGAGGTTCTGACAACAGGTGGGCTCTGCATTCTGGGAACAGAGCGGCACGAGTCTCGCCGCATCGACAATCAGCTTCGCGGCCGCGCGGGACGCCAGGGCGATCCTGGAGCATCGCGTTTCTATCTCTCGCTTGAAGACGACCTGATGCGCATCTTCGCGCGCGAGTGGGTAGGCCCGTTGCTGCAGAAGATGGGCATGGATGAAGGCGTGCCGATCGAGAGCGGGATGATCACCCGGCGCATTGAAGGCGCGCAGAAGGCAGTCGAGTCGCAGAACTTCGAAGCCCGCAAACACCTGCTGGAGTACGACGATGTAATGAACAAGCAGCGCGAGGCGGTCTATGGCACGCGTAAACAATTGCTTGAAGGAGTGGAGCAGAAAGAACTCATTATGGAGGACTACGTTGCCGGAACTGTCAGCAACATCCTCGACGAATTTGCTCCCGAAGCCAAACATCCAGACCAGTGGGACCTTGCCGGTATCAAGCAGAAGCTGATGGAGCATTTCGGCTTCAACGCAGAGACCGAGGGCATTGATTTCGCCACGCTGAACCGGCATGAGCTGGGCGATACGCTCTTCGACAAGCTGAAGGAGAAGTACGAGCTGAAGGAGCAGATCATCGGCTCGCAGGCAATGCGCTATCACGAGCGCATGATCATGCTGAGTGTTCTGGACGGCCTGTGGAAGGACCATCTGCTTAACATGGACCACCTGAAGGAGGGCATCGGGCTGCGCGGCTACGGCCAGCAGGATCCGCTGGTCGCGTACAAGAAAGAGTCCTTCGATATGTTCGAGGGTATGATGACGCGCTTCCAGGAAGACACGGTGCGCTATCTCTTCCTGATGCAGATTGTCGGGCCGGATGGGCAGCCGATCACGCGCCCGATCCAGCAGGCGCCGCAGCAACCGCCGCTGCAGCAGGCTCCGCCGGCGCCGCCTCTGCCGCGCCCGGCGCAGCAGCCGTTGCCGGACGTGAATGGGCATGGCGGGCAGCCTGTGCCTCGGCCACAGCACGTGCAGAGTCCCGCGCCCAAGCAGACGTGGCGTCCGATGCCGGTAGGCGATACGCCGACCGGGACGCGCACCTCGATCGACGAGATCGAGCGTGAGTTTGCACGCAAGAAGAAGAAGGAACTGGAGCAGGCGCGCGCTGCAAGCACCAACGGCCATGGCGCGACCCACGTGGAACAGCGCCGCACCGGCGAGAAGGTGGGGAGAAACGATCCCTGTCCTTGCGGATCGGGGCTGAAGTACAAGAAATGCCACGGCAAGGACGGCAGCGAGGGCGATTAGCTCTTTTTCGTTATGAAAGAAAGGGGACGGGCTTCAGGCCCGTCCCCTTTCATTGCGGGTTCCCGGCAGCGCCCTTCGGTTGATGAGTTGACGAGTACAGATCGTGACCGTCTAGAGCATTCCTTCCAGCCGAACGTAGCTCGCTTCCATTCCGCGTTCCATGCCTGTCGCAAGCATGGCCGCCCGCGTCTGAGCATCGGGCAGCGTCATGCGCATTGTCATCAGAGTTCCCGCGCCGTCCGCATCGAATCTCGTTTCAACATGGTTGTCCGGCGTTGGATCCGGCAGGTGCATCCGCTCCACATGAACGATCCTGCGGGAGGGCTCAAGCTCCAAATATTCACCGGTGAGGTGGAATCCCGCGCCACTGCCATTCGTCCACTCATAACGGATCTTGCCGCCCGGCCTTGCCTCATTGATGCAGACAGGCATGGTCCAGCCTTCGGGACCGAGCAACCATTGCTGGACTAATTTCGGATCTGTATGCGCGCGGTACACGGCTTCTGGAGGGGCAGCAAAACGCCTTGTGACAACCAGATGTGTATCTCCTTCGGTTACGAGTGTCAGCTTGCTCATCGCGTTTTTCCTTTCTTCGGTTGTTCCATGGAGGCCAGGACTGTATCCAGCCGGTCGTAGTTTTGTTCCAGGGCTTTTCGCAACATTGCCAGCCATTGGTCGATGGCTTCCATGCCGTCCTTTGCCAGACGACGGGGACGCTTCGTGCCCTCGACCCGGCGAACAATGAGTCCCGCATCTTCGAGCACCTTGAGGTGTTGGGAGATCGCCGGCTGCGTCATGTCGAACGGCTCCGCCAGTTCCATGACCGTCGCCTCTCCTTTGGCGAGACGAGCAAGAATCGCCCGCCGGGTGGGATCGGCCATAGCCGAGAAGGCGGCGTCGAGGCTGAGCATTTCCATAGGTACTAACTTATATAAGTGCTTACTTATTGTCAAGACCGAAGAGCGGCTCGTCGTCTTTTGCCCGAATGCCGCTCTTGTCAGCAACGGGAGTTTTCTCAGGAACACGGGTTGGCGATGCTTGCGTATCCTCCGCCTATGATGAAGCGGCATTGGACCGACCGACTGGCGCACTGTGCAATGTGGATCGTTCTTCTTGGCTGCGCCTACAGCGCCTATAGCCAGAGCAAGGGCGAGACGGACTGGGCCGCCTACGGCAACGATCCTGGCGGGATGCGGTATTCGGCATTGCGGCAGATCGATGCTTCCAACGTGGCCAAGCTGCGTGTGGCGTGGACCTTCCATACACGGGATGTCTCGGACGGCAGCAATGGCTGGAAGCGCAGCGGGCTGGAGACGACGCCGATCCTGGTCGATGGCACGCTCTACCTCACGACTGCCTTCAATCGCGTGATCGCGCTCGATCCAACCACAGGCAAGCAGCGCTGGGCCTACGATCCTCACATTGATTTGAGGCTGGACTACGGAGATGGACTGATCAATCGCGGAGTTGCGACATGGTTGAATGTAACCCGATCTGCGACACAAACTTGCCGGCGGCGGATCTATGAAGCCACGCTGGATGCGCTGCTGATCGCGCTGGATGCAGCGACGGGCAAGCCCTGTGCCGATTTTGGTCACGATGGACAGGTGGTGCTGCGCGATGTGCCCGGTTACGAGAGCCGCAATCTGGGCGAACATCCGCAGGGCTGGTACCACATGACCTCGCCGCCCGCGGTGATCGATGATCTGGTGATCGTCGGTTCCGCGATCGATGACAACAATCGCGCAGACATGCCGTCTGGCGTGGTGCGCGCATTCGATGCCCGCACGGGCGCGCTGCGCTGGAGCTGGGATCCCATTCCGCCGAACCCGCAGCCTTCTGCATCGGACACGCCCGCACGCTGGAACACGGGCGCGGCGAACGCGTGGTCGGTGATGGCGGTGGATCCCGGCCGCGATCTGGTCTTCGTCCCGACAGGGAGTGCGAGTCCCGATTTCTACGGCGGCTTGCGTCCCGGCGATGACAAGTGGGCCAACTCGGTGGTTGCGCTGCATGCGAAGACGGGCAAGCTGGCCTGGGGCTTTCAACTGGTGCATCACGATTTGTGGGACTACGACTCTGCTGCGCCGCCGCTGCTGGCGACCATCCGACGCGCTGGCAAAGAAATTCCCGTCGTGGTGCAGGGGAACAAGACCGGATTTCTGTACGTGCTGAACCGCGACACAGGTGTGCCGGTGTTTCCTGTGGAGGAACGTCCGGTGCCGCAGAGCGATGTGCCCGGCGAGATAACGTCGCCGACGCAGCCATTTCCGACTGCACCGCCGCCACTTTCCGTGCAGCATCTCTCTGCAGACGAAGCGTGGGGAGCGACTGAGGCGGACCGCAAATTCTGCCAAACGGCATTGGCCAAGCTCCGCGGCCAGGGAGTGAACCCAGGCATCTTTACGCCGCCGAGCATTCAGGGGACGCTGGAGATGCCGGGTTATCTCGGCGGAATGACCTGGAGCGGCTACGCGTTCGATCCCACAAATCACTTGCTGGTGATGAACGTGAACAATCTGCCGGCACGGGTCCGCCTGATTCCGCGGGACAAGATGAGGGACGACACGGAGGATGGCGAACTCGGGCGGCAGGTGGGCACCCCCTACGGGATGCTGCGGACCTTTCTGCAATCGCCCTCCGATCTGCCGTGCAATCCCCCACCGTGGGGCACCCTGGTTGCCGTCGATCTGCAGACAGGAACGATTGGCTGGCGCGTGCCGCTAGGCTCCATGCAGAACTTTGGCGGAGCGCACGGCCCGATCCCCAACGGATCGATCAGTTTGGGCGGTCCGATCGTCACAGCGGCAGGTCTGGTGTTTATCTCGGGCACGACTGATCCGCATCTTCGCGCCTTCGACATCGAGACCGGCAAAGAACTGTGGAGCGCGGAGCTGCCGGCGAGTGGGAATGCTGCGCCGATGACTTACGAGATGAATGGAAAGCAGTATGTGGTGATCGCCGCGGGAGGACATCAGAGAATCCCAGAGGAGAAACAGGGCGATGCGATCGTCGCGTTCGCGCTTCCTTAATGGAAATCTGGACGGAAACCTGGATGGAAACCTGACCGGGAAAATGGGAACAGCTGCTCAGATCTTCTGCCGCTTCCAACGTCCCTGCTTGAAAAGCAGCATGCTCGCCGCCACCATAAACATCTCCGCCACCACCACCGACAGAAACACGCCGTTCTCCGCCAGCCGCGTGCGATGCGCCAGCCACCATGCGAGCGGCAGCTCCAGAATCCAGAAGCCGAACAAGTTCACCACCGTCGGCGTGATCGTGTCGCCCGCACCGTTGAAGGCCTGCATCATCACCATGCCAAAGGCGTAGGCGACATTGCCGCAACTGAAGATGCGCAGCGAATTGGCCGCGATGTGCGCCACTGCGGGATCGTTGGTGAAGACGCTCACGATGGTCGGAGCGAACAGGAAGAACACCACGCCCACCGAACCCAGGAAGATCATGTTCCATAGACCAGTGCGCCACGCCGAGCTCTCCGCGCGCTCCGGCTGGCCCGCGCCCAGGTTCTGGCCAACCAGCGTCGCTGCCGCATTGCTCAGTCCCCACGAGGGCAGCAGGATAAAAATAATGATCCGGATTCCAATGGTGTACCCGGCCAGCGCGGCCGCACCGAAGGCGCTCACAATGCGCACCAGGCCAATCCAGCTCGCCTGTGCAATCAGGAACTGCAGAATGCCGGTGGATGCCACGCGAAGCAGCCGAAACATCACGCTAAGGTTGAGTCGCATCTGGCGCACCCCGATGCGCATCCGCTCCGTGCCGCGCGCCAGCCGGTAAAACTGATACAGCACGCCAATGCTGCGTCCGGTAAACGTCGCCGCAGCTGCTCCGGTCACGCCCATGCGTGGAAACGGGCCAAGGCCGAAGATGAGGCAAGGATCGAGCGCCAGGTTGATGATGTTCGACACCCACAGCAGTCGCATCGCCACCGCTGCATCGCCCGCGCCGCGGAAGATCGCGTTGTTCAGAAACAGCAACAGCAGCACGCCGCCGCCGCCCAGCGCAATCCGCGTGTAGCCGGAGCCTGTGGCCACAATCGACGGTGTGCCTCCAGCCAACCGCAGCAGTTGCGGCGCATAGAGCGTGCACGGAATCGCGATCGCAACCGAGATGACGAGCGACAACAGGATTCCCTGCATCGCGCCCACCGCCGCGCCCTCGGGGTCTTTCTCGCCGATGCGCCGCGCCACCATCGCGGTCGTCGCCATCCCCAATCCCAGGCCGACGGCGATGATCAGGGTCAGCATGGACTCCGTCAGCCCAACCGTGGCGATGGCGTCCGGCCCCAGCCGCCCCACCCAGAAAATATCCACCACGGCAAACAGCGACTCCAGCACCATCTCGAGCACCATCGGAATCGCGAGCAGCACAATCGCGCGGTTCAGGCTGCCGGTGGTGAAGTCGCGATGCGACCCGCGGATCGCCTCCCGGATCGCTTGCCACATCGTGGGCTGCGCGAGTTCTTTTTGTGCCGTCTCCGGTTGCAAATCTCGCTCGCTTTCTAAAGCGCAGAACTTCCCCGGATCATCCGGCTTCCCTGGATCATCGGAACGTGTTGCTGCCGTCTTCACCAAGACAACACGAGCGCACACAGATCGGTCTACATCTGGAAGGAAAAATCTCAGCGTCCGCCCGAAGGATCAGCCGACGCCGCCGTGTCTAAATCCACAAACCCATACTGCCCGTGGTACACACCAGGCGCATAGCAGTTGTTGTCAGCCGCATAATTCTTGGGGCAGCCGCCGGTAAACTCCGGCCGACGCGGTGACAGCGCATACTGCCACACCGCCGCATCGGGCAATCCCAAGGCCGCAGACGGCAGCCGCGGCTTGCTCTCAATCACGCAGCCGGGCGACGGCGGACACTCGTCGCGCGCAACCCACAGCGGAATCTTCCACGAGCCGGCCCGCCGCTCAATGTCCTGCGCCGTGGTGATGGTTCCGCCATTGCCATCGTCCACCGGAAGTCCCGAGCAGTACACGCCGCCCTTCCACCCGGCGCGCCGCACCGCATCCACCCAACCCAGCACGTAGGAGAGCTGCTCCGGCAGCAGCCGTCCACCCTCCTCCTGATCAAGAAAGATCAGGGCGCCTTTCGGGAATCCTTCACTGGCCGCAGCCGCCACCGCAGCCGCCGCATCGCTGCGCCCCTGCGACGTCGCATCCTTCCCTTTCAGGTCCTTATCCAGCCGGCCATTCCACAGCAGCAGGAATCCAAATCCGCGATCTCGGAGCGCCGCGCGCTTGCCCGTCCACGTGGTCGCCTTCTCGCCCGGAGGCGCATTCAGCCAGTAACTGGTATAGCTAAATGACTTGTGCAGCGTGCCCAGCATCGTGTCGCCGGGATAATCATTGCGGTCAAAGCCATTAAAAGCCTGCGCCGAAGCCACACCGCTCGCCATCATCACCGCAACCATCAGCCACACCTTCACCGGCATCCGGCATCCTCCCGATTCTCCTGCTTTTTACGGCCGCTACTGGGTAGACATTTATCATGGACACAGGAGCAAGCTTGACCCTGACCCTACCAGCACGCCTGTCC
>DATBCB010000053.1:0-1528 GCA_036270675.1 Acidobacteriaceae bacterium | reverse complement strand
ATTCACCGTAGACGGCAAACAACTCACCGCCCCTGCAGGCACGCTGCTCATTGAGGCCTGCAAGTCGGCCGGCATCGAGGTTCCGGCCTTCTGCTACTATCCAGGCCTTTCGCTGCAGGCAGCATGCCGCATGTGCGTCGTTCGCATTGAGAAGATGCCGAAACTCCAAACCGCCTGCACCACAACGGTCGCCGAGGGCATGGTCGTCCAGACCGAGACCCCCGAGATCGCCCAGGCCCGCAAGGCCACCCTGCAGATGCTGCTCGGCAACCACCCGCTCGATTGCCCTGTGTGCGACGCCGGCGGCGAGTGCGAGTTGCAGGACATGACCTTCAAGTACGGCGCTGCTGACAGCTTCTATGCTGAGCCGAAAAACCATCGCGAAGAGCAGCAGTGGTCGCCGGTCGTCTACTTCGACCGCCCGCGCTGCATTCTCTGCTACCGCTGCATCCGCATGTGCGGCGAAGGCATGGACGTCTTCGCGCTCGGCATCCAAAATCGCGGCGCATCCTCGGTCATCGCGCCGAACATTCCCGCCGAGATGTCGCCCGATCACCTTGCTCACGTTGATTGCGAGCAGTGCGGCATGTGCATCGATGCATGCCCAGTGGGAGCCCTTACCTCCGGCACCTACAGATACAAGACTCGTCCGTGGGAGATGAATCACGTCGGTACTATCTGCACGCACTGCGGCGATGGCTGCAAGACTACGCTTGGCGTGCGCTCCGTGTCCGACGGCAGCGAGGTCGTTCGCGGCGATAACCGCGACAAGTCCGGCATCAACGGCGACTTCCTCTGCAACAAGGGCCGCTACGCCTTCGACTTTGCCAATAACGAGACCCGCATCACCCAGCCGCTAGTACGCCAGCCTAACGGCGAGTTGAAGCCGGTCAGCTGGGAAGTTGCGCTCGACTATGTAGGAAAGGAACTTCGCGAGCGTCGCGACACGCGCGGCGGCAAGAGCATCGGTGTCATTGGTTCGAATCGCATCACGAACGAGGAAGCATATCTCCTCCAGAAGTTCGCCCGCACAATCCTTCAGACGAACAACATCGATCACCACCGCACTGCGGACTATGTCTCTTTCGCCCAGGCGCTCTCCGGGCTTTCCTCAAAAGACGGGGCAAATCGCACCGCCTCGCTGCGCGACACCCTCACCGCCCCGGCCATCATGATTCTCGGAGGCGATCCGACCATTCAGGCGCCCGCCACTGCATGGAACATTCGCACCAACGTCCGTAACAACCGTGCACGTCTCTACGTCGCCAACTCGGCAGAGATCAAGCTCCGCCGCCAGGCCAAGGCCTTCGCGCACATCGCTCCCTTCAGCTACGGCGCCCTCGCCAGCTTTATCGCAGGAGATGACACCGCCGTTGATGCACTCACACACGCCGGCGCCGACGCGAGTTCCTTCCACAACTTCCGTAATGCCATCCGCGCCGAAGAGCAGCTTCTCGTCCTCCTCGGCTCCGAGTTCCGCGGCGCTGACCTCGCCCGCCTCCTGGCCTTCGGCGCCACGCTGCCAAAC
>DATBCB010000052.1:0-4548 GCA_036270675.1 Acidobacteriaceae bacterium | reverse complement strand
GCCATTCAAGCAAGACCCCGTCACCAGCTTCCCTATGGACCCAGACCAGTTCGCGCGCGACCTCGGCGCCAAACTCACCATGCTGCTCCAGGACCCCGCCGCCTGCAAGCGCATGGGTGAGGCCGGCCGCAAACGCGTGGAACAGCACTTCGCCTGGTCCAGCATCGCCGACCAAACCATCGTGCTTTACCAGGAACTGATCGGGCAGGCAAACCGGACGAAAACGTAGTCCTATGAGCGATAGCCCATAGCCCTATCGCTCACGAGAACCGCATTTGTGAGCGATAGGATTTGTTCTATCGCTCACAAAATGCGTTATTATTGAGCGATAGAACTTCCTCTATCGCTCATGTACTGGAACTGGGAAAAACCCGATTGGCCTGATTTCACCTGGAAAGACGCGCGCCTGACCGCGGCTGAGCAGCGCTTTCGCACCGGCGGTGGCGTCTTTCTGGGGTCCATCCGCCACGTCGTCGGCCAGGAGCGGAGGCTATTGCTGGTCGAGGCCATGAGTACCGAGTCCGCCACCACCTCCGCGATCGAGGGCGAAGTCCTGGATCGCGCCAGTGTCCAGTCCTCCATCCAGCGGCAGCTCGGGCTGAAGACCGACCCGAAGCGCGTCCGCCCCTCCGAGGAGGGCATCGCCGAGATGATGGTCGATCTCTACCGCACCTCGGCAAAGCCGCTCTCTGACGAGATGCTCTACGGCTGGCATCGCAAACTGATGAAGGGCCGCGGCCTGCGCGACATCGGACGGTACCGTCACAACGGCGACCCCATGCAGATCATCTCTGGCGCTATCGGCAAGCCGCGCATCCACTTTGAGGCGCCCCCTGCCAAGCGCGTTCCGGCAGAGATGAAGCGCTTCGTCGCCTGGTTCAATCGCACGGCGCCCGACGGCGCAGAGCCCTTGCCCGCTCTCGCACGCGCCGGCGCGGCGCACCTCTACTTCGAGTCCATCCACCCTTTCGAAGACGGCAATGGGCGCCTGGGGCGGGCAATCGCCGAGAAGGCGCTCGCGCAGGCCGCACATGAGGTGTCGGATGAGCCGGTGCTCCTCTCCTTGTCTGCCACCATCCTTGCGCATCGTGGCGACTACTATCGCGCCCTGGAGCGGGCCAACAAGAGCAACGAAGTCACCGCGTGGGTGGCCTGGTTCGCAGGGATCGCGCTCGAAGCGCAGCAGCGCACCATCGCCTCGGTCGACTTCCTGATCGAGAAGACGCGCCTGCTCGACCGTTTGCGGGAAGAGATCAACCCGCGCCAGCACAAGGCCATCCTGCGCATGTTGCGCGAGGGTCCGGAGGGCTTCGAAGGCGGCCTCAGCGCGAGCAACTATGCAAAGATCACCGGCGCCTCACCCGCCACCACCACGCGCGACCTTGCCGACCTGGTCGCTCGAGGAGCCCTCGTCCGAACTGGAGAGTTGCGCCACGCCCGTTACCACCTGAATCTGAAACTCCAGCCGCCCCGCAGCATCACCATTAACCAGCGCGGCGAAGTCCTCGAAAACTAGTTCGTGTCTGCTGGCGCGGACCGGTGGGCAGGCCGCACAATACAAGCGTGCACCCACTCGGCTTGATCTTCGGACTGCTCGCCATCGGCACCGTGCTGCTCGATGCCTTCGAGACCATCATCCTGCCGCGCCGCGCCAGCGGAAAGATTCGGCTCACATGGCTCTTCTATCTCATCACCTGGCGTCCGTGGTCGGCTGTGGTAAGCCGCTTCCGAAATCGCCGCCTGCGCGAGAGCGGCTTCAGCTTTTATGGCCCACTCTCTTTGCTCTTCCTTATGGGGCTTTGGGCGGTGGGGCTGGTCTTCGGCTTCGGCTTGATGTTCTACGGACTGGGCGCGCCACTGCACGATCAGTTAGGTCTGCATCCGCTGCGCACCGCCATCTATCTCAGCGGCACCACGCTCTTCACGCTGGGCATTGGCGATGTCACACCTCTAAACCACTGGGCGCGCGACCTCGTCATCATCGAGGCCGGCACGGGGCTGGGCTTCGTCGCCGTTGTCATCGGCTATCTGCCTGTTCTCTATCAGGCCTTCTCCCGCCGCGAGGGCAGCATCGCGCTGCTCGACGGCCGCGCCGGCTCACCACCCACCGTCAGCGAACTGCTGCGCCGTCACGCCAGCGATGGCGGCAACGATGCCTTGGTGGAGTTGCTGGCCGAGTGGGAGCGCTGGTCCGCAGAGATGCTGGAGAGCCACATTTCGTATCCGCTGCTGTGCTATTTCCGTTCGCAGCACGATAACCAAAGCTGGCTCAGCGCAGTCACCGCAATCCTCGACACCTGTGCCGTGCTGCTCAGCATCGTGGAATGCTCCGCCTGCCGACAAGCGCGGCTCACCTTTGCGATGGCCCGCCATACCGTCGTGGATCTACTGCTGGTCTTCAACATGCAGCCGGTCCCCATACCCAAACCTGCGCTTCCGGGGTCCGCTCCGGCACCGGACCCGCCCAAGGACATGGCTATGCGGCTCAGCGAAACCGAGCTGGTCAGGCTCACCGAAGTCCTCTGCAAGGCGGGTTATCGTCTACGCCTCGACCCGGAACGCCTGGCGCTGCTGCGTAAACTGCGCTGGATGTACGAAGGTCAGGTGGTCGCGCTATCCCGCTACCTTTGGATGCCGCTGCCGCCGCTGGTCACGCAGACGCCGGGCCGCGACACGTGGATGCTGGTGAATAACCTGCTAGAGCTCTATTCCGCACAACCGCAGGCGACCGATGAGGACACACACGCCGCCACGCTGATGGCCCGCACGCGCGAAATCTTTGCCGACGAGCCGCACGCCTTCTAGCGAACGCCCCTGGCGCAATGGCCCTTCTATAACATCAGGGCGCCACTCGCCACCGGCAGGTGCAGACGTGCGCCTGCAGTGTCATGCGAGTTCGCGTGCCAGCGTCCGTCGGTTCCGATCTCTGCATCGCCAAGCGTCTCGCCGGTCGTCGCTGCCGCACCAGGTGCCTGCAGCCGGATTAACTGCATCCCGGCGATCTTGTGGTCCAACGCAAGATCGATCGGATGATCCAGGTTGAGGTTCAGCGCTGTCAGCGCCAAGTGTCCATCCGCGCGCTGCGTAGCGTAGACGCGCAATCCATCGGGCGCAGTGCTCAGAGTTGTTTCGAGCAGCTCTCCGGGAGACGCCTCGCGAAACAGCCTCATGCCGTAATACAGTGGCCGCGCTTCGAAACCCTTTACACGTGTGCCCGCAATCGGCGTGTACAAGCCGCGGCCGCCGCCATGGAAGTTCACACCGATGCCGCCCGCCTGCGCGATGCGGAACATATAATCCGCGCCCCACAGCACTGAGGCAAACGTATCGCTAACGCCCGCCTTGCCACCGCCATAGCAGGAGTTGGTTTCGGTAAGCCGGAAGGGCAATCCGGTCTCCTTGGTCACCTGCTCCAGCCCCGCCAACTCGCGATCCAGCTTCGGGTAAGGACGCAGTAGGCGCGGAATATCCATCGCCGGATCGCTCGGCGGACCTTCGGCATAGTAGTGCGAGGAAACGAACTTCACATCGTTGTGGAATGCCTTCGCGAACGGCACGAGCCAGTCGTTGTTGAAAGCGGTGTCCGGTCCGGCGAAGGGCGCATCCGGCACGTGCTTGCGCACCGCTTCAAAGAATCGCCGCCATTCCGCGATGAACTGTTCCGCGTTGTAGCTCGAGGGCCGCAGCCCGTTCTTGTAGAACAGGTCGGGCTCGTTCGCCATCTGGAACGCGAGCAGCTTCGAGCCCATGACGCGGGTAACGAAAGCCGCTTCCTCTGCCGCCATCTCCGGCGTGCCCAATCCCAGATTGAGTCCATAAATCAAGGACCATCCCGGCAGCCGGTCGAGAAATTCGCGCAGATTGTGTATCGCCTGCTCGGTGATCACCCGGCGCGGCGGCGCCTTGTTGCCCTCATCCGGACCAGCCGCCTCCTGAATCGAATTATTCGACCCACTGTGTGCCTGCGGATCCGCTCTCCAGAAGCAGTATTCGCTGGTGTTGCCGCCAATGCGCAACACGCCGTGCTGGCCGAGTCCGGCTACGAGTTCGATGAGCTGCTTATTGTCGCCTGCGAAGAAGTCAGGATCGCTGAGCTGCGCCGATTCATAACTGAGGCCGATGAAGTCTTCGGCAATGCGACGCCCAGTTGGCTCGCCGATCTTCACCGTGACAGGTAGAGGAGCGGCTTGCGCAAGCAAACGGGAAGCAGGGTGCAGCGCAGCCGTGCCCAATGTAGAGAGAGAAAGAAATCGCCTCCGGTTCATCGCGGCAATTCGACCACAAGCGGGAGGAAACAAGCAAAGTCGCGCACCGCACCGCGAAGGTGTTTCACTTATACCAAGCGGCGTTTATTTATAGGACCGCTGATACGTTCCGCTAATCCGATCGTGCCAGCCCAACTGGTCTTCGTCGAAGGCGGCCCATAGAAGTCCCAGGCCCAGCGGCAGGGCAGAGAGCAGCAGGGCGCCCACGCGCCGCTGCATCGCCTGCCGGGTTGGATTGTCGTCATCCAGCGTGCAGAGTGCGATGCGCGCGTAGGTCATGCCC
>DATBCB010000051.1:0-3063 GCA_036270675.1 Acidobacteriaceae bacterium | reverse complement strand
CTGCAGAGCCTGCTTGAGCACATCCGGCAGAAGCTCGTCGATGTCGTGGTCGTCTACAAGGTCGACCGGCTGACCAGGTCGCTCTCGGACTTCGCCAGGATGGTCGAAGTGTTCGATGCGCATGCTGTTTCGTTCGTAGCGGTCACCCAACAGTTCAACACCACCACCTCGATGGGCCGTTTGACGCTCAACGTCCTGCTGTCGTTCGCGCAGTTCGAACGCGAGGTAACCGGAGAGCGGATTCGCGATAAGATTGCAGCATCTAAGCGCAAGGGCATGTGGATGGGGGGCTTGGTTCCGCTCGGCTATGAGGTGCGCGACCGCAAGCTAGTTATCAACCCTCTCGAAGTGGAGATGGTCAGAAATATCTTCCAGCGTTACGGCGAACTAGGTAGCGTTCGGCTGCTCAAGGATGAACTCGATCGACGTGGAATCCGCTCCAAACATCGCGTTGCCAAGAGCGGAGTCCGGTCCGGCGGTCAATCATTCTCCCGTGGCGCCCTCTACACGCTCCTGGGCAATCCGATCTACATAGGAGAAGTCCGCCACAAGGGCACGCGCCATCCCGGTCAACACGAGCCCATCGTAGAGCGTACAGTCTGGGAAAAGACCGACGAACTGTTCAATGCTCACGCTGCACGCGCTCGTGGGAAGACCAGTAAATCGATGAGCAGCCCACTCGCCGGCAAGCTATTCGATGAAGTCGGCGAAGGCCTCACTCTCAGTCACGCGGTCAAGGGCAAGCGCCGTTATCGCTACTACGTCTCGCGCAGCTTGATAACAGGCACCGCGAATCAGGTCGAAACTGGCTGGCGAATTCCGGCGGCTGAAATCGAGCGCAGCGTCGCCAGCGCGGCTAGGATGATTCTCGACGAGCGCACCGCGATCGTAGCCGACATCGAACAGTCCCACTCGGATGCGAGTCAGATAAAATGGACTCTTGACGCCGCAAGCGCGTGGAGCAGTCGCCTTCGATCCGAGGCCGAAGCAGCGGACGCGCTGCGACTTCTGGTCGATCGCGTGGAGCTGCGTCAAGATGGCATCCGACTCTCCTGGCCTTACCCCATCGAAGTATCCCACGGATAGGTTAGTGTCTGCCGGGAAGGAAGGCAGGCATGAAGCGATCACGGTTTAACGAAGAGCAGATCCTCGGGGTGCTGAAAGAGGCGGAGGCGGGAGCGCAGGTCAGCGAGCTGTGCCGGCGGCACGGGATCTCGGAGGCGACCTTTTACAGCTGGCGCAGCAAGTACGGCGGGCTGGAGATCTCGGAGATGCGCCGGCTGCGGCAGCTGGAAGAAGCGAATCGGCGGCTGAAGTCGATCGTGGCCGACCAAGCGCTCGACCTCCGGGCGCTGAAGGACGTGCTGGCAAAAAACGGATACGGCCCGCGGTGAAGCGAGAGATGGTGGCTGCGGTCATCGCCACGCACGGTCTGTCGCAGCGTCGTGCCTGCGGGCTGATCGAGATTACGCGACGCAGTTTCGGGCATGCGCCAGGCCAGGATCGCAACCGCGAGCTGCGCGAGCGGCTGCGAGCCCTGGCTGAGGAACGGCGGCGCTGGGGCTGCCCGATGCTCTACCAGATCATGCGCCGGGAAGGCTGGCAGGTGAATCACAAACGGGTCGAACGGCTGTACCGGGAGCAGGGACTGTCGCTGCGACGGCGTCGGCGGCGCAAACGCCTGAGCCATCTGCGCGTGGTGCGACAGGCGCCGGTCGCTGCCAATCAAGCCTGGGCGCTCGACTTCGTTCACGACCGGCTGCTCGACGGCAGAGGCTTCCGCGCGCTGGCGGTGATCGACGAATGGAGCCGGGAGAGCCTGGCCATCGAGATCGACGTCTCGCTCACCGGCGAGCGGGTGAAGCGAGTATTGGAGCGACTGAGTAGCGGGCGCGGACTGCCGGCCACCATCCAGAGCGACCACGGTCCGGAGTTTAGCGGCCGGGCGCTCGATCAGTGGGCCTACGAGAACGGGGTGAAGCCGCAGTTCAGCGAGCCGGGCAAGCCAATCCAGAACGCCTTCATCGAGAGCTTCAACCGCCGGCTGCGCGAGGAATGCCTCAACCAGCACGTCTTCGTCTCACTCGACGACGCGCGCTTCAAGATCGAGAAGTGGAGAGTCGAATACAACCGGGAACGGCCGCACTCGAGTCTCGGCCATCTGACACCGGAGGAGTTCGCAGCAAGGAATCAGGGGAGCTCTGCCATCGCGCGCACCGCTTGGCCAGCAGACCAAGAGCTGGCCGGCGCGGCGCAATGCGCTATGGGGTTGCAGCTTCAGCCGCGTGATGTTGTGGGAAAGATGACAGCCAAGGAACGGAAACAGTTCGCCGCCGAATGTGAGCGGCAGGCTCAGGTTCTGGCGAGGTATGCGGCTCACCTGCGCAATTCCGAGTAGCGACCATCTCGAGAAAATTCTGGCCTATAATCCGTCTTGACACATCGCCGGCATTACTGAATGGCGGAATCCCTCGCTTCAACGCAGACGCAGGATGCGACGAGTAAGCAGGATAGCCGAACCCCAGGAAACGCCGAGCGCGATCGCGACGTAGACCAGGCCGAAGACGGACGACTTCCATCTTTCGGGAGTTTTGATCGTGAAAAGCGTTAGGTTGATGGGCACGTATGCCGCATAGGCCCAGGCCATTGGCACCGCCCATCGCCTCTGCAGCCAAATTGCTGCGGCATAGATCAGAAGGAAAATGCCGAACGCCGGCGCTAGGATCATGTTCGCTAATCCTGCCGTCTTGGTGCCGAAGAACACGAGCCCCGCTCTGCCTCCGCTCTAAGCGGCTTCGAGATGTTGGAGAGCGCGAGAAGCGCGAAAAGGACAGCAAAAGTGGTCAAGACAGGGACGCGTCCGGTTTCTTCCATCGGATAGCCCTCGAAATGGGCTGTCGAGAAAGTGGTTTGATTAGGCAGTTTGGTTGCTTCCCTCTTCTTTGGGCTGAATCAGTTGTCGAATTTAGCTCTGCGAATCCGACGGGGTCCGCCCCAGGCTCGAATGCCGGACGGCGCGGACGGCGATTATTATACAACCCGTCAGACTTCGATGGCGATATC
>DATBCB010000050.1:0-9325 GCA_036270675.1 Acidobacteriaceae bacterium | reverse complement strand
CTCGGTCAGCTTTTGCTCGTAGTGGGTACGCTTGAACTGCTTCGCCAGCTCCGGATTCGCCTTCTCGTATTTCGCGAACAGGTTGTTCCACTCCTGCTCTTCGTCGGCGCCCTTTGGCACTGCCTCCAGCCAATGCTTCGCGGCCTCCTCCGGCACATAGAAGCTCTTGTCCGCGGGCCAGCCGAGATTCTCCTTCGTCTTCTTGGTGTCCTCCGGCCCCATCGCCTCGCCGTGCACCTTGTTCGTGCCCGCCCGCGGGCTGCCGTAGCCGATGACCGTGCGCACCGCGATGAACGACGGCTTGTCCTTGATCGCCTTCGCCGCCTCGATTGCCTCGCTGATCGCGTTCAGGTCATTGCCGTCTTCGACGATCTGCGTATGCCAGTGGTAGGCGTCAAAGCGCTTCAGCACATCTTCGGTAAAGGAAAGCTCGGTCGGCCCATCGAGCGAGATCAGGTTGTCGTCATACAGCACGATCGCCTTGCCCAGTTGCAGCGTCCCGGCCAGCGAGGCCGCCTCGTGCGAAACGCCTTCCATCATGTCGCCATCGCCGCACAGGATATAGGTATAGTGGTCCACCACGTCGAAGCCCGGCTTGTTGTACACCGCCGCCAGATGCTTCTCCGCCGCAGCCATCCCGATGCCCATCGCAAAGCCCTGGCCCAGCGGTCCCGTCGTCACCTCCACGCCATCCGTGTCGCCGTACTCGGGATGCCCCGGCGTGCGCGAGCCCCACTGCCGGAAGCCCTTCAGGTAATCGATCGTCACGTTGTAGCCGGTGAGGTGGAGCACGCCATACAGCATCGCGGACGCGTGACCGTTTGACAGCACGAAGCGGTCGCGATTGGCCCACTTCGCGTTCTTCGGGTTGTGCCGCATGTACTTGTGGAAGAGCAGATAGACCATCGGGGAATCGCCCAGCGGGGCGCCGGGGTGGCCGCTCTTCGCCTTTTCCACGGCATCGACTGCCAGGAAGCGTAGTGCGTTGATCGCTGTTTGCTGAATGTCACTCATGGGTGGGCTCGCCTCTCTTTCGCGATGAGTCGCGCTGTGGGCCATCTGCCCCGCGCGTGCTGAATTCATCCGGTTTCGATTCATCCGGTTTCGTTAGGACTTTCGCGTTTGCTGCTGGCTGTGCTGCTCCGTTAGTGCACGCGCCGGTCGCGGCGCATCTCTTTCACTGTACATGCTTCGCGCAAACTCGCTGTGAAGCGAATCTGCCCGAATTTCTCTCTCCGGACTTCTGTCTCCGACTTCTCTCTCCATCGCGAGGATCAAACCCTCGCCCCATCGTCTGCACCACTCACGCAGCAGGACGCACATCACCGCTCCACCATCACCGAATAATTCCGCCCCTCCCACTGCCGGCGCTGCGGCCAGTACAGCGTGAACTCCAGCCGCTCCCCCGCTCCCGGACTTCTATCCGGACATGCGTCCGCGTAGAAGCCGCAGGAGCCCACCGCGGTTGCCCGCGTCGTCTCCGCCGTCTTCCAGCCATCCGCGCTCCAACGCAGCTCGAAGCATTCGTCCGTCTCCACCCGCAGGCGCCGCTGCGCATCCATCCGCTTCACCTGCCGGTCACGCCGCCATACCTCCACCGTGCCCCGCACGCGCGGCTTGGCGTAGCGCTCGGCCACGGCATCCACCCGGTCGAATACCCGTCCGTCGGTCGCTGAGCGCAGCAGCTTGATGTACTCCGCATGCGCCCACACCAGCGGCATCGCCGAACCCGTCGGCTGCCCCCTGCGCATCCGGCACTCCGGCAGGTCTTCCCGGTCCCACACCTGCTCCGGCAGCATGCCGCCCGGCGAGCAGTAGCCCTCGATCGTCTTGATCAGCGCTGAAATATCGCGCCCCGCCGCCAGCTCGTAGTGCGCGCGCTCCCCCGTTAGCAGCGGCCAGCAGGAGCCCTGTCCCCAGCCGTCGAACGGCGAGCCGTCGTGATGGTTCCCATAGCCGTCGTGGTTATAGCGGCGGAAGCCCGGCCCCTGCGGCAGATCCCGCTTGAGGATCGCGTCTGTTACCTTCACCGTCGCCACTACCATCGGATCGTCCGGTTTGCGCAAGCCATAGCGCACCGTCTCCAGGAAACCGCCGTCCACAATCTCCCGCGCCTCGAACGCGTATTGCTGGCCTGGCCCGCGATTGGCAAGAGTCACGCTTTCCTTGCCTGGGCCCATGCGCACGCACGGCTCGGCGCCCCCGGTCTCGGCCGGCCGGATGCGCATGTAGTGCTGCTTCACCCCTGGCACCAGCACGCCATCGTTGGTCACCGTCCAATCCTCCAAGTGCGACTCCAGCCAGTCCGCCTGCTGCTCCAGAAACGCTGCCAGCTCCGGCATGTGCCGCGACCGCACCATCTCCGCCGCGCCGATCAGCGCCGCGATTACCACCGTCAAGGTCGACGGCGAATAGCCTGCGCACTCCTCCCAGCGGTCCTGCTGCGTCACCGGTGCATGCCGCACCAGGAAGCCGGCCGCCCGCTCCACAAACGGCAACACATCGAAGTCCCCCAGGGCATCCATCTTCCACAGCCGGTACGCCAGCAGGATGGGGAAGGCCGTCTCATCCAGCTGCATCCCGGACCAGTACGGCGCGCCATTCACCCAGAAATTCTGCGGAAATCCGCCATCCGTCTTCTGCGTGCACGCCAGGTAGATCAGCGCGCGCATCGCGCTGTTCGTGCGGCCCGCCGCCAGCAGCGCCGTGGTCGTCTGCACCATGTCCCGCGTCCACACTAGGTGGTACCCGCCCAGATCGCTGTCGCCCTTCGCCTGCCCCCAGGGAATCGATGCCGACGCGATAAACGCTCCCGCGAAAGTCTTGTCCTCATGCGTCAGGAGCACGCCATAGCTGGCCTTCAACAGCTTGCCGCCATCCTCGGACGCGGCCCCCAGATCCACTCGCGCCTTCACCCGTTCCCACTGCTGGATGAAGCGTTCCATCTGCAGATCGAAATCCGTGTTCAGCGCGCCCGCGGTCCGCGTCAGCGCCGAGTGCGCCGCCGACCCGAATCCCACCGCCAGCACGAACTCCGGGTTCTCGGCGATGTTGACCTCGCCCATCAGCGCGATGTTGCCGTCGGTCGCCGAACCGTAGTGCCACTCCATGCCGTAGTGCCGCGTTACATCCTGATAGCCATCGCTGGTGCCGACGAAGCCGCAGCTCGCATTCGTAAAGCCGCAATTCACCGCCATGGCCAGCGCCGAGCTGTTCCTCCACGCCAGCAGCACCCGCCGCCCCGCCACATCCAACACGTGCCCATTGTTGTGCGCTCCGCCGCCGTCCAGGTGCGGCGCCAGCAGCGCAAATGCCTTCAACCTGCGCAGCACATCGGAATCGCCCGAGAACCTCACCCGTATCAGCAGCACCGGCGCATGCGGATCGCTGATGATCTCCTTCGAAATGCTGTAGCGCCCCTCCGGATCGCTGTTCACAATCCACACCGCCGGCGCAGCCGGCGACAGGTAGCTGAATCTATGCTTCAGATCCCGCTTTTCTTCATGGACGAAACTCTCGCCGTCCGTTACCAGCAGCTCCAGGTCGCGCACCTGGGGCTTGTCGATGGTCGGGTTGTAAATCTCATTCACAATCCCATGCGAGGTCGTCCACCAGATCTTGCTCGACGTGGAATACGTCGTCCCTACGACCGATTTCTGGCTCGACGTCCATCGCGGCTCAAGCCCAGGCGCACCCGGCGCCTCGCCATTTCCATCGATCCACCGGTACATCCCGTGCTCTTCAGCCACCAGTTCCCCCAAGCCTGAACATCCTCAGGCCTCCCCGTGCCGCTTCACAACAGCAAGCGCAAAAATTCACCGCAGGTTTAAAGACGCCAATCCCCTGGCTCCGGATACAAATCCGGGATGAAAAAGCGTCCGCATCCGCCAGCACATGAGGTCGTCATCCCGACGGAGCGAAGCAAAGTGGTGAGATCTGCAGTTGAATTGGCATGCTACTTCAGCAGGCGTGAGCGACCAAAGGAAGCGAACCCACAACCCGCGCCACCGGCGCGCCCGCCCGTGCGGCAAGCACCTTACAGCACCTGCGTGTTCGCGTCCGGGTCCGGGCGGAAACTGCACTCCCGCATCGCGTGCTGGACCTCTCGGTTCTTCATGAACTGCTCCCAGACCGATCCCGTCCGCAGGTTCTCAGCCATCAGCAGCCCGATCCCCACGTCGATCCCGATCACATCCTCGGCAAACCACCCCGCCGTTGGCTGAAAAGCATCCACGAACCCGTAGCGCTGGTACACGCGCTCCTTGTAGCGTTCGCGCATGGTCAGCAGCACGTGGGCGCACTCCGCCGGCAGAAAGACCACCGAGCCCGCGCATGCGCATGGCACCAGCGTGCCATCCGGCTGCCCCATGGTCGGGGGCCCTCCCCACACCCGATAGCCCATCCGCGAGTCCGACGCACTGATCCCCCACATGTTCTCGTCAATCCACGGATACTTCTGCCCCTGCACCAGGCACCAGAGCTGGTGTGCCCGCGTCGCCGCAATCGAGTTCGTAAAGTAGTTCGCGTGTTTGTCGCGAATATCGCGATAGTCCACCCAGGCCTGCGGATACTGGTGAATAAACAGCGGCGCGACGCCCGTAATGTAGTCAATGCCGCCATAGGGCACGATCGGCCGCTGCAACGCCTCCCAACTCGCCGCCGTTATCGGATGCGTGGGCGACGCGATCGCCAGAAGGTACATCGTCGTCAGCTCGGCATAGATATCCCAGCGATGCTTTAGAAATCCCTGCTCCGGCAGCCAGCCCATCGACAGCGTGTCACCGCTATTCAGCATCCACTGCCAGTCCACTCGCCGGTAAAGCGTCGTCGCCAGGTTTTCGATCCGCTTGTTGCCCTCGAAATACGCGCGGCAGTGCAGAATGCCGCACAGCAGCAGCGAGGTGTCGATCGAAGAAAGCTCCGAGCCGAACATCCGCTTGCCGCTCTCGATGTCGATGAAGTGATACAGAAAGCCGTGCTCGTGCGGGCACTCGTTCAGCAGGTAGGCCAGCGTCTTCTCCACCCGCTGTTCGCAGTCCAGCGGCCGCAGGTAGCGCCGCTTGTGCGCAATGCACATCGCGCTCAACCCGAATCCGGTCGATGCAATCGACGCCGCACGGCTCAGCGAGCGCCCATTCGACGGCGCGCGGTCCCGCACCAGGCCCGTCTTCGGATGCGCTTCGTTGAAGAAGAAGTCGCAGTTGCGGCCTTCCATGTCATCCAGCAGGTCTTCGGCCGCCTTCGGCACCTGGGTCAGCGGGCGGTTGATGAATACCCCCGGCGGATGCCGGTACTGCTCCGCCGCCTGCTCCTGCGGCTTCGGCGCCTGGTTCGCGGCCGGGGCGGTTGGCTGATTCTGCAGCGCGTCCGCCATCGCCGTGGGAGCGCTCAGGGCAAGCATGCCGGCTGCGCCAGCCTCGCGCAGCAGATCGCGTCGGGTTATGCGTCGTCTTGCCAAATGGAAGCGGTATGAACTCCTCTTTAGACTCGCACGGAAACAACATCGTTGCAGCTTCGCCTGCCATTCGGGCCTGCCCGTGGAACCCCCCGGGCTCCACCCTGCATCCATACTCGTGTATACAGAATTTGCCCGCCTGCCCGTCTACCATTCCCCGCTGAACGCTCAGCTCGGAGCCGGACACGGCAATGACAAGTGGTATCCCCGGGCCGCAAACTCCGGCCCATAACCAAGGAGGAAGCTTTGGCACACGCAACTGAGGAGAAAGCTTTGGCATACGAAGTTCCACCACTGCCCTACGACTACGCCGCACTCGAGCCGCACATCGACGAAGCCACAATGAAACTGCACCACGACAAGCACCACGCCGCCTATGTGCAGAAACTCAACGGGGCGGTCGAAAAGCATCCCGAACTAGGCAAGCAAAGCCCCGAAGAAATTATCAAGAACCTATCCAAGGTCCCGGAAGACGTCCGCGCTGTCGTCCGCAACAACGGTGGCGGCCATCTCAACCACTCCATGTTCTGGGAGATCATGAAGCCCAAGGGCGGCGGCGATCCCGCCGGCCCCATCGCCGACGCCATCAAGAAAGAATTCGGCAGCTTCGAAGAATTCAAGAAGCAGTTCGAAGAAAAAACCGCGGCACAGTTCGGCTCCGGCTGGGGCTGGCTGGTCTGGAGCGGCGGCAAGCTCTCCATCGTCACCACCCCCAACCAGGACAATCCCATCAGCGACGGCAAATATCCCGTATTAGGCAACGACGTATGGGAGCACGCCTACTATCTCAAGTACCAGAACCGGCGCCCCGACTACCTCAAAGCCTGGTGGAACACCGTCAACTGGGACAAGGTCAACGAGCGCTTCGCCAAAGCGCAAAAGAGCTAATTGGGTGCAAGCGAGTCATCAAGTCAGCGAGTCGGCAAGTCAGCCGGCTCGCTTCTTTATTTCAGCTAAGTTATCGCCCCGAGCGAATCAAAGGACCTGTAGCTTTCCGCTAAGTTGTCATCCCGAGCGAAGCGAAGAGCCTGCCCTCAGCTTGTCGAGGGACCTGTAGTTATATCTTTAGTAAGAAAAGTCGCTTAACGTGAGCGGCTTTTCTTTCCATTTTCTTCCCCGCTCGAGCCACAGCTCGTCATCCCGACCGGAGTGTCGCAGGCGCGCAGTGGAGGGATCTGCTTTTCCGCCAGCGATAGTTTATAAGTCGATAAGCGATGGAACAAAACCTGGAACAAACAACAGCGCTCCTGGCTCGCACTCCCGCCGCCCTCAACGCGCTCCTGCGCGATCTCCCGGAAGTCTGGACGCATAGCAACGAAGGCGAAAATACCTGGAGCCCCTTTGACATCGTCGGCCATCTCATTCACGGCGAACACACCGACTGGATGCCCCGCGCAAAAACCATCCTCGAATTCGGCGAGACCCAAGCATTCGAGCCATTCGACCGTGAAGCATTCAAGCGTGAGAGCAAAAACAAACTGCTCCCACAGCTACTCGATGAATTCGCCCGCCTGCGTTCAGAAAATCTCGACGAGCTACGCGCCTTGAACCTGCAACCGAAGGATCTAGACCGTCGCGGACAACACCCCACCCTCGGCGTGGTCACGCTGTCACAGCTACTCGCAACCTGGGCCGCCCACGACTTGACCCACCTCCACCAGATCGCAAGAGTGATGGCCCACCAATACCGCGATTCAGTAGGACCTTGGAGCAAATTCCTCGGCGTCCTGCAATGCACCGGCCATAGTTCATAGAGCAATTGGGCGGTCACCTCCGACGTTTTCTTCTGAACAGTTCCTATCTAACTCGTGTACGCTTGCCTCGCGCACGCAACCGGCCATCCCGGGTCCCAGAGATATTCCTCCCCCAATCAATGCACCGCGAGGAACTCAATGGCATCAGTACTGATCACTGGAACCAGCAGGGGAATTGGCTTGGAAACGGCGCTCGCTTTCGCCCGCGCTGGCCATCACGTCTACGCCACAATGCGCAACCCGTCGCAGTCGCCAGCCTTGGCGGAAAGGGCCGCACGCGAGAAGCTGCCCATGGCGGTGTCTACGATGGATGTTGATTCAGACGAATCGGTCAGCAACGCCATCGCCGCGATCCAGAAAAGCGGGCCCATCGATGTGCTCGTCAACAATGCAGGCGTCGAAGGTGTAGGCCCCGTCGAAGATTTCCCCTTGGCCAAATTTCGAGCCATCATGGAAACCAATTACTTCGGAGCGCTGCGCTGCATTCAGGCGTTGGTTCCGCAGATGCGCGAAAGGCAGAGTGGCTGCATCATCAATGTAACTTCCGTAGCCGGGCGCCTGTGCTGCCCGCCGCTTACCTCCTACTGCGCCTCGAAGTGGGCGCTGGAAGCGCTGAGCGAAGGGCTCGCTGGAGAACTCAGGACCTTCAATGTTCGCGTGGCCATCGTCGAGCCCGGCATCATCGACACCGCAATGGCGCGGCGCATCGGAGACCCGGCACCTGGATCCCCGTACGGCCAGACCGCTCGCTTCTCTGTTCTTTTCACGAATTCACTGAAGAATCCGGTGCACCCGTGCGTGGTGGCCGCGAAGATATTGGAAATTGCGGAGAGTGAAAGCTGGCAGCTCCGCCACCCGGTGGGACCGGACGCCGTTCCATTTCTGCAATGGCGCAACAAGATGACAGACGAAGAGTGGATCGAAACCAACGCGGGTGACGACCAAACCTTCTTCAGTCGTTTGGGTGGAGCGAGCTGAAGCGACATCAAACGGGCTCCGGAAAACGGAGGTGTATCAGACCGGCGCTCCGAAGCCCTGGTTCATGAACCTACCCGCTCAAGCCAACCCATTCCGCCGAATCACTTCCCTGTAATAACTCGAGCTCATCTTAGGCGTCCGCTTCTGCGTCTGAAAATCCACATAAGTGATCCCAAACCGTTTCTCATATCCATCCGCCCACTCGTAGTTATCCAGCAAACTCCATAGGAAATATCCCTTCACCGGCACACCCTCGGTCACCGCGCGGTGTAACTGCGTCATATAGTTCCGCAGATACATAATCCGGTCCGAGTCATACACGTGTCCATCGGGCGTCAGCACATCTGCCGACGAGCACCCGTTCTCCGTGATGTACAGCTCATTCGCGCCCTGCTCCGCGCTCCATAACTCCGACACCAGCTTCGGCACCCAGTACAGCGCCTCCGGCCCCACCGTCAACCAGTCGCTGTACGTGTGCGGATACGACGCCGGCTTCTTCACCATCGCATATCCCAGCTCGGACGATGCATCCGCGCGCACAAACGCCGCGGTGTAAATGTTCAGGCCGGTAAAGTCGAGCGGGCTGCCGATCGTCTTCAATTCCTCCGCAGTAAACTGCGGCGCATCCGCGCCCAGCCGTTTCAAATACGCATCGGTGTACTTGCCCTCGCGGATCACCGTGCCGAACATCGCATTCTCTTCACGGATCGCCTTCTTTGCCGCCTCGATGTGCTCCGCTGTCTCGATCACCGGCGTCACCGGCGTCAGGTTGTCGGCAAACCCGATCTTCACCGGCCCCTTCGCATGCGCACGAATCGACTCCACCGCCAGCCCATGCCCCAGCACCGCGTAGTGCGCCACCTGCGCCAGCCCTTTTCTGTCCAGCTTCAGCCCCGGCGCATGCCTTCCTTCTCCATAGCCGATGTTCACAAAGCTGCTCAGCTCATTCACCGTCATGAAATGCTTCACGCGGTCCGACAGATGCTCCGCCACCACTGCTGCATACTCCGCAAACGCCTTCGCCGTATCGCGGTTCTGCCAACCGCCCTTGTCCTCTAAAGCCTGCGGCAGGTCCCAGTGATACAGCGTGCAGTAGGGCGCAATCTTCGCCGCGAGCAGCCTATCCAGCATGCGATCG
>DATBCB010000049.1:0-4244 GCA_036270675.1 Acidobacteriaceae bacterium | reverse complement strand
GCTCCTGCCTGCGCACTCGCTGCTCCAGCAGGCGCGCGACGAAGACACTGCCCGCTCCAGCGCCGATGGCGCCCCCGTTGCCGAGTTCTGGAAGTCGCAATACGCGACCTTACCTGAGCCCTTACGACTTCCAACGGACCGGCCACGGCCCGCGCTGCGCTCCCATGCCGGCGCCACCTACCGTCATGTCTTCTCCGGCGACTTTCTCGCCAGACTGCGCGCAAGTTCGCAGCAGAATGGCGCCACGCTCTTCGTCACGCTGCTGAGCGCCTACGCCGCGCTCCTGGGCCGGCTCACCGGCCAGAGCGATTTGGTCATCGGCGTCCCGATGGCCGGACAGCGCGAAGTTGCCGGGAAAAGCTTCGTCGGCCATGCGGTAAATTTCCTGCCGCTGCGCGTCCATCCCGACGGAAAAACCAGCTTCGCCACGCTGGCAAATAAGGTGCGGGCATTGGTCTATGATGCGCTTGATCATCAGCAATATACGCTGCTTTCTCTCATTCAACAGTTGAAGATTGCACGCGACCCCTCCCGACTGCCATTGGCCGAGGTCCAATTCAATTTGGAGCAGGTGGGCTCACGCCTGTCCTTCGAGGGACTCAAGGCTAAGCTCGATCCCAATCCCAAGACCGCTGCCTCTGCCGATCTCTTCTTCAACTTCGTCGATCGTGGCACAGACCTGCTGCTCGATTGCGACTACAGCACCAGCCTCTTCGATCGCGAAACCATCGCGCGGTGGATCGGCGCGCTGGAGCTGCTGGCGACCGATGCGGCTTCAGCGCCCACGCGTGCGCTGGGGGAGCTGCGCATCCTCACCGATGCCGAGCTTGAGCAGTTGCTCGTCTCCTGGAACCAGACCGCAAGCGACTATCCGCGTGACAGCTCGATCGCGCAACTCTTCCGTGAGCGGGCCGCGCGTACTCCGGATGCAGTGGCGCTCCTCTGGCCTTCGGGCGGCGGACAATCGCTCACCTATCGCGATCTCGACACGCGTTCCGACGCCTTCGCCTCCTGGCTCGTCGCGGAGTTCGGCGAGCACACCAGCTCAATCGCCGGACTGCGCGTCGCAATCGCCATGGAACGCGTGCCTGAATTGATCGTCGCTTTGCTGGGCACGCTCAAGGCCGGCGGCATGTACGTGCCGATCGACCCCGAGTACCCCGCCGCGCGCCTCGCTCTGCTGCTCGAAGACGCGCAGCCGCAGGTGCTCATCACGCAGCAGCGGCTCGCAGCGCGGTTCGCGTCGTTGCCGGTGAAGACGATTGCGTTCGAAGACCTCCAGCTCGATACAAGCGCGACGCTTACGCACAAAGCCATCGACGCAACCACACCGGCCTACATGATTTACACCTCCGGATCGACGGGACAGCCCAAGGGCGTGATCGTCCCCCATCGCGCGGTGGTTCGACTCGTCTCGAACACCAATTACGCGCATTTGGGACCCGATGAAATCATCCTGCAGCTCGCGCCGATTTCTTTCGATGCTTCGACGTTCCAGATATGGGGAGCGATCCTGAACGGCGGCAGCCTCGTCCTGATGCCGGGCGCGAAGCCTGCGCCGGAGGAGATCGGCGCCGCCATCCGTCAGCACGGCATCACCACGCTGTGGCTAACCGCGGCGCTCTTTCACCTGATGGTGATGGACCACCTGGAAACGCTGAAACCGCTGCGCCAGTTGCTCGCCGGCGGCGATGTGCTCTCCGTCGCGCACGTACGCACCCTGCTCGCGGCTGCGCCCGCGCTTCGACTCATCAACGGTTATGGCCCAACCGAGAACACCACCTTCACCTGCTGCCATACGATCCAGACGTCGGATCTTGAGCGCGGCTCGGTGCCCATCGGCCGGCCCATAGCAAACACGCGCGTCTACCTGCTCGACGAAGAGGACCGTCCGGTGCCGATCGGCGTACCGGGCGAGCTCTGTGCCGCGGGGGATGGTCTCGCCATCGGCTACCTGAATGCGCCCGAGCTCACCGCTTCACGATTCATGGACGTGAAACTCCAAGTGGGATCGAAAAGCGTCAGCGAGCGGATCTATCGTACCGGCGATCTAGCGCGTTACACCGCCGATGGTACGATCGAGTTCCTCGGACGGCGTGATGCGCAGGTCAAGATTCGTGGCTACCGCGTCGAGCTGGGCGAGATTGAGCATGCGGCCGAACAGTTTCCCGAGGTCCGTGCTGCCGTCGCCTATGCGGGCACCGACGGCGCAAGCGTCGAGGACATTCCTGGCGACCGGCGTCTGGCCCTCTACGCTATCCCGCGCAACGGCATGGAGCCTGCACGGCTGACCAGTGAGTTACGGGAGTTCCTGCGCTCGCAGCTTCCAGAGCACATGCAGCCGCAGGCTATTGTGCTGGTGCCCTCATTCCCGCGCACGACCAACGGCAAGGTCGACTACCGCGCTCTGCCCGCTCCGCAAGCCGATCAGGCTGCCGGTCAACGTGCCATCACGCCGCCGCGTACGCCGCTGGAGGCCCAGTTGTTGGATATCTTCCGCCGCGTGCTCGGGGTGGCGACTATCTCGGTCGACGACAGCATCTTCGAGTTAGGCGGCGATTCGCTGTCGATCTTCCGCATCACGACGCAAGCCACTCAGGCCGGTATCCCGGTGACGGCAAAGCAGTTATTCCAGAGCAGGAGTGTCTCGGCAGCAGCTGCCGAAATCGAGAAACAGAAACGGGAGGGCGCTGACACAGACGTCCCAACGACGCATACTATAAAGGCAGTAGCCCGGGACCGTTTTCGCAAGGTGCAAGCGGTCTAGCAGATATCTCCAGCCGCAGACGTGCCATCCTAAGTCGAGCGGTCACGGCGCGAGAGATACCGAGCGAATGCTGGGCGCAGTTCGCACTGAAAGTACTTTCCCAAGGATGACACGAGCCCCCAATCTCGCCCCGCGGAATTCGGTGTCACAAGACGAGATCGCCGAGAACCACAATCACCCCCACGCAGCGATGCCAGCCAATCCTGTCGACGGCGGCAGCGGCGAGGAGACCTTCGTTCTTCCCGCCAGCTTGGAGCAGGGCCGCTATTGGACACTCGCGCAGATCGATCCCGGTTCGACCGCGTCGAACATGGCGATCTCCATCGAGCTCGCCGGGCCGCTCGATCCATTGCTGGTGGAGCAGGCCATTGCCGCGCTCACTCTCCGGCACGAGGCGCTCCGCACCCTCTTCCGCATCGTCGACGGACATCTCTCGCAGGTCATCCTCACCCGTCCGCTCTACGAATTCACGCAGCAGGATCTGAGCCCTGCCGACGGCTCTGCTGTTCCGCAGGCAGAGTTGGCAGCAGCCCTCTCCGCCCACAGTCATCTCTGGATCGATCTCGAGCACGGCCCGGTCCTGCGTGCCCGCCTGTTGCGGCTTGCACCGGAACGGCACGTGCTTGCGCTCACCATGAGCCACATCGTCTGCGACGGCTGGTCCAACGGTCTTCTGGTGCGCGATCTGATGAAGATCTACCACGCGCTGAGCAACGGCGCGGGTTCGCTTGAAGAGGTTGCTGCCGGACCAGCGAGCGGACTGCCGGAGTTGCCATTTCAGTTCGCCGACTTCACCATCTGGCAGAACGAATATCTCGCCACTGAGCGGGCTGCCGATGCGCTCCGCTTCTGGACCAGTCACATCCCGCGCGATCTGCCAGCGCTCGACATGCCGGCGGACTATCCGCGGGGTCCAGGACGCAGCTTCCCCGGCACCATCGCCTCCGCGCTGCTGCCTGCATCGTTGAACGATGCGCTCGTTGCCTATTGCCGCAAATCCGGATCCACCAAGCACATCGTGCTGCTCGCGGTCTTCCAGGCCCTGTGCGCGCGCTTCAGCGGCCAGCGCAAATTTCTGCTCGGTTCCACCATTGCGAACCGGACGCAGCCTGGCATGGAAGAGATCGTCGGACGCTTCGCCAATCCGCAGATCATCGTCGCCGATGTCGCGGGCGATCCCACATTCCGCGAGCTCGAATCCCGCGTTCGCGAATGGGAAACTTCGGCCTACACCCATCAGGACATGCCCTTCTCGCGCATCATCGAGGAGTTTCAAATGAGCCAGGAGGGCGCCGGCTCGCAGTTCCTGCAAGTCTGGTTCGTCTATCAAAAAGCGTTTATGCAGCCGCAGGAGATTCCCGGCCTGCGCCTCACGCCGCTGCGCTCCGTCTCCGGCGGAGTGGATTTCGATCTTCTGGTCAGCGTGGTCGAGCGCGCCGAAGGGCCGCGGCTGCAGATCGAGTACAACACCGACCTG
>DATBCB010000048.1:0-54108 GCA_036270675.1 Acidobacteriaceae bacterium | reverse complement strand
TCTGAATGGGCCCTCCATCAGGCATGCTGGGCAGAGAACACGACGAACCATTCGCACCCCATCGCCCATGCATCTGGGCCACGCATCTGCGCTCACCCATCTGCGCATGATAGAGCAACGCTAACAGCTCCGGATATCCTCTTACTTCGATCCAACAATTAGACAGCCGAGAGCTCTACTGCTATATCTGCCCACTTCTCTGAGATCTTGCTCGTCATAAACGGGCGTTCGCATATTCGAAAGAAACCATAAGCCACTCCCACCACGAGCGGAGTGCCAAACACCACTGTGAATAGGAATGAAAGCGGTGGGGACAACTTCAGCGGCGCGATTGCATACTGCCAGAAGATCTGCTGCAACGGCATGTGTATCAGGTACACGCTGTATGAGAACGCACCGAGCGTGACCAGGGCACCGGACGAGAGCGCTTTCGGAAGCCCATTCGATGGGCGCAGGGCGCAAAGCAGTAGAACGCCGAACATCACAATGCCAACGCTGAAATCGGTCACGGTCTTATTGGTTCCGAGAAGATGATGGAGTGCAAGCCCCATAATCCCGCCCATTGCGATACTGAGACAGCCCCAACCAAAAAGACGCCGTACTTCGGCGGCTGTTCTTTCTGCCTTCGCGAAAGCGAGATGAGCAGCAAGCATTCCGAGCGCGAATACGAATAGATATTGCGGGAAGCGTTCCCCGATTCCCTCGTGAACGATCGCCCAGGAACCTGCAACGGATGCTGCCAATGCTCCGGTCACGACCCAGACAATGCCGAACCTCCGCCGAATCATGACGAGCATGGGAAAGAGAAGATAAATCTGGAACTCGACCGCAATCGACCAGAGCGGGCCGTTAATTGAATACTGATGCGGCCCGAAGTCCTGCACCAGGAACAGGTGTTGCCAGATGTCCGCTCCGGTGAGGGGAAAGCACATATCGTATAGGGTGTTCGTATGGGGAGAGAGTAAAAACCGGTCTGCGAGGATTGAGAACAGGAGAGCGGCATAGTAGGGCGGCAAAATGCGCCGCGCGCGTCTCCGCAAAAAGCCCCAATAACCACCTTTGAGAACTCCTCCCCCACGCGCGAGTGGCATCATCAAACAAAAGCCGGAGATAGCGATAAATACAGTCACTGCCGTGTGGCTATAGGCGAGAAAGCCGGTCAGTTGGCCCACAACGCCACGCGGCGTACTCTGCGGATAGATATTGCTTGGCCAGATTTGTAATCGCAAGTGCCCCATAACTACGAAGAGAGCGGCGAGTGCGCGGAGTCCGTCAAGAAAAGGCAGATAGACGGGAGGTCTGGCATGCGTTTTCATCGCGACCAGCGCTGGTTGAACTTGCGTGATTGTCTGGAAACTGCTCAAGGCGCTCGCCTCCTTCATTTTTGGCCGCGAGCCTTCGCCCGACTCAAGCTCCGATACATAGCTTCTCGTAGACACGTTCGACTTTTCGCGCGGTTTGCTGGATGGTGAAATGGCGTCGCACGTGCTCCAATCCGCGCAAACCCATTTGCTGCGCTTCGTGCGGATCGGTCAGCAGCCTGCGGATAGCATCGGCTAGCTTCTCTGCGTCGTTCATCGGAACGAGCAACCCGGTCACGCCATCCTCGATGATCTCTGGAACGCCGCCGCCGTTTGTGGCGATGACAGGTTTGCCTGAAGCCATTCCCTCCACGATGACCTGACCGAACGGTTCTCCGGTGATGGAGGCGTGCACAACAATTTCGAGGTTTGCAATGGCATTGTGGATGTCGCTGCGAAAGCCGGTGAATTCGACGACGGAATTGAGCCCAAGCTCTGTGCAGAGCTCTCGTATTTCCTGCTCATAAGCCTCTTGCCCGAAGAGCGCTGCTCCGATGATCTGGAATCGGGCGCAGGGGAACTCCCGATGAACAATCGCCGCAGCACGAAGAAAGATGTGTTGCCCCTTCCAGCGGGAGAGGCGCCCGATAAGCCCAATACGAGAGTCAAGCCCAATAAGAGGGCCGCCGGTCGCATGGGTGATGGCTCGCGCGCATGTCTCCACATCCAACCCGTCGTGCACCACGCGCACCTGCTGATCTTCCACCGCTTCTCCCTGCTCGAGTTCGATGTCGGAAGGGATGGCGATTCCCTGCGCGGCAGAGCCAAAGCCCAAGGTGGCGAGCGTGGCCGACGAGTTGGCAATCACAAAGACGGGAACCATGCGAGCCAGAACCCGGAACACACGAACGGCAAGCCGCGGGAGATAGTCATCCTCGATACGGTCGCGTACATGCCAGATAACCGGTAGGCCGCATAGACGCCCCGCGAAACCGCCGATGATGTCGGATTTGAGTGAATTCGTATGCACCAGATCGATCCGCATCTTGCGCATCCGGCGCCGCAGAGCCTGGATCCCCTCGTGTACTTTTGGCGGAAAGCAAGCTCAAACGGCGGCCTCAAACTTTGAGTTGCAAGACGTGTTAATCATTCCAGTTTGAGGAAGCGACATGCTCGAGCTTCCCGCTCTGCAAATGTTGCCACCAGGGAGCTTAGTCAAACGGAGGGGGACGCAAAACAAGGAGCTCGTCCGGTGAGTCCTCTATTCATGCCGGCACGTGTTTCTAACCTGGTTGGGCGAGTTAGCTGTGATGTCTGAACCCTTGCGCGAATTGCCGCACACGCGTCGATAGCGATCTCAAGCCGGCATGTTTCATCCTTCCCACGATGCCGTCAAAGGTGCGATGTCTCGGCTGAATGGGCAGAATATTAGACACAGCATTAGACATAGGGGGGTCCAGAGACAGGAACTTCTGACCCTGATGACCCGATGGAAATGTCTGAAGTTAAAAGAGAAGAATGGTGCGCCCGGAGAGATTCGAACTCCCGACCTATTGCTCCGGAGGCAATCGCTCTATCCAGCTGAGCTACGGGCGCGCAGGTTTGATTTTACATGAGGGGCTGGTGGGACAGCAGATCCTCCACTGCGCGGCTTCGCTACTGCGGTCGGGATGACACCGGCTGTTGCCAAACTATCCCGCCTGGTCGCGTTTGCGCTCGAGTTCGCCCATGGTGGACTGGATAAGCTGCTTGGCGCCGTTGATCTGGTCGAGGACGGTTTGCAAATCGAGCGCGGGCTTGGTCGGGTTGCGATTCGAGACGCAGTAGACGCCGTGCTGGCCGATGAGGATCAGGGCGTCGGTGAGCATATCAAGCGAGACGGCGAGGCGGCCGCGCTCGGTGCCGAGCATGAATTCGTGCTTCTCTATGTCGTCCCGGCGCTCGGCTAGCGCCGAAGCGCCACTGTATTGCCCTACACCGCTTGACGTATCTGCTGGAACACCGCTCCGCAGCGCATTCTCTTCTTTGCGGTCAGCCACTACCACTCCTTCGCGGCGGAGTCGACGGTGAGTGGCTCGGGTGTGGGCGCACCTTTCCAGCGGAGCACGGGTCGGCGGGCGGCGGCGGTCTCGTCCATGCGCTTGACCCGGGTGGCGTGCGGCGCCTGGAGTACGAGCAGCGGATTCTCTTCGACCTCGCGCGCGATCTGCTGCATGGCGTCGATGAAGAGGTCGAGCTCTTCTTTCGATTCGCTCTCGGTGGGCTCGATCATGAGCGCGCCAGGAACGATGAGCGGGAAGGAGACGGTGTAGGGATGAAAGCCGTAGTCGATCAGACGCTTAGCGATATCGCCGGTTTTGACGCCGCGCACCTGCTGCTTCTTATCGCTGAAAACTACCTCGTGCATGGAGGGCGTTTTGTAGGGCAGCTCGTAATGGCCTTCGAGCTTTTTGCGGATGTAGTTGGCGTTGAGCACGGCGTCTTCGGTGGTCTGGCGGAGACCATCCGGACCATTTGCGAGAATGTACGCGAGGGCGCGGACAAACATGCCGAAGTTGCCATAGAACATGCGCACGCGGCCAACGGAATGCGGGCGATCGTAGTCGAGGCGCAGCGTGCCATCCGGGTTTTCGCGCACGACCGGCGTAGGTAGGAATGGATCGAGGATCTTCTTGCACGCGACCGGACCGGAGCCCGGGCCGCCGCCGCCGTGCGGTGTGGAGAAGGTCTTGTGCAGGTTGAGGTGCATGACATCCACCCCGAAATCGCCGGGGCGCGTCTTGCCGCAGAGCGCGTTCATGTTGGCGCCATCCATATAAAGGAGCGCGCCCTTGGCGTGGAGGACGTCGGCGATCTTGTGAATCTCGCTCTCAAAGACGCCGATGGTGGATGGGTTGGTGAGCATAAGAGCGGCGGTCTGGTCATCGACCTGTTTCGCTAACTGCTCGATGTCGACCATGCCGTGCTGGTTGGAGCGGAGATTCTCGACCTCATAGCCGCACACCGCCGCGGTGGCGGGGTTGGTGCCGTGCGCGGAATCGGGGATGAGGACCCTTCGCCGTGGATTGCCTTTTGATTCGTGATAGGCGCGCGTGAGCAAGATGCCGGTGAACTCACCGTGGGCGCCGGCGGCGGGCTGGAGTGTGATGGTCTCCATGCCTGTGATCTCGATAAGTGCCTTTTCAAGCGTGCGGAGGATTTGCAGCGCGCCCTGCGAGAGCGATTCCGGCTGATACGGATGCGCCTCGGCGATGCCTTCGAGTCGCGAGACGTACTCGTTGACGCGCGGGTTGTACTTCATGGTGCAGGAGCCAAGCGGATACATGCCGAGATCGATGGCGTAGTTCCATGTTGACAGGCGTGTGAAGTGGCGGATGATCTCGATCTCAGAGAGCTCGGGCAGCTCGGGTGCTTCGGTGCGTGCGGCGTCGCCGAGGAGCTGGGCGGCATCGGCCTCAGGCACGTCGAGCGGCGGCAGGCGGTAGCCGCGCTTGCCGGGTGAGGACTTCTCGAAGAGCAGCGGCTCGTTCTGCGTGAGGTGCGCGGCGACCTTCTGACGGTTGCCGGTGAAGCTGCTTCCCCGCTCTATTGTCTCAGTCGTTGTGGCCATTGCGAATCCTTATGCGTGCACCAGCGTGGGCTGGGCACTGTGGCTGCCGGCGAGGAACTTCGCCGTGCGATCGATCTGTTCGCGAGTGGTCAGCTCAGTAGCGCACCAGAGGCTGGCGTCGCCCAGTTCCGGATAGAAGCGCTGGAGCGAGAGGCCGCCGATGATCTTGTCATCGAGCAGGCGCATATTGATGGCATCGGCCGGTTCGTCGGTGATGAGAACGAATTCGTGGAAGCGCGGCGCGTTTGCGAACAGGAGCTGTGTGCCATTTCGTGACAGAGACTGTGACGCATACTGCGCCTTGGCCAGGTTGTGCAGCGCGAGCTCCCGGATGCCTTCCTTGCCATAAACGGTCATGAAGATCGTCGCCATCAATGCGACGAGCGCCTGGTTGGTGCAGATGTTCGAGGTGGCCTTCTCGCGGCGGATGTGCTGCTCGCGCGTGGAAAGAGTAAGGACGAAGCCGCGGGTGCCGTCCTTGTCGACGGTCTCGCCGGCGAGGCGCCCGGGCATCTGGCGAAGATATTTTTCCTTCGCGGCGATGACGCCGCAGTAGGGGCCGCCGTAGCTGAGCGCCACGCCAAAGGACTGCGCCTCCATGGAGACGATGTCGGCTTCGCGCGGCGGACGCACCGCACCGAGCGAGATAGCCTCGGCGATGGAGACGATCAAGAGCGCGCCCTTCTTGTGCACAATGTCGACGATCGCGGGGATATCTTCCACGACGCCAAAGAAGTTGGGCGACTGCACGAGCACGCACGCGGTCTGATCGCTAACGGCGGTTTCGAGCGCCTTCAGGTCGACGCGGCCGTCTTCACCGTAGGCCAGTACCTGCGTGTCGATGTTCTGGTGCTGCGCGTAGGTGGCAAGCACTTCGCGATACTCGGGATGGACAGTCTTCGCAACCACTGCGCTCGAGCGGCCGGTGACGCGCACGGCCATCATGACGGCCTCGGCGGCACCGGTGGAACCGTCGTACATGGAGGCGTTGGCGATGTCCATGCCGGTGAGTTCGCAGATCATGGTCTGGAACTCGAAGATGGCCTGCAGAGTGCCCTGCGTGATCTCTGGCTGATAGGGCGTGTAGGAGGTGAGGAACTCGCCGCGCTGCACCAGCGCATCGATCACCACGGGGCGGTAGTGACGATAGGCGCCGGCACCAAGAAAGCTCGCGTAGCCATTGGCGTTTTGCGCGGCGGCGTCCTTGAAGTAATCGACGATCTCGGACTCGCCCATCTGGCGGGGGATATCGAGGTCGCGCGCGAGGCGATATTCGGCCGGGATGCTGGCGAAGAGGTCGTCGATGGAGGATGCGCCGATCTCGCGGAGCATACTCTCGCGTTCGGCGTCGGATTTGGGCAGATAGCGCATGTTTCTTCCTTCTACTTAGAGCGCGTTCTTCGACCTAGGCGATCTATTCCAACCGCAGGAGAGATCTCGACGAATGCATCGACGAACACCACTGCATCGACAAACACCTCTAGGAGCTCAACCAGCATCCGTGCGCGTCTCTTCCTTGATATAGGTCTCGTACTGATCGTTCGAGAGCAAGTCGCTGGCGTCGGCGGCGCTGGCGAGTTCGACCTTCATAATCCACGCGCTGTGCGCACCAGTGTTGATTTTCTCGGGCGACGAGGTGAGCTCCTCGTTGACCGCCGTGACTTTGCCGGAGACCGGCGAGTAAAGATCGGAGACAGCCTTGACCGATTCGACGCTGCCGAAGACCTTGCCCTTCTCGACGGACGAGCCGACCTTGGGCAGATCGACAAAGACGATATCGCCGAGCGAGTTCTGCGCATAATCGGTGATACCGATCTTGCCCTCCTTGCCGGAAAGCTCAATCCATTCGTGTTCTTTGGTGTACTTATAAGTGGCGGGATAGTCCATGGCCGGTCGTCGATCCTCTCTGGATATGCGTTTCTCAAAGACAATTGTAGGGGCTATGCCTGCTTCTTCTGCCTCTTATAGAACGGCGTCGGCACAACCACTGCCTTGACGGGCTGATTGCGGATTTCGACGCTGATTTCCGTACCTGGCGCGGTGAATTCCATCGGTAGATGCGCCAGCGCGATGTTCTTCTTCAAAAAGGGCGATGGAGAGCCGGACGCAACGGTGCCGATTTTCTTCCCGTCGGGCGAAAGGACGGCGTAACCGTCGCGCGCTATGCCGCGTTCGGTCATTTCCAGACCGGCCAGCTTGCGCTTTGGGCCGCCGGCGGCGCGGACGGCTTCAAGCGCGTCGCGGCCGACGAAGTCGCCTTTGTCGAGCTTGGCGTAACGATCCAAACCAGCCTCGAAGACGTTGATGTCGTCGGAGATTTCGTGGCCATAGAGCGCCATGGCTGATTCGAGGCGCAGGGTGTTGCGCGCGCCCAGGCCGCAGGGCAGGATGCCGAACTCTTTGCCTGCTTCGAGGACCTCGTTCCAGACCCGCTCGCTGGTTGGCTGGTCGGAGGGGACGTATATCTCGAAGCCGTCCTCGCCGGTGTAGCCAGTGCGGGCGATGAGCGTGTTGTGCAGGCCGCAGACGGTACCCCACCGGAACCAGTAGTTCCTGATGCCGTCTGTAATTCCATCGAGGTCGCGGTCGGTGAGCTTGCGCAGCACGTCGACTGCCTTCGGGCCCTGGATGGCGAGTTGCGTGTAGTAGTCGGAGTAGTCGGAGACGTGCACACCCTGCATGCGGCCGACGTTCTGGCGCACCCAGTTGATGTCCTTCTCGCGCGTGCCGGCGTTGATGACCAGCAGGTAGTCGTTCTCGGAGAGCTTGTGGACGATCACGTCGTCCACGAAGGTGCCGTTGGGATAGAGCAGCGCGGAGTAGTGCGCCTGGCCCTCCTTGAGCTTGGAGGCGTCGTTCATGGAGATGTGCTGAACGGCAGCAAGCGAGTTGGGACCGCGAAGCTGGATGTCGCCCATGTGACTTACATCGAAGACCCCGACACCGGTGCGCACGGCCATATGCTCGGCGATGAGGCCGGAGTACTCGACCGGCATGTCCCAGCCGTCGAAGTCGACCATCTTGGCGCCGAGGCGGCGGTGGGTGGCGTTGAGGGCGGTCTTGTGGAGTGCGACAGGCGCGGCGGTGGTGGACACGGTGCAGGAGTCCTTTGGGCAGGGTTGGCGAACTGTCTAGGGTAGCACCGCCGGGGCCTCGCTCTGTGCTCACAGGGCAAGTTGCGTGAGGAAGAACCGGATTCTTACCAGGCTCATCTCAATGTCGCTGGTCAAGGCCGCGGTTCCGGCTTTCTCCAGGATGGACAGCAGCGTGTTGAGCGCTGCGGCGATGATCTGCAGCTTCGGCCTGGGGGAGAGGAGCTGCGCAATTGCCGTGGCGATTTCCGCTTCGGCCTCGGCGATGTCATCGGCAGAGAGGCGGATCTTCAGCAGGCGGATCTTCAGCGACGCGAGGATGTCAGGGAGATCGTTTGCCTGGAAGAAAGACATCTCGGCGCGGGCCGCCACGGCAGGCTCATACGAGGCGATTTTCCTCTCGTTGGCGCGAGCGGACCCGGCCGCGGCAACCTCCTTGTTGAACGCTTCCGGGTCGAGTCCGATGGCTTCGCAGATGTTCTTCAGCTCCAGCGCCACGAGTTCATCGCTGTCTTTGTTTGTGTCGATGAAGCGGCTGGGTAGGGCCTGGGGGTCTGCAGAGGGGCTGTCGGGTTTGGTGTGGAGGACACCGAGAAGCTGGGCGCCCAGGGTCTCGATGGCGGCAGTGTGGTCTGCGGCTTGCCCGGCGGCTTCTACGGCGATTTGTCCGGCGGTTTGTACGGCGATTTGTCCGGCGGTTTGTCCGGTTGGGACGGGCGGCGGTTCGAGCGCGGTTTTTACCTCGTCGATGCCTGCCTGGGTGATGGAGACGATGCAATGGAGGCGCAACTGGATGAGGTCTTTGTCGGCCAGCGACTGGAGGATGGTCTCCGCCTCTGCTTCCGCCAGGCCCAGCTCTTCTACGATCTCCTCGATATAGATAGGGACCGCATCGCTGCCGTTTGTCCGGTCGTAGAGACAGCGCAGGAAGTCGAAGCGCTGCTTGGGGGCCGCATCCGGAGCGCGGGCTGCCTCGCTTTCCTCGATCCCGAGATGAACCATGCGAGCCATCTGAGTGTGCTCAGGATAGTCGCGAATTCCGTGGGTTCTCAGGAATATCCTCGTATGACTTGGGGAGGTAACGTGACCCCAACCCCCTCCGATCTAGACTGTCCGGTGCTTGCCGCCAGGCTCATCCTGGGGCGGCTGTCCTGCTTACGCGCTCAGACGCTCCTGGAAGTCGCGAATGGCGACGAGGCTCTCCCTGGTATCGCTGGTCCAAGACCAGCTGGCGTTTTCAAGAAGGGACGATAGCGTTTTCAGCGATGCTGCAAGAATGTGCAGCTTCGGTTTGGGCGATGCAAGCTGCGCACGTACGGTGTCGATTTCTGCTTCGGCCTCCGCCAGGTCGTCAGGCGCAAATCCTAGCTTTGGCAGTTTCAGTCTCAGGGACTCGAGAATGACATCAAGATCAGTCTCGTTGAAGGAAAACGAAGAGCTGCTGTCCGGTTGCGGCCGGAGCGAGCCGTTGTCTGCGGGGGTGCTGACATCACGCGGTTCTTGCTCTTCGTATCGATGGAGGGCCGATTCGGGGGGGAGGGCCGGTTCGGGGGCCAGTCTATCGATTGGATCACTGACAGGACGATTGTGATGCGGGGCGAGTTCCCCGGTGATCTCTTTCGGATCCAATCCGATCGCTTCGCAGATCCTCTGCAGCTCAAGCGCGGCGAGTTCGTCGCTATCGTTCTGCACTATGTGGGCTGGTAATGGCTTGATCGGTGCTTCCTGTAACCGCTCGTCGCTGTCGTTCTGCACTATGTCCGCTGGCAGTGGGTTGGCTGGCACCGGGTGGGCTGGTGATGGGTGGGCTGGTGATGGCTTGACCGATTCTTCCTGTATGGATGTAGTCGGTGCTTCCTGTAACGGCTCGATCGATGCTTGGTTGACCGGTGGCTTTCCGATCGCGTCCTGCGCGATGCTTGGCTGTGCCGTCACCGGCATCCAGGCAATGCCTTGCGCGGGAGGAAAGTGCGACGTCGCCTGCTCCGGCTGCTCCAGGGCAGCTTCCAGCTCGTCGGCACCCGCTTGGCTGATGGAGATGATGTGCCCCATCACAACCCGGACCAAACCCCTTTCGGCGAGATATTGCCGCGCAGATTCCGCCTCCATTCGGCCGAGCCCGATGGTGTCGCCCACCTCGTGGTCGTAGAGCAGCACCCTTTCGCTGCCTCGGCTCATTTCATAGAGGCAGCGCATGAACTGGAAGCGCTGCTTTCGTTTTTGTTCGAGAGTCGCAGCCACGCCACCTTCCTCCTCCTGGGTAGGTTTTGGGGGCCCAGATCCGAGTTTCCGTCGACTGCCTGCCTGCTTGACAGGATAATCCTGAGTGCAAGCGAGCAGGAGCTTCTTCGGTGGCAGCATATATGGAGACATGGTTCCTCCAGTTCACGTGTTGTGATGGAACTTAGCTTCAGCGAAAGGAATACTCATGCAGGCGATGAAGACATTTCTCTGGTTTGATGGCAAGGCGGAGGAGGCGGTGGACTTCTGGGTCTCCATCTTCAGGGATGCAAAGAAGGGCGCGGTGCGCCGCTACGCGGATTCATTTCCCGATGCGAAATGGCGCGGCAAGGTGCTGACGACGACGTTCACGCTGCGTGGGCAAGAATTTGTGGCGCTGAATGCCGGTCCGGACTTCAAGTTCACGCCGGCGGTCTCCTTCATGGTGCCGTGCACGACGCAACAGGAGATCGATGAGTATTGGGCGAAGCTGACGGACGGCGGCAAGACGATGGCGTGCGGCTGGCTGACGGACAAGTATGGCGTGACGTGGCAGATCACTCCGGAGACCATGGACGCGATGGTGAACGATCCCGACAAGGAGAAGGCAACGCGGGTGATGAACGCGATGATGGGGATGGTGAAGCTGGATATTGCGGCTTTGGAACGGGCTTGGGCTGGGAAATGAACGCCGACCATTCATGACGACTACGATCCGCTTCGTCACTCGCGGGGATTTTGCCGCATGGCTTCCGCTTTGGGAGGGATACAACCGCTTTTACGGGCGCTTCGATGCGACGGCGCTTTCCGAGGAGATCACACGGATGACGTGGTCACGCCTCTTCGATGCGTATGAGCCGGTGTGGGCACTGGTGGCTGAGGACATAACTCGGGAAAACAAGGGCCGGCTGGTGGGGCTGGCGCACTATATGTTCCACCGCAGCACGATCACCATTGAGCCGACCTGCTATCTGCAGGACCTGTTCACGGCGGAGGCGGCGCGGGGCAAAGGCGTGGGGCGGAAGCTGATCGAAGCGGTGTACGACCAGGCGCGGCTGGCCGGTGTGGTGAATGTCTACTGGCGAACGCATGCTTCGAATGCGACGGCGCGGCGGCTGTATGACGCCGTGGCTCAGGATTCCGGGTTTGTGGTTTACAAGAAATGCTTGATGAATGGAACGAGCTGACTGCCGGTGAATCGAATTGCGCGGCCGCGCATCCTGATGTAACCGGTAAATCCGCAGTTAGCCGGGTCCGCCATTAACCGGGATTGGAGGCAACGATGAGCCGTCGCTTTGCAGAGCTTGCGTTTACGCCGCTGGTGAAGGCGCAACAGGAGAAGCACGGCAGCCGGCGGCAGTATGCGCGGATGGAAGAGATCGGCGAGGCGGGCGACCGGCTGACGGAGTTCGAGCGGGAGTTTATTGCCGGACGCGATGGGTTCTACATGGCGTCCACTGGCGAGACGGGATGGCCATACATCCAGTATCGCGGCGGAGCCCAGGGCTTTCTCCATGTGCTGGACGACCAGACGCTGGGCTTTGCCGACCTGCGCGGGAACAAGCAGTACATCAGCGTGGGCAATCTTGAGCACGACGATCGCGTGGCGCTCTTCTTCATGGATTACGCGCACCAGATGCGGCTGAAGATCCTTGGCCGAGCCACGGTGCACGAGAACGATGCGGAGGCGGCGGAGCTGCTCCAGAAGCTGCGCGTGCCGGGCGAGACGACGCCCGCGGAGAGCGCGTTCGTGATCCATGTAGAGGCGTTCGACTGGAACTGCCCGCAGCACATTACTCCGCGTTATACGCAGGAGGAGTTGATGGCTACGCTGGAGCCAGTGCGGAAGCGGATGCAGGCTTTGGAGGCGGAGAATGCTCGGTTGCGCATGCTCGTGGGTGAGACGGCGGCGAAGTCGTAATCCCTCGTGAGCCGGGTGACGTGCCCCACCCACCCCTCCCGCTGCGGGAGGCTGGCTTATATCTACATTCGATTCATTATGTTAGGCGCTCTCCGGGTGGTCAAATTCGTCTTTCTAAATAACTTATCGCTAAGTTCGTCCAGCCATTGAAGTTAGAAACATGAAAAAGCCACCCAGGCCAAATGAAACGGCCACGGTGGCTTTTTGTATTTCCTGTCCTCCGGCTGGAGGTTGATCTCTATATCCAGAGTAGCAAATTGACCTATTGAATTGGCACTTTCTTGCAGATTTGTGCCAGTGTTGGTTTCGTTTTGGGAATTGTGGGGCTTAGCGGTCAGGAGATGCGCCTTCCGGTGATGGTGTACTTCGCGTCGGGAGAATCCTTTGGGGCGATCACCTTCTCCTCCGCAGGCCTCTTCGCCTCCGCAGGCTTCTTCTCCTGTACAGCTTTCATCGCCTCCGCAGGCCTCATCGCCTCTGCAGGCTTCATCGCCTCCGCAGGCCTCATCGCCTCTGCGACTTTCATCGCCTCCGCAGGCCTCATCGCCTCTGCAGGCTTCAATGACTCGGCAGGCTTCATCGCCTCTGCAGGCTCCTCTGGGATCATCGCCCATGCGAAGCCGTGCGCCAGCCATAAAAAGAAGGTGGCGAAGAGGCACACCGAAACAAGGCCAGCGACGAAGAATACTACCTGGCCTTCAGTCTTGGCGGCGGCAAACAAGCCGATTAAGAAGAAGGCGAAGGTTGCGAATGAGAAGCCGATCGCGAAGCGCTCAAGTCGACGCGATAAAACGCTCATGCGATTACTCATTTAGGTCCTCCGTCGGTTGCCAAATAGACCTTGGAGAGCTTATCGAACACAGCTGCGTACCTGCCCAGATAGGCTGCACCCTCCGTCTAGGGCTCCAAGTCTATCCCGATTCTTCGAGCAGGGTTACTGTGCGAATTACCAGTTCGTGGAGGCATATTTGAGATAGGTTCTTGCTTTGCTAGGATGGGGCACCCGGCTTAGGTGCTGTGGTCTGAAATAACCCACACTAGCTGCGCTAAGATGCGACACCAGATTGGGGCCCATCTGATATGCGATTCTTTTGTCTTTCCTGCCTTCGCTCCGTTCTTTCCATGGTGATGACTGCCGGTTTTGCCGTGGGCTGTGGCGGGGGATCGCAGCCACCATCGACCGGCCCAGGATCAGGCGCAACCTCGTCGGTCACGGTTACGCTATCGAGTACGGCGAACGATCAGGTGTCGGGATTCAATCTCACCCTAGATAGCGTCACGTTGACCAACCAATCAGGGAAGATTGTCACTCTGCTATCGAAACCCGTGAGTGCCGAATTCATCCATCTGAACGGCACTGTGGAACCACTGGTGACGGCCAGCATTCCGCAGGATACGTATACATCGGCGACGGTAACGGTCGGGGAATCTCGGTTTTTTTGCGTGACCCTCGATCCCGCTACCGGCAATGGAATTGACGTCAGCAATTTTGCCTACGGGCAGACCCCATCGTCCCAGGTCAGCACGACCCTACCGGCGCCGATTACGGTTGCGGGAAATGCCATGGAGCTTATGTTGAATATGCAGGTATCGCCTTCTGCAACCTACAACACGTGTATTCAAAACAGCATTGAGCCGTACTCTATCAATCCCACCTTTTCTTTGGCTTCATTTGACTTCCCGGCACAACCCACGAACAGCAGTAATGGCGAGGCAATCGCACTTGAAGGGTTCATCTCCTCAGTAGATACGGCGTCGAATGCCTTCACAGTAGCGGCTGCGGATGGTCCCTCGTGGACTGTCAAGACGAGCGCCACTACCCTGTTTCAAGGCGTGGCTGGCTTTCATGCACTTGCGGCTGGCGTGCCTGTAGATATGGACGGCGCAATACAGACTGATGGATCTCTTCTCGCGTCGCGAATAGCCGTTTACGATAAAAACACGACCGCGTTGAGCATTGTGACTGGGCCACTCTTGTTTGTGGACACACTCGTGCCGGAGTTGCTCACCTTTGGGCGTGAACAACAGGGCGCTCTCTATGCGGCTAGCAAATTTATAAGCCCGCCATCCTACAACTTCGGCAATGCGACTTTCCCGACTTCCGGTCAGCTGGCAAACCTGCGGGGGCTGCCATTTGCACCGAGCTTCACGGCTGCAAATATGGTTGCGGGGCAAAACGTGTCCATTACCTCCCACGCAGCCGCATTGCTGAATTCTCCCAACAGAATTGCAGCAGCGACCGTTACGTTGATGCCACAAACGATCAACGGCACCATCGCAGCAGTTTCAACGAGCGGCGGTTTCGACACCTACACGGTGTTGCTCGCCCCTTATGACCTGATACCTGCCCTTGCAGTGCAGCCGGGCCAAACCACCTTGCTGGCAAATCCTGGCACCGTCGTCGTGTATGTGGACAGCAATACGCAGATGCTGAACAGCACAGTGCTACAGCCAGGCACCGTGATGCGCTTCTATGGGCTGCTTTTCAATGATCAAGGGACCCTGAGGATGGATTGCACTCAGGTGAACGACGGAGTGGCAGAATAGGCTGGCCCAGAGGTCTTCCGGCCAATTTCAAATCACCACAGTCTCCCGATACTCCCCGAAAACCGACCGCAACGTCCCAGCAATTTCACCCACCGTACAGTTACTTTCTACCGCTTCCAGAATCGCGGGCATTAAATTGTCGCCGCTTTTGGCACGTTCTTTGACTGCGTCGATTCCCTGCTGCCATCTTGTTTGGCTGCGTTTGGCGCGCAGGGCTCTGAGGCGTTCTACTTGGCGTTGCTCTAACTCCGGGTCGTGGGGTTGGGTGGGGACGCCGGGCTCGTTGTCTCGGGTGAACTTGTTGACGCCTACTACTACGGCTTCTCCGGTTTCGACGCGGCGCTGGTAGTCGTAGGCGGCGTTCTGGATCTCCTGCTGGACCCAGCCTTGCTCGATGGCGCGGAGCATGCCGCCTAATGCTTCGATCTTCTCGAAATATTGTTCTGCTTCGCGCTCAATGCGCGAGGTGGATGCTTCTACAAAATACGATCCCGCAAATGGATCGACGGTCTGGGCGACGCCGGACTCGTAGGCGACGATCTGCTGGGTGCGGAGGGCGATGCGCGCGGCCTCTTCGGTGGGCAGGGCGAGGGCTTCGTCGTAGCCGTTGGTGTGCAGCGACTGCGTGCCGCCGAGGACGGCGGCCATGGCTTCAACGGCGGTGCGGACGATGTTGTTCTCGGGTTGCTGGGCGGTGAGTGTCGACCCGGCGGTTTGCGTATGGAAACGCAGCATCCAGGAGCGCGGGTTCGTTGCACCGAAGCGTTCGCGCATCAGCCGGGTCCAGAGGCGTCGCGCGGCGCGGAATTTGGCGACCTCTTCGATGAAGTCGGAGTGCGCGTTGAAGAAAAAAGACAGGCGCGGGGCGAAACTGTCTACATCGAGACCCCGCTCTAGAGCCGCTTGTACGTATGTCATCCCGTTTGCCAGAGTAAAAGCGACCTCCTGCGCGGCGGTGGAGCCGGCCTCTCGCATGTGGTAGCCGGAGATGGAGATGGTGTTCCACTCGGGGACTTCGCGGGCGGCCCAGGCGAACATGTCGGTGATGATGCGCATGGCGTGGCCGACCGGATAGATGTACGTCCCGCGCGCGATGTACTCCTTGAGGATGTCGTTCTGGACGGTGCCGGAGAGTTTGCGGATGTCGGCGCCGCTGCGTTTGGCCGCTGCCACGTAGAGCGCGAGCAGGATCGAGGCGGTCGAGTTGATGGTCATCGAGGTGGAGATGGTGTCGAGCTCGATGCCGTGGAAGAGGCGCTCCATGTCTTCGATGGAGTCGATGGCGACGCCGACCTTGCCCACTTCGCCGAGGGCCATGGGGTCGTCGGAGTCGTAGCCGATCTGGGTGGGGAGATCGAAGGCCACCGAGAGGCCGGAGGTTCCGTGGGCGAGCAGGAATTTGTAGCGGCGGTTGGACTCCTCGGCATCGCCCATGCCGGCGTACTGGCGCATGGTCCAGAGGCGGCCACGGTACATGGTGGGCTGGATGCCGCGGGTGAAGGGATATTGGCCGGGGTAGCTGAGATCGCGGTCGGGATCGAAGTTGGTGAGGTCTGCGGCGGTCCAGACGGCTTTGTCGGAATTGTTGGAGTTGGTTCCCTTCTTATCGCTCACGTTGCTCATTGTGCGCTTGGGCGTCCGCGACGCCCAGCCTTTACGAAGGAGCTGACGCAGAAGTAGACGAAGATGAGGGTGACGACGGCGTAGAGGAGAAAGTGCGCGTGCTCGGGGCCGTGGAGGGCGCTCGCGCGGGTCTTCCAGGCGTTCTGGCCGAAGAAGAGCGCGAAGAGGGCGAAGAAGAGCCCGGTGATCTCGAGCCAAAGCGTGGCGCTGACGTGCTTGAGCGGGCCGAAGAAGGCCTGGCCGAAGCGGCGGGTGCCTTCGCCGACGCGGCGCGCGGGCTCGGTGTAATTTTTCTTTGAATTTATCGGAGTCTTCGAATTTATCGGGGCAGGCGGCGGGGTGCGCGGGGCCGTCTGGGGTTGTGCCGGGGCGGTCGTGCCGTTTGCGGATGCGGCCTTGGTGGCGCGCTCCTTTGCCATGCGCGAGGCGACACGGACGCCGATGCCGAGTTTGCGTCCGAAGCGGTTCGGCTCCATGGGGGAAGTTTACTTCGGACTTGCCGTCCGAGGCGCACGGACTCGCCGTCCGAGGCGCATGCGCCTGCGGCGCGTTCCGTCGGGTTCGCTTCCTTTGGTCGCTCACGCCAGCGCTTACGGCTGGGTTGGCTGATTCCCGCCGCTTTGCTCAGGATGACAATGATGACAATTTTGTTGCGATGAACAGATTATGCGGGAAAAGTTTCGGGGGTTCTCCCTGGTGCCGTTTGCGGGGCTGGGTCATCAGACGTAAGGTAAGGGGATACCCGTGGGCCGGGAGGCTTTGTCCGGAGACGGAAGACCCCCGATGTGGGATGAGGAGGCAAGGATGAATGCACGCGTGCGCAAGCTGATCGAGCAGTTGGGAGAGGCGATCCACGAGTCTGTCTCCGAGTCCGAACAGATTGCGGGCGTGGTGCAGAACATTCGCAGTCAGGGCTTCGATGTGCTGTTGATGCTGGAAGCCACGATCGGGCTGAATGAGGTGGAGACGCAACCGGGTGAGGAAGGCGACGCATCGAAGCCGGAGGTTGTTGAAGGAGGCGAACCCTTCACCGCACAGGATGTCAGCTTCCTCCGTTCCCTCCGCATCTCGGTCGAAGGCGACGATGGCGAGGATGTGGACGATGATAATGCTTCCGATATCTCGGGCCCTTCCGACGAATAGAGCATTTTCCCTGTAGGTGTGGAGCGGCCAACAGAAGCTCTTGTGGCTTTTCGTTAAGGAAAAGCCACTCCGAGAGGTTCTCCGCATCTCACAGCATCAGGGAAAATGCTCTAACGGAGCGTTAAAAGAGCAGACACTCGTGTTCGGCTGTCCGGTTTTACCTCACTCCATGTAAGCTGCTTGCGCAGGGCGGGAACGGCAATCGACGCTGCATGAATCATCAGCCACCCCCACCTGATGCAGGGAGATCTGCGAAGCCATGACCATGAAGGACACGCTGGGTGTGCTGCTCGCGGGGGGAGCGGGCGAGCGACTCTTTCCCCTGACGCGCGATCGCGCCAAGCCCGCAGTTCCCTTTGCCGGCACGTACCGGATTATCGACATCACGCTGTCGAACTGCATCAACTCCGACCTGCGGCGGGTGTACATCCTGACGCAGTACAAGGCGCTGTCGCTGAACCGGCATATCCGCGAAGGCTGGAGCGGGAGCGTGGCGCAGGAGCTAGGCGAATTTGTGGAGATTCTTCCGCCCATGCAGCGGGTGAGCGCGAACTGGTACATGGGGACGGCGGACGCGGTGTACCAGAACATTTATTCGATCGGGTCAGAGCAGCCGAAGTACGTGATCATCCTGTCGGGCGACCACATCTACAAGATGAACTATGGGCTGATGCTGGACTATCACAAGGAATCGGGTGCCGAGGTGACGCTCGCGACCTTGCCGATCCGGCCAGATGAGGTCCCTCGCTTCGGTGTAGTGGATGTGAGCAAGGCGGGCGAGGTGCTGGGATTCCTCGAAAAGCCGAAAGAAACCAAGCTGCGCTCGCCGTGGAACTCGGAGATGGTGGATGCCTCGATGGGCATCTACATCTTCGACACGGACGTGCTGCTGCCGGCGCTGATCAAGGATGCGGACGAACCGAACTCGAAGCACGACTTCGGGCATAACATCCTGCCCTCGCTGCTGGGCAAGTACAAGATGCACGCCTACAACTTCGTCGATGAGAACCGCAAGGAGCTCTACTGGCGCGATGTAGGAACGCTGGACGCGTATTACGACGCGAACATGGATGTGGTGTCGGTGTCGCCAATTTTCAACCTGTATGACCACAACTGGCCGCTGCGCACGCGGCAGCGGCAGTATCCGCCGGCGAAGTTCGTCTTCGGCGAGCCGGGACGTACGGGCATGGCGGTGAACTCGATCGTCTCGCAGGGCTGCATCGTCTCCGGCGCAGTAGTGCGCAACAGCGTGCTGTCACAGGATGTGCGCGTGAACTCCTACGCGGAGATCGATTCGAGCATCATCTTCACGCACGTAGACATCGGGCGGCACTGCCGCATCAAGCGGGCGATTATCGACCGCGATGTGCATCTGCCGGAGGGCACGGTGATCGGCTACGACCAGGCGGAGGACAAGCGGCACTACCACGTCACGCCGTCGGGGATTACGGTGGTGACGCGCGACGGCTCGCTGTATGAGAGTCCGGTGCGTGCGGATTATTTGAGCGTGCCGCACTAAAAGCCGCACTAAAAGCTAAAGATCAGGCAGCGAAGACCGGATATCAACCGACATGAGCCATCTCGATTCCCTGTTGGAACGCAACAAAGACTTTGCCGCTGAGCAGTCTGCTGCAGGCACGCTGATGCCCTCACTTCCGCAGGCGACGCCGAATGTGAAGGCAATGATCATCGGTTGCGCCGATATGCGCGTCGATCCCGCTCATGTACTTGGAATTCAACCGGGCGAGGCCCTCGTGTTGCGTAACATAGGCGGTCGCATCACCCCGGTATTATTGGAGGAGTTGCGTCTACTTGGGCGAATCGGTCAGGTTCTCGGAAAGGTTGCTGGAGGCGGCGGGGAATTTCACCTCATCGTTCTTCAGCACACCGATTGCGGCATCACTCGCCTTGCGGGCGACCCCGCCAAGCTGGCGCACTATTTTCAAATACAGGAAGGTGACCTCAAGACAAAAGAAGTCACCGATCCCCGCGCGGCGGTTGCCGTCGACGTCGCTGCGCTCCGGGCGATTCCTGCATTGCCGGGCGAGTGGCTGATCTCCGGCCTGGTCTATGACGTAGCGACCGGACGTGTGGAGATCGTCATACCGCCGGCACCGATTCGTACTGCGTGATTGGTTAAGCTGGATTCGTAAGTCGGGTTCTCGTCAGCGAGCTATGAGATCCGAAGCGCGTTTCCGATACCTGTCTTGGACCCTGTTCTCAACAAGTGACCGCCCTGTACGATAACCAGCCTATGACAGACTGGTTCGCGCGCCCTGTCCTACACGTGAACGACGTTGAGGCCTCGCTCAGCTTTTACATTGACCGGCTCGGCTTCACGAGCCCCTGGCGCTACGACGAGGACGGCAGGGCGCGTGTCGCACAGGTTGACCGGCAGGGTTGCGCGCTCATCCTGTCCGATCAGTGGCCGGCGAAGGTTGGCAAGGGGCTGATGTTCATTTCTCTGAACGTCGAGCCGGAGACGCGCGAGGCGGCGGTCGCCGCGTTGGACGCGCTGCGCGCGGAACTCGAGGCCAAAGGCGTCTCGGTCAAGGAAGGTACGTGGGGCTACCGGCTTCTGGTGGTCGATGATCTCGACGGCAATCAGATCTTCTTCAATTATCCAAACGAGACTGCTAAAGATGAGGCGTAGTGCTGCAATTTCCGTCAGGTATTCGGACGTTGGCGAAATATCGCCGAGCAGCACATCTGGAACTGACTAGCCGGAATTGACTAGCCGGGAACTGACTAGCCGCACTTGACTAGCCTGAACTGACTAGCCCGGGAAACGTTGGCCTTCTCATCCATCTGGAGCCGTCCATGGAAATGCAATTCCAGACCGGGTATGACTTGACGGCCGGGTATGATTTGGCAGCCTTTCATGCCTGTGCATCGCCGGATAAACTCCGCTCCTGCCTGCGGATGCGCTCTTGCCTGCGGATGATGGACGGCGCACCTGCCAGGAACCAGATCGCAATGAACGAATCGAACACCATGCAGCCCAGGGAAGAAGTCCGCTGGAAGGGCCAAATCGGATGACCCCACAAGTGATGGGGCAAGTCCCAGGCCGCATGCATGAGCCAGGCAATGCCGATGGCGCGATACGACCGCAGGCCAAGGTAGACGACCGGTGTTGCCAGTACGGGATAGATCAGTTCCCATACACCAAATCCTCCGCCGATGTATGCCCCCACCGCGCCGGCTGCGAAGATCGCATTGAAATTGCGCCGCGCAGGGTGGGGGACCAGCGACATGATTGCAATAAAAAGACCTGCTCCGAGAGCCGGTCCGATGTAATTCATCGGAACCAGCGCCGGTATGCCCGATGCCGACATTCGTTCCTCCTCCATGCATAGTAGGAATTCAGTCATACTCAGACCAGTGGCCAGACGGACAATATTCGCAGAATTCAAGCCAAACTCTGCCGGGCAGGCGATACACAGAATCGCTGTACTCGCATACGACGGCGTGGTACTCGGCGATCTCGCAATACCACTGGAGATCTTTGGCCGGGTCCGCGACAAAACCGGGCGAGCTTGTTACGACGTGCGCGTGTGCGGAGTTGCTCGGGAGGTACGTTCGGAGCATGTGCATCTCAAGATCCCGTGGAGACTGTCTTCTGTCGCGTGCGCTGGTACGGTGGTGGTTCCCGGCATAGATAATTTGCAAAGAGAAATCCCGCCTGCGATTTTCCGCGCTCTCAAAAGCGCTTTGAACAGAGGCGCACGCATCGCATCCATCTGTACGGGAGCTTTTGTCCTGGCAAGCGCCGGCCTGCTCAAGGATCTGCGCGCCACCACGCACTGGATGGCCGCTGGGGAGTTAGCGCGGCGTTATCCGGAGATCGAGGTGGATGCAAATGTGCTTTACGTAGACAACGGCCGGGTGCTGACGTCCGCTGGAGCTGCTGCAGGCATGGACCTGTGCCTGCACATGGTCCGGTCGGATCATGGAGCGTCGATTGCAGCCCGGGTTGCTCGGGCCGCGGTGACGCCGCTCGAGCGCTCCGGCGGTCAGGCTCAATTTATTGAGTACAAGCTGCCTGAGACCAACGAGTCGATGGGTCCACTACTGCTTTGGATGGAACGCAATCTCAAGCAGGACCTTTCGCTTTCCACCATCGCGAGGCACGCGCGGATGAGCACACGAACCCTGTGGAGACGGTTCCGCGAACAGGTTGGGTTGACTCCGGCGCAATGGCTCGCGAGGGCGAGGGTTCGGCGCGCGCAACAATTGCTGGAAACGACTCAGCTTCCCATCGAGCGTATCGCCGCAGAGGCGGGATTCAGGTCGGCATCTGTGCTCAGAGAGCATTTCGGAAGCTCGCTTGGAATTTCACCAACCTCCTATCGGCGATCCTTCGGAGCCTCCGGATAGCTCGTCGACTGAATCCAATTGGCGCATAATCGCCGGTCACTCATCTCGACCGGCTATTGCCTCATCCCTGCTTTCTATTCCTTACCTTACTCTGACCCCAGTTCCAGGGAACCAATCCTTGCTTTTCGGCGTATTTCGTCCCATGAGCGCCGCTGCGACATGGCCGGGAATGCTGGGGGGGCGGACAACACCTTCCCGAACCAACGGTTTGTGGACGCCGGCGACCGCTCCGCGGCTGGTAACCGGTTATTCTTCGAACGGCAAGAGGGCGGCCGGCGGATTGAGTCGGGACGTAGACAACAGCAGGGACAACGGCGGGGACAGGGCCGCGGACAAGCCCGCCATCCGGCGAGAGAACACGGCCGCGCGCGCCGCCGCGGCGCTGCCTGCCGTGCCGCCCGCCGATGTGGACTGGGCCGGCCTGGTGGAGCGGTGTCTGCGAGGCGATGGCGGGGCCTGGGCGGAGCTAGTGCGCAGCCATCACCGCCGGGTGTATGGCATGTGCTATCGCTTCACCGGGTCTGCGCATGATGCCGAGGACCTGACCCAGGAAGTCTTCCTGAAGCTATACGGGAACCTGCGCAGCTTCAACAGCGACAAGGGCAGCTTTACGACCTGGATCACGACCCTGACGCGGAACCTGCTGGTGGATCACTTTCGCCGCAGCCGCATGGAGCGCTCCACCGATTCGTTGGACGCAGGGTGGGATGCAGCGGAGGACACACGTTCTGGAGCGGAGCTGCTGCAGGATGTGCGCCGCTCGCCGCACGATCACACCATGGCGCGGGAGTTGGAGCGAATGGTGCAGGCGGCGCTGGCAAAAGTATCGCCCGAGCTGCGCGAGGCTGTTATCCTGCGCGATTTAGAGGACATGGATTACAAGGAGATCGCTCTGGTGTTGCGGGTGCCGGAGGGGACGGTAAAAAGCCGCATCAGCCGGGGACGCGCAGAACTTGCGCGGCTGCTGGGACGTAATAAGAAACAGGTGATGTAACCGTGGCAGTGAATCACAATCCGGAGAAAGGACCCCGCACCCTGAGCTGCGAAGCCTGGGAGGCGATGCTGGCGGACGCGCTGGATGGCACGCTCGACGCACGCGATGCGGAGGCCTTTGATGCGCACAGCAAAGGCTGCGCTGCCGGCTGCGGTGAGCTGCTGGAGGAGGCGAAGCGCGGCACGGAATGGCTGCGGTTTCTACGCGAGACGCCGGAAGCGCCCGAAGGGCTCCTAGAGAAGATCCTGGTGGGGACATCGGGACTGCCCGACACGCCGGCGCTGGCCGCGAGCGGAGGGATGGCGATCCCGCATCAGCCGTGGCTGGGCGTGTCTGTTGGCCTCTTACAGCGGCATGTGGCGGAGTCGCGCATTTTGATGACCCTGGCGATGGCGTTCTTCTCGATCGCCCTCACCTTGAATCTGACCGGAGTTCGGCTGAATCAGTTGAAGCTGAGCGATCTGAGCCCGTCGGCGCTAGCGGCTTCGGTGAGCCATCAGTACTTCACAACATGGGGACATCTAAGCCGCTATTACATGAATGCGCGGATTTTCTACGAGCTGGAGTCGCGGGTGAACGAGATGCGCGGGGGCAGCAACAACAGCGCTCCGGCAGCGCAGCCGGCGAACCAGCAACAACAACAGCCGCAGCAGCAGCAGCCGCCGCAACAGAAGCCACAACCGAAGTCCTCGGGCAAGCCGGGCGGCTCGGCACGCAAGGGTGAAAGCGTTACGCCCGCGGAGCAGAGGCAGCGGAACTATGAGCCGCCGGTCCCGGTGCTGGCGCAATTCCAGCAACACTCGAAATTCGAATCCGAATGGAGCCCGCGCCTGGATGCAGGTTTTGATCCGGGGGTTGAGGCAGACCATGGATATAACTACCGACACAATGGAAGTGTGATGTATCTCGTTTTCTTTTCTCCTTCTTCATCTTTTTTATCTGTACGACCAGGCAATCACCGTAAAGCATTTTTCCTGTTACCGCGGCTCGCAGAGATTCGCTCGGGGTGGCCTTTCTTAACGGAAAGGCCACACGAACCGTCGCTCGATGGCCTGCACCTACAGGAAAGCTTTAAGCCGTCAGAAAGGAGCCTGGTATGAACTGCACCTATCATCCTGAAGTCCCCTCGTCTGCCTTCTGCCAATACTGCGGCAAGCCGCTATGCAAGGACTGCGTGCGCAATGTGGGAGGATCCATCTACTGCGAGCCGTGCCTGGCCGAACGGCTGCGTGGTGTGGGAGCGCCCCCGCCGGTTTTCACCGGCACACCGCATCCGTTGCTGGCCGGCCTGCTGGGCTTCATCCCCGGCGTCGGCGCCATGTACAACGGGCAATATGCCAAGGCGATCGCACACGTCATCATCTTCGCCGTGCTGGCCAGCTTGAGCGATCATGTGGGGCCATTCGGCATTCTGGTGGCGGCCTGGGTCTTCTATCAGGTCTTCGATGCGTACCAGACGGCAGTTGCCCGCCGCGATGGGCTGCCACTGCCCAATCCTTTCGGGCTGAATGACATCGCGCAGCGTCTCGGCATCCATCCGCAGCCAGGCATGCCAAGCATGTCCGGCGTTCCACCGGTGCCGCCGATTCCTCCAGTGCCACCGGCTGGAGGTGCAGGCTGGGAAGCGCAGGGCGCTCCGTATCCGCGTGCAACCTACCAGGGTCAGGGAACTACGGGTCAGGGAACCGCGACGGCAGGGTTTGTCCCTCCGGCCGGCTACACACCGGTGGCCGGACAGCCGTTTTCTGGACAGTCCTACTCAGGACAGCCTTATGCGGGTCAGCCGTATGGGGGTCAGCCGGGCTACCCACCCCCGCCGGCCCCGTTTGTTCCGGGGGGCCGAGGGGATATTCCGGTGGCCGCGATCATTCTGATCGGACTGGGCCTCCTGTTTCTCTTCGGCTCGCTCGGGCTGCTGCATCACGACTGGATTGCGCACGGCTGGCCGCTGCTGATCATCGGGCTGGGCATCTGGATTATCTTCCGCCGCACGCGGGGACTTCCCCCGGGGCCGCCGCCTGATCCGTCCTCGATCCACAGCCCCGGGCATACACACGCGGCGCCGACACAACCAACTCCTACCGACCCGACGGGAGGCACGCGATGAATCGCTGGCTGATGATTCGCCGGCTGCGCGGGCCGGCCTTCCTGCTGATGTTTGGCGTGACGGCGCTGCTGCACGAATGGCACATCCTGAGCTTCGGCCAGAGCTGGCCGCTGTACCTGGTGCTGGCCGGGGTGCTGGCGCTGGCGGAGCGCGCCGCCTTCACCGCGCCCGATCCGTCGCAGATGCCGCCGCAGTATCCGCCGTATACCGGGACTGGCTATCCTCCGCAGCCGGCGCCGACCGGATGGCAGACGCCTCCCGCTACACCGGGCACCGGCATTGTGCCTGCGCCTCCCAGCGATATTGAACGCACGGAAGGAGGCCGCTGATGGCTGCCGCGCCTCCGCCATTCACCTCCGGGCCTTCCGGGCCGGGGAACCCCGACCCGCGCTGGCAGTGGAAGGCACAGCGCCGCGCCGCGAAGGACCAGTGGCGTGCGCAGCGCGCCTACTACCGCGGCATGCGGCGGCCCTCCATCGTGCGGCCGATCGTGCTGATCGTTATCGGCATCGTGGCGCTGATGATCCAGACCGGCACCATCAGCGGCTACGACTTCTGGGACTGGTATGTGCGCTGGTGGCCGCTCCTGCTGATCGGCCTGGGCCTGGCGCTGCTGGCGGAGTGGTATCTGCAACAGGGCGATCCTTACGGCCGGCGCACCAGCGTGGGTGGGCTGGTTTTTCTCATCGTGCTGGTGGCGCTGTTGGGCGTGGTGGGCAAGCACGCGATGAACAGCCCCTTTGGCTGGCACTTTCCCAATGAAGATGACAACAACTGGCGCATGCATCTGTTCGGGCAGGAGCACGATTCCGACCGCCAGTTCGACCAGGCCTTCGGCGCGAATGGCAAGTTGACGATCGATAACCCGCATGGCGATGTTTCGATTTCGCCATCGACGGACGACCGCATTCATGTGAGCGCGCACCAGATGGTGTGGACCTCAAGCGAGAGAGACGCGGACAAGCAGCTGACAAAGCTGCGGCCGGAGCTGGAGGTGAACGGGAATGAAGCCACACTGAAGACAACAAATCTGGATCGCGGCAGCGTGGACCTGACAGTGCAGGTGCCGGCGAACACCAGCATCTCGATGAAGGCGGGACGCGGCAACGTCGCGGTGAATGGATTGAACGGCACCATCGGCGTGGACGCGGGGCATGGCAACGTGACCTTGAACAAGATTGGCGGCGCGTGCACCGCGCACATGGCGGGCGGAGACTTCTCCGCGCATGCGCTGACCAGCACGTTGTCGCTGAGCGGACGCACGGAGGACGCGAACATCTCGGACGTGAGCGGCAGGGTGACCCTGGACGGAGACTTTCTGGGCGATGTCAACCTGTCCAAGCTCGGCGCGCCGGTAAGTTTCCATTCCAGCCGCACCACCTTCGAAGTGGATCGCCTGGACGGCGATCTTTCGTTGGACGATAGCGACCTCACGCTCGAGAACGCGAAGGGACGCGTGCAGGCGACGACCCGCTCGAAAAATATCACGCTGTCCCGGATTGCCGGCCCGCTCGATGTGGAGACGTCAGACGGGGACATCACCGTGAACCTGACCGGCGGCGAGGGCGCGATCAACCTGCGCAATCGCAACGGCGCGATCCGGCTGGGGCTGCCGGCTGATCATCTCTTCCATGTGGATGCGAGAGCGCACGACGGCAGCGTGACCAGCGACCTGACCTATGCGGGCAAGGTGGAGCGGAGCGACCACTCTCTGGTGGGCGATACCGGCAGCGGTGGCAACGGAACGCAGGTGACGCTGGTGGCGGAGCATGGGGATATCGAGGTGAAGCGGGCGGAGACGAATACAGAGGCGACTGAGGCTCCGGAAGTTCCCGAGGCACCGGAAGCGCCGGAGGGCAATGTGCCGCAGCCGCCCAAGCCACCGCGGCCGCCGCATCTGCGTGTGCCGAAGAATCAGCCGGTGCCGCAGACTACGACGCAGTAGCGCCGAATGGAATTGCAGGATATGGGTGAGTCCCCGCCACTGCGCGATGTTGTCCCCGTGCAAACCCGGTGCAAACCGTCCCCAATGAGCGCATCGGCGCGCCAGTTGTTCATTGGCGAGCCAGTTGTGCCGATTCAGTCCGCTTGCTAGTTTGACATGCATGCCGCCGCATGCGCCCGAAGATCTGAGCAGGACCATAGAGACTCTTTACCGGTCTGACTCGGGCAGGATTCTGGCTACCCTGGTGCGCCTGCTCGGCGATCTTGATCTCGCCGAAGAGTCGATGCACGAGGCCTTCGCCGCCGCTTTGGACAGCTGGCCTCAGGCCGGCATACCGGAAAAGCCTCGCCCCTGGCTGATTTCAACCGCACGCTTCAAGGCCATTGACGGGATGCGCCGGCGGGCGCGCTTCGACGGAGCACAGAGAGATCTTGCGCTCGACATGGAAGCGCGTGTCAGCAAAGTGCCTCATGAAGCGCTTCAGGAAGAGGAGATCGAGGACGATCGCCTTCGTCTCATCTTCACCTGCTGCCACCCCGCTCTGCCAGCGGAGGGACAGGTTGCGCTCACACTGCGTGAAGTCTGCGCCCTGACCACAGAGGAGATTGCTCGGGCATTTCTCGTTACGCCGGCGACGCTTGCGCAACGCATCGTTCGCGCAAAAGCCGTCATCCGCGATAAGTTGATTCCTTACCAAGTGCCCGTGTCCCAGGAATTATCGGCGAGGCTAGGAGCCGTACTTCAGGTTGTGTACCTGGTCTTCAACGCGGGTTATTCGGCGGAGACAACAGGAGCGGAATTGAGCCGCGAAGCGATCCGTCTGGGTAGACTGCTCCTCGACCTTCTTCCGGAACCCGAGGTGATGGGCTTGTTGGGGCTCATGCTGCTGCAGGAATCGCGCCGCGCCGCTCGAAGCACTGCGGAGGGAGAGCTGATCCTGCTGGACCAGCAGGATCGCTTGCTGTGGAACAGGGATCAGATCGCCGAAGGCATCTCGCTCACCGAGAGCGCTCTTCGATCGCGCCGTTTCGGTGCCTACACCCTGCAGGCGGCGATTGCGGCAGTTCACGCCGAGGCTTCTTCGGCGGCATCCACGGACTGGCGCCAGATCACGCTGCTCTACGACCGGCTGATTCATATTCAGCCATCTCCGGTCGTGGAACTCAACCGCGCAGTTGCCGTCGCCATGTGCGAAGGTCCGGAGCAGGGTCTTCGTCTGATTGATGGCTTGCTGGCGCGCGAGGAACTCGCCAATTATCACCTCGCGCACTCCGCCCGTGCGGATTTGTGTCGCAGGCTGGGACGGCTTCCGGAGGCCCGTGCTTCGTACGAGAAGGCGCTCGCCCTTCTTCTGCCTGACAAAGCTCGGCACGATCCGGAGCGCCGTTTCCTCGCGGGGCGGCTGCGGGAATTGAAATAAAAAACTGGCTCTGCTGTCGATTTTTTCTGCACCCGACGACTATAGGGTGAACGAGCCAGCGCACAAGGCTCAAACTCTCATAAGCATTGGTACATAAAGGGGGTCAGGACTCTCAAATGAGAAATGTAATCTTCGCAATCAACATCACCCTGGATGGCTGTCTGAGACGAAAGCAGATACCGAATTTGCTCGGGCATTTGACTCCATCAACAAAATTGTTTTTTCACGATCACTAGACCACATTGAAGAAAAGAATACGAGAATTGTTCGCACGAACCTTCGCGACGAAATACTTAAATTGAAACAAGAACCGGGCAAAAACATTCTTGTCGGTGGGGTAGATATTCCTTCACAACTTATAGAGCTTGGTCTGGTTGATGAATATTGTTTTGTCGTGGGGCCAATCATTGCAGGAGAAGGAAGACGGTTGTTGGAAGGTGTTAGCCTGCCGGAGAAATTGCAACTGAAACTTGTTGAGTCAAAGACTTTTAAATCAGGACGTGTTGCGCTTCGTTACTTGAAATCGTGACAGAAAAATCTGCAACCGCTGCGCCCACCAAGAGGAGAAGAACAATGAAATACATCTGTCTGGGATACTACGAGCCGGCAAAACACGCGGCTATGACCGAGGACGAGCGAAACGCAATGTTCGACGAATGCTTTGAGTACGACGACCATCTGCGCGCCAACGGGCACTTTCGTACGGGAGAAGCTCTCCAGCCTCCTGAAACTGCGTTGACCTTGTATTGGAAGAACGGCAAAGTCGCGACCACCGACGGTCCCTATGCGGAAACCAAGGAAACGCTCGGCGGCATTCTCGTGCTTGAGGCACGGGATATGAATCATGCCATTCAGCTTATGTCGCAGCATCCGTCCATGAAGTATGGGTCTTTCTTCGACATACGTCCAACTTTCGATATGAATGAAATGATGCAGGAGAGCGAGCAGCGACGGCGAAAGGTCGCCGCGCGATGAGGGCGACCCGAAGCAAACAGCTTCCGGACCGGAGCAAGAAAGAGCTAGCTCAGGAAATCCAGGCCACGCGATGTTCGCGATGGCGCGATCTATCGTTTCCTAAAGGAACCAATCAACCAGCGAGATAACGCTCGACCAGCGCGGCGGCTCGCTCGATGACTTGCTCGAGTGAGAGGTCGGTGGAGTCGATGATGGCGGCGTCGGGTGCGGGGCGCAGGGGTGAGTCGGCCCGGGTCCGGTCGCGGCGGTCGCGCTCGCGAATCTCTTCGAGGACGGTGGCGGGGAGCACGGTAGCGGGGAGGGCAGTGGCGGGCAGTTCCGTTGCGACTGCGGTGCCGCGGCTTTGCTGGTCGCCACGCGTCTGCTCGTCGCGACTGTCGCCGCGATTCTGTTCATAGCGGCGCTCGCCGCGTTTTTCCGGTGAGGCGTCGAGGAAGATTTTGACCGACGCGCGGGGGAAGACGACGGTGCCAATGTCGCGGCCTTCCATAACTACGTTGCCCTGTGCGCCGAGCGCCTGCTGCAGGCCGACGAGCCAACGGCGGATGGGCGGGTGAACGCTGACCTCGGAAGCCGCTGCGGTGATCTGCGGGGTGCGAAGCCGGCCGGTCACATCGGCGCCATCGAGCAGAACGCGGTTGCCCTCGGGACCCGGTTCGAGCCGCACCTGAGTTGTGTGCGCGAGGGCTTCGAGCGCGGCGGCATCGCCGGTGGCGACGCCGGCCGTAATCGCTTTGAGGGCGAAGGCACGGTACATTGCGCCGCTTTCGATGTTGAGCAGGCCGAAGCGCTGGGCCAGGGCGCGAGCGACGGTACTCTTGCCGGCACCGGCGGGGCCGTCGATAGCCACGATCAGAGGAGTCACCGAATGAGGAGCACCCGAATGGGGGACGAGCGGCTTGCGTTCGCTCACTTAGCCTTCGTCTCCCCCGCGGGATTCGCCGCGCGGCTTGCGGCGTGGAGGGGCGGATCCTCCTGGAGCTCTAGTGCCGGGAGCTCTAGTGCCGGGAGCTTTCGCCCCGGGACGTTTCCCACCCGGCTTGAAGCTGCTGGATTTGAAGCCGCCCTTGGCGGGTGGACGGGCAGATTTTCCGACTGCGCCGGCGCGGGGCTTGCCCGAACTTGTCGTTGTCGAGGTGCGATTCTTTTTTGCGCCTCCGGAACTGCCGGGGCCTGCTCCTGCCGGACGAGGCCCCCGCGAGCCTGCCGCCGAGCGTGGTTTGCCGAACGGCTTGCCTGCGCTTGCGGATTTACGGAAGCCGCCTGGCTTGCGAGGGCCCGAACCGAAAGCCGGGCGCGGTGGACGCGAGCGATCCGGGCGATCGCCGCCGGCTGCGAGGCCCTCACCGGCGGCTGCGGGCCGGTCGCCCGCTGGTTTGCGATAGCCACCCGGTTTGTCAAAGCTGCGTTTGCCAAAGGCGGGCTTGCTGAATCCGCCGGGACGAGTAGCGCGCTGACCAGCAGGGCGGAAGGGGCGGGATTCACGCTCGCTGCCCGCGGGGGCACCAGACTCTGGCCGCGGCCGGGGTGTGAACTTGCGCGGCGGACGGTCGCTGCCGCCGGATTTTCCGAAGCTGCCTGCCGGTCCGCGCCGGGCCGGACGATCGCCCGCGGAGGAATATGGCCGCTTGAATGAGCGATCTCCCTGCGGGCGCGACTGGCCACCGCGAAATGGCGGACGCGATTCACCGTCGCGAAATGGCCGGCGCGACTCTTCGTCGCGACGCGGACGGCTGAAACCGCCTGCCGCGGCCGGACGTCCCTCGAAACTGCGCGGGCCGCCTGCAGGACGATCTCCCTGTGGCTTGCCTCCCTGGGGCTTGCGGAATGGGCGGTCCGGGCGGGAAGCACCTCGTCCCTCGCCGCCGCCAAAGGTGCGTAGTGGACGGTCGCCATCACGCGGCGGACGACCTGGGCGATCCTGCCCGAATCGCGGTGGGCCGAATCGTGGTGAGCCAGATCGCGGTGGTCGGGATTGCGATGAGCCGGCGCCCGCTGCTGGCCGGAAGCGCGGCCGCTCTGTGCCTTCGCCAGAGCGGGGTGGGCGATCGGCAAAGGGCTTGTCTCGAAATGATTTTTCGGGCCGGAAGCCGCCGCTTGCGGGACGCGCTGGACGATTCTTATCGAAGCTTCTGCGCTGGCCGGGACCACTGCTGCGCTGGCCGGGACCGCCGCTGCGCTTCTCGAAATCGCCGCTGCGCTTTTCGAAACTGGCTCTGGGCTTATCGGAACTGCTGCTGCGGGGCGCTCCTCTGCCGCCACGGTCGAAACGCGCCGAACGATCCGAACCCGCGAAGCCGGGTCGCGCCCGGCGCTCGAAGCTGGGACGCGAGGGGCGGGCGGTTCCTTCTGCTGCTGTTCCCTCGTTGCCTTCGGGGCGACGGAAGCTGCCGCGGTCTGACGTGCCCGACTCGCTTCGTCGTGGAGGGCGGAATCCGCCCTCGCGACGCGGCGGGCGACCTGTCGATGGCGTTCTGCGATCGCGTGCAGCAAAGTTGCCGCGCGCACGGTCTCCAAAGGCGGGGCGCGGAGCACGGCGCAGGGGAGCTGGCCTGTGGCGCGTTATCGACTCCGGATTGGGCGCCGCAGCCTCGGTCAGATCCGGCTCATTCTGCTCCAGTCCTGCATCCAGGCTGCCCGCATCTTCTCCGGCCATGGCACCAGCAGCGAGAACGACCGTCTCTTCTTCCTCGATCTCAGGCAGCGAGCCCTCGACGTACAGCTGTCCTTCGCCATGGAGTGGGAAAGAGCCGAGCTGGCGCGTGGTGGAGAGACCGTGGACGACATCGCGGATGCGCGAGCGTGAGGCGACCGGCGAGAGGAATATCTCGACTTCTTCCGCACTGGCTGCAACAGCGGACTGCAGATAGAACGAAGCGAGGATGGAGAGCGCGGTGGTCTGCGACTGGGTACTGCCGATGTTGAGCTCGCGGAGATGGCGCGCGCTGAGCAGCTCCCAGTGTGCACCTTTCTCCGGATTGTCCGCGGGCACGGGTACGACGCGCATGGTGTGCCAGAGCTCGGCAAGTGCGCGCAAGACGGCGGCCTCGGTGACCTCGCGGCCGAGTTGGGAACGCAGTTCGATGGTGGTGAGCGCGCCTTCGCGCTCGAGCAGCTTCCACGCCTCAGCGGCGAGCGGGGAGACGCGCGAGTTGCCTGCGGTCGACGGCTCGCGTTTGGGATTGCGTTCCGCCTGGAGCGCGTAGAGATAGGGCAGCGCCTCCGGGGTGGCGAGGAAATCAGGATGCTCGCCCACGAAGCTCGAAACGCCGATGCCGGGTGCGGCGCCGAAGAGGTTGAGCGCAACGACCGCGCCCGAGGCGACCAGGCGCGCGAGCATCTGCGCGGCGGCCGCGATCGCTTCGGGTCCAGGCGTTGCATCGGGGCGGCCGGCGATAGCCTCAACAAAGCTGGGCGCGGGCACGGGAAGGTGCTGCTGGCGCGGCAGGTAGAGGCACAACGGCGTATCGGCGAGCCAACGTTCCGCGTCGTCGAGCGTCAGCAGCGCATTGCCGTCCTGACGCCAGCGGGTGAGCCGCGCCTGTTGCAGTTGATCTTGTTTCATGACTTCCGATCTTGGGTGCTTCCTGCGGTTGTCGCCGAAGAAAGAGGAGTGCGGGCCGCTCGAAGCTGCTAGATGCGGTGAAACGCGCGCTCGATGTCCTTCCAAGAATACCGTAGTGCGATGGGGCGGCCGTGCGGGCAACTGGTGGGCAGCTCGGTTTTGCCCAGTTCGCGGAGCAGCCAGGCCATGCGCTCGGGGTCGAGCGGCATGTTGATCTTGATGGCGGAGTGGCAGGCGATGGAGGCGGCGATACGGGAGCGGGCGGAGCTGAGGTTCTCGCGCTGGTCGAGGCGATCGCTCTGTTCCAGCACTTCGATGAGCATGCGTTCGAGCTCGCGGCCTTCGAGGCCGACGGGCGCGGCCTTGATGGCCAGGGTGCGCGGGCCGAAGGGCTCGACTTCGAAGCCGTTCTGTTCGAGCTCGGCGGCGATCTGGGCAAAGGCGACCATCTGTGCGGGTGTGAGATCGATGAGCAGCGGCATGAGCAGACGCTGGCGCTGCACGCGCTCGACTTCGCGCTCGCGCAGGATTTTTTCGAAGAGCACACGCTCGTGCGCGACGTGCTGATCGACGATCCAGAGACCTTCTTCGTTGGTGGCGAGAATGAAGGACTCGCGTAGCTGGCCGATGGGTTTGAGTGAGGCTAGGGCGTGGAGGGTGGTTGCTTCCTCGGCGATCGCAACGGGCGCGCTCGACTTTGCCAAGGACGGCACGAGCTCGGCGGTCAAGGCTGCGAGCGCGGCACCTTCCTGGGCGGCGATGGCGGCGCCGTTGGTGGCGGCGGTGAAGTCGAGGCGCTGGGCAGACGGCGCAATGCGCGCCGGTTCGAGAGTAAGGGAGTCGGCGCTGCCGGTGAAGGGCGCGGACTCCGGCGCGCCGGGCAATGCCGAGACGCTGGGCAGCAGCGAAGGCGAGGCGATGGCGTGGGTTTCGAGCGCGGCGAGGAAGCCCATCGCGGGACGCGCCTGGATCAGCTTGTTGCGCAGCGTATCGCGGACGAAATCGTGTACGAAGCTCGGCTGACGGAAGCGGACCTCGGTCTTCGCGGGGTGCACGTTCACGTCGACTTCTTCCGGCGGCAGTTCGAGGAAAAGCAGGACGACGGGAAAGGACGTGGGCGGGAGTATGTTGCGATACGCATCCGAGACGGCGTGCAGCAGCAGGCGGTCGCGCACCAGGCGGCGATTGACAAAGGAGTAGATGGAATTGCGATTGAGCTTTTCGAGCTCGGGCTTGGAGGTGAAACCGCTGAGACGCAAGTGGCCGGGGACGGGCGGCTCATAGTCCTCATCCTGCTTCCACGGAGGCGGTGCGGGCAGGCCGACGCGCTCGAGATCGATTTCGGCAGCGACCGGCAGCAGGTGGTCCAGTGTTTCCTTGCCGAAGATCTGGAAGATGCGGTCGGCGGATTCGGCTACGGGCGGCGCCTGCAGCAACGCGTGGGTGGCGGAGTGCAGCTCGAAGTGCTTGTCGGGATGCGCGAGCGCGTAATGGGTCACCAATGCGGTTACGTGTGCCAGCTCTGTGGTTTCGGACTTGAGGAATTTGCGGCGGGCGGGCGTGTTGAAGAAGAGATCGCGGACCGCGATCGTAGTTCCGGGGGGGAGGCCGGCGTCTTCGACGCGATGCATGCGACCGCCGACGATCTCGACGTGAGTGCCTGCTGATTCTTCTTCGGCGCGCGTGTCTATTTCCAGACGCGATATCGACGCGATGGAGGGCAGCGCTTCGCCGCGGAAGCCGAGAGTCGCGATGGCAAGCAGGTCGTCGGAGGTGCGGAGCTTCGAGGTGGCGTGGCGCTCGAAGGCGAGCAGCGCATCATCGCGCATCATGCCGCAGCCGTTGTCGGCGATGCGGATGAGCTTGCGGCCGCCGCCTTCGACTTCGATGCGGATGCGGGTGGCGCCGGCATCGAGCGCGTTTTCGAGCAGCTCCTTGACCACGGACGCGGGACGATCGACCACTTCGCCGGCGGCGATCTGGTTGGCGACCTGGTCGGTGAGTACGTGGATGCGGCCCATGGGTCAAGAGTACGGCAGTGCGAGGCGGAGAACTACGGACAGCGGCAGAGCAGAAAAGCGATCTCCGTTCACATTGTTGATAGGAGCACGCTAAAAATACAAAAGAGATAGCCGGAAACCATCGTTAAGAAAAGGGCATGAAGGCGGCGTTCCCGGAAAAACCAAGTGCCCCCGAGGACAAAGGCGGTCCCGGCAAGAAGCCAAACCCCTCCTTCGAAGCCGTAGTCAAAAGCTGCCCGCTGACGAAGCTGGTCGATGTGAAGGTATCCCCAATACGCACGTGTAGCCGCGGCCAGTAGGAAAATGACGGTACAGCCTGCCAGAATGCGATGTCGAAGTTGTCGCCATTGCACGACCAGAAGCACGATGCCAACTCCGCCGAGAATCGTAAGGATCAAGAGTGGCCACTTCGAAAAGCCGAACATATGACTCCTTCTCCAGGACAACTTTCTATAGCGTGGCAATGATATTCGCGAGCTTACTCCGTCTGCGAGTAGAGCCACCAGGCGCAGGCGAGGTCCTGCACGATGTGACCTAGCGACTTGTAGATGGTGACTTCACCGCTTGAGCGGCGGCCTTTGGCTTTGCCGGCGAGCACCTGACCGATTTCGGCGCGGATGTGTTTGTCATTGATGAGACCGGCCTGCTTGGCGCGGAGGAATTCTGCGCCTTGTTGCAGCACGCCTTCGCGGCTGTCGGCGAAGAAGCGGGCGCCGGCGACTAATGTGTTGTCGATTTCGGCAGGGCCGGCGTGGCTGGAGCCGACTACGTTGATGTGCTGGCCGGGCTGGATCCATTCCGCTTTGAGGATGGGCTCGGACGCGGCGGTGACGGTGCAGATGATGTCGGCGTCGGCGACGGCTTGCTGCACGGTAGCGATGACGATGATGGGAATGCGGAGTTCGCGGCGCATTGTGTCAGCGAAGACGTGGGCTCGCTCGGCGGAGCGTCCCCACACGGTGATGGTCTCAAGTGCGCGAACTTTGCGGATGGCTCGCACGTGGGTTGCGGCCTGCTCGCCCGTGCCGAGGATGGCGAGATGTTTCGCATCCTTGCGGGCGAGGGCGTTGGTGGCTACCGCGCTTGCAGCGGCAGTGCGGATGGCGGTGACTTCGCCGGCGTGGACGACGCAGACGGGCGTGCCGGTGTTCGGCTCGAAGAGCACGATGAGGCCCTGATGCGATTGGCGGCCCTGCACAGCATTCTCCTGAAAGATGCTGAGCAGCTTTGCGCCGAAGGCTTTATTCGCGCCGAGTGCGCCGGGCATGATGCCGAAGAGGTGGCCGTCGGCGAGCGGGATGATGGAGCGCAGTAACTGTTTCGTTTCGCCCGCGGAGAAGGCGACCATCGCGTCGCGGATGATGGGGATGCAGACGTCATAGGTGAGGCGGCGGGCGACCTCTTCGCGGTCGATGAAGCGCATCACGGATTGTTCCGCATTTACAGGCATGCTCGCAAAGTACACAGATGCGGCTCAGCGGAGAAGACGACGGACAGTGGCTTCCCCCAGATGGCGGCCCCGGATGGCAACCCCGACAAGTTCGTCGCAATGTGCGCTACAAGATAGGCCCAGGTCGAACAACCCGGGCCTATTTGATATGCAATTATGCAAAGCAGAATTGCGAAATGGACAGCTTGGGTTAGTCGCGGCGGCGGGCCGCATCGGCCGCATCGGCCAGGTTATTGAGTGCAGTGAAGAATTGTTTTGGCTGGCCAGCGAATAGGTTCATGTTGGTGAGGAAGGTAGCTGTCGCTCGCGCGCCTGCGAATTTGTCCGTCAATGGCCGGACCATGGCGCAGTGAGGGAGCTTGGCGTTCAAGAACTCGCAGGGTACGGGGAAGATCAGGTTGGTTTGGAAGAGTGGACCTTTCTTGTTGAAATCGGGGAAAGTAAGACCTCCGAAACTGACCGGTGCTATGGGCGTCTGCACGCCGTTGCCCGCGAAGTCGACCCATTCCAGGAAGTGCGCTACCTCATCGCCACCGATGCCCAGCGTGATTTCAAGCACCTGTTCGCTGGTCACCTTGCGCGAGAGGGCGGCGTAAAGGCTTGAGCCCCCCTGCTCAATGGTGCCGAAGTGAAAAGCCGCTGTGTTTGCGATCACCTGAATCTCTGTTGCATTGTTCATGTCGGCATTGGTGCGAGGAATCGCCGTGCGGTTGGTGATCGTGATTGCCTGAGGAAAGGTAGCGCCGAGGTCGGGATTGGTCGTGCTGCGATACCGGATGTACCAACTGGTATCGACGTTGAGATTCATGAGGTTTGTAAGGCGGCCGACGTTCTGGGCTCCCGTGGCCTTGCTGCCCTGTAGAGTGCGGAAGGCATCGAGATCGACAGGCTCTGCGCCCTTGGACTCGAGATAGGCGTTCAAAAATGCCGCATGGCTGACTTCGTCAAGGGTATTGCTGGTGATGTACTGCGGTCCATCCCCATCGAGATTTTGAAGCGCCTTCTGGTAGGAATTCAACGGTCCATTGGTGATGCCGCCCAGTTCGGCATACTGCGTCCACAGATCGGATTCGAGAAGTTCCGCTGCGGCGAGGAAGCGCAAAATGGCTACGTCTCCATCGGTCAATTCGCTGTCGTTATCAGAATCGTCTTGGGCTGGCAGGGCTAGCGCGGAACTTCCCCCGAGCAAGCCTGAAGTGACAAGCGCGCCACTCGCGAGTACGCCACCCTTTAGAAACGAGCGGCGGCCCGCTGCGCGTTGAGATGCCTCTCCAACATTTTTCATACCGTCCTCCAGGCCAATCAATGGCCTGAAGGCGAAAGTAAAGGGACGGAACTGCGAAGGTTGTCATGCCCTTGTCAAACAATTGTCATGGCGACGGGAATTCACCAATCCTTTGCACAAATCGAAAAATGCGCGATTCCGGTTACGAATCTCTTTATGCGGTGGTCAGTTCGTGCGCGGAGCTTTCGTCGTGGTGGCCGGGGGCTTGGTCGCCCAGTACGTGGAGGCGGAGCAGGTTGGTGGATCCGGTTAAGGTGCGGGTGCCCGCAACGATGCCCAAAATCTCCTGCGGCTTCACAAAGCCAAGTGCACTGAGGATGTTTTCGGCCTCTTCCACCATCGATTCTGTGGTGGACATTTTGGCGCAGCCGATGGGGTGCACGCCCCACAACAGATTCATGCGGCGGATGACCTTGGGCACGCTGGAGAGCGCGAAGATGGGCGGCTTGGGACGCCACTTCGATAGCTGGCGCGCCGTGGTGCCAGTCTCGGTGAAGACGGCAATGGCGGCGATGTCGAGATCTTCGGCGGCGTGGGCCATCGACTCGCAGATGGTTTCTGAAATAGAGAGTCGCACGTGGCCGGAGCGCCGGCGGTACGCGGATGGATCGGCGAACATGACGGCTTCGCTCTCGACCACGATGCGATCCATCATCTTGACCGCTTCGACGGGATACTTGCCTGCGGCGGATTCGGCGGAGAGCATGACGGCATCGGTGCCGTCGTATACAGCATTCGCTACGTCGGAGGCTTCGGCGCGCGTCGGGCGTGGGTTCTCGATCATCGATTCGAGCATCTGGGTGGCGGTGATGACGGGCTTGCGGTATTCGCCGGCGCGGCGAATGACGTGCTTCTGCAGCGCGGGAACCTTTTCCGGCGGCACCTCAACACCCAGATCGCCACGCGCCACCATGACGCCGTCGGCAATTTCGAGGATGCCTTCGAGGTGTTCGATGGCCTGCGGCTTTTCGAGCTTGGCGATGAGCCAGACGTCGCCGCCGAGTGAGCGCGCGCGATCGCGCGTATAGCGCACGTCGTCCGCAGTGCGGACGAAGGAGACGGCGACGGCATCGACATCGTTGTCGATGCAGAACTTCAGGTCGATCTCATCTTTCTCGGTGAGCGCGGGCGTCCTCACAAAGATGCCGGGCAGATTGATGCCCTTGTTTTCGCCCAGCGTGCCGCCGTTGATGACGGTACATTCGACCTCGTCGCCGCGGATGGCCGTTACCCGCAGCTCGATCAAGCCGTCGGAGAGCAGGATGCGCGCGCCGGGCGAGAGGTTCTCAGCCAGGGTAGGGAAGGTGGTGCTGAGGCAGGTGGCGGTGCCGGCTACGTCGCGGGGCGTGATGGTCAGCGACTGACCGGTAACGAGCTGCACCGGCGTCTTGTCGACGAGCTTGCCGGTACGTATCTTTGGCCCTTGCAGATCGCCCAGGATGCAGAGCGGCTTGTTCTCGTCCTTCGCGACATCACGGACCATCTTGATGAGATCGAGCTTCTGCTCATGAGTACCGTGGGAGAAGTTCAACCGGGCGACATCGAGGCCAGCGCGTACAAGCTGACGGAAGGTGACCTCGTTACTCGAGGCTGGGCCCAGCGTAGCGACAATCTTGGTACGTCGATTGTCTACAGAGGCGAACGGCGATCCATCTGAAACAGGCAGCATCCGTGAAAACTCCGGCCCCTGTGGCACAGGCGGCTGATAAGTGGTCTTGCCAACCCTCTCATTCTACTCGCAACGCGCGGACGGCCTGGATCTCGCCAGGATTTCGTCAGGGCAGAATGAGTTCCTGCTGCTTTGAGGGAACGCTCTCAGCCTGGGCGATGCGATCGGCTTCCACCTGCGCGTTGAACTCCGCGCCAAGGAAGACGGCCAGCGCGGTGATGTACAGCCACACCAGCGTGGCGACCGCGGTGCCGAGCGATCCATAGATGATGGTGTAGTCGGCGAAGCGCGTCACGTACCAGCCAAAGACAAGGGTAGTGACGAACCAGATGACCGCCGACATGGCGGCGCCGGGCATGACATCGCGCCAGCTCTGGCGGCGCGGGGTGCCGAAGCGATAGATGACGGCAAGCACGACGACAGTACACAGGATAGCGATTGACCAGCGCGACATCCGCCACAGGAAAAGCACATAGGGCTCGAAGCTGTGATCGGCAACATCGATGACCCATATTTCGATCTGGTGGCCGAAGGCGACCAGCGCCGTGGACAGCGCCATCGGGACGAGGCAACTGGGGATCAGCAGAAGCGCGGTTACGCGTTCGCGGGTGTGGTTCCACTCCGTGCGTACGTTATCGAAGATAGGAGAGGCGAAGGCGCGGCGGAAGCCCTGCATGAAGGAGGTCATGAGGCCCATGCAGCCCAGGAGCGTGACCAGCGTGGCGGAGCTGACCGCCTGCAGGGAGCGGACGTGCTTCGCATTGAAGTAGTCCTGGATGGCGTCGACAGCATTGCCGGGCAGAAAGTCGGCGAGGGCGGTGCGGATCTCGCCCATCAGAGTGTCGCTTTGTGGAACCAGGGCGAGCACCGTGGTGACCACAAGCAAAGCCGGAAACAGGCCGAGGATCGCCGAATATGCTGTCGCCCGTGCGAGCGTCAGCACATCGTGAGAGAGCGCGTGCAGCGTGGCGCGCCGCAACTGCTGGAGTGGACGCAGCATTCCTTACGTTAAGGGTACCGCGCAGCCCCCGCCAGAGAAAGCACTTTGCGCTGCCGTGAGGTTGGCGGACAAGTGACGCCGGGGGCTGCGGGTTTACGACCCCGCAAAGAGTTTTCAGCCTGCGTCCAGTTAGCGGCGAGGTTAGGGACCTGGCGCGGGCGCTCAAGGCAATGCGCACTGGTAGGATTACGGTGGCGCCGCCACCACAGGAGACTGCCTGTTGAACTATCCGCTCCGCCGTTCGATCGCATTCACCACACTCGCTGTCGCGCTTTCATGCGCTGCGGCATTTGCCGCCCTGACGCGCAAGCACAAACCTGCCCCCCCGCCCCCGCCGCCGACGACGCCCCACGCCAGTGCGCAGCTTGCCGACAAGAAGCTGAACGCTCGCGTGGATGCACTGCTGGGGCAGATGACGCCGGAAGAGAAGATCGGGCAACTGACGCAATATACCGGCGGCAGCACCATCACGGGGCCGACCGGCGAGAAGCTCGATTTCGATGCGATGCTGGCCAAGGGCGAGATCGGCTCCCTGTTCAATGTGACCGGCGCGAAGGAGACGAACCACTATCAGCACATCGCGGTGGAACAGTCGCGGTTGCATATTCCGCTGCTCTTCGGGCTGGACGTGATCCACGGCCACCGCACCACATTCCCGGTGCCCCTGGCGCTCGGGGCGAGCTTCGATCCGGAAGTGGTGCAGCAGGCCAGCCGCGTCGCCGCCACCGAGGCGCGGCAGGACGGCATCAACTGGGTCTTCTCGCCGATGGTGGACATCTCCCGCGATGCGCGCTGGGGCCGCATTGTGGAAAGCGCGGGCGAAGATCCATACCTGGGAAGCGCGATCGCGCGGGCGTATATCCGCGGCTATCAGCAGGGCGACCTGTCGAAGCCGGATTCGGTGGCGGCTTCGGTGAAGCACTTTGCGGCATATGGCGCGGCTGAGGCGGGACGCGATTACAACACGACGGACATGTCGGAGATCCGATTGCGTCAGGTGTATCTGCCGCCGTACCAGGCTGCGGTGGATGAGGGCGCGGCGACGGTGATGTCCGCATTCAACGCGCTGAACGGTGTTCCGGAGAGCGCGAATCCATTCACGCTGACGAAGATCCTGCGCAAGGAGTGGGGCTTCGACGGCATGGTGGTGAGCGACTACGGCGCGGTCGGCGAGCTGATGAAGCATGGCATCGCCGCCGATGGTGCGACGGCCGCAGAGAAGGCGCTGACGGCGGGCGTCGACATGGATATGGAGAGCAACCTGTACCACTCCCGCCTGGCCGGCCTGGTGGCGAGCGGCAAGGTGCCGATGCCGGTGGTGGATGAGGCAGTGCGGCGCGTGCTGCGCGTGAAGTTCGCGATGGGGCTCTTCGAGCATCCGTACACGGACGAGAACCTGCCGCCGTATCAGCCCACTCCGGAGAAGCGCGCGCTGGCCAAGAAGGCTGCCGAAGAGAGCTTCGTGCTGCTGAAGAACGAGGCGATTCCCGGCGTGGGTCGGCTGCTGCCGCTGGCGAGCGATTTGAAATCGGTCGCGCTGATCGGACCACTCGCCGACGATGCCGAGGACATGCTGGGCTCGTGGGGAGCGCAGGGCGACGCCCGCAATACAACGACGCTGCGCGCCGCTCTTGCGGACAAGCTCGGCAAGAAGCTTACCTATGTGAAGGGCACGGACATTCTGAGTACGAACACCAGCGGGTTTGCAGCAGCGGTGGCGGCAGCGAAGAATGCCGATCTGGTGATTCTGACGCTGGGTGAGGCGGGCAGCATGACGGGCGAGGCAACCAGCCGCGCACACCTGACGCTGCCAGGCAACCAAGAAGAGTTGATGGAGCAGGTGGTGGCTGCGGGCAAGCCGGTGGTGCTGGTGCTGTTCGATGGGAGGCCGACTGCGATTCCGTGGGCCGCGGCGCATGTGCCGACGATCCTCGAAGCGTGGTTTCCGGGCCTTGAAGCGGGGTCCGCGCTGGTTTCCGTGCTGACCGGTGACGTGAGCCCTTCCGGCAGGCTGCCGGTAGAGTTTCCCGACAGCGTGGGCCAGGAGCCGCTTTACCTCGCACAGTTGCCCACCGGGCGTCCCGCAGGCGACGCGGATCTGACGCATCCGCCCACGAACAGCGAGGAGAAGTATCTCTCGCGCTACATCGATTCGCCCAATGCGCCGCTCTATCCCTTCGGCTGGGGATTGTCGTATGCGCAGTTCACGTACACCAACATCAAGATCGATCACACTGGCGGCAGCAGCAAGGATGTCGGCACGATCACGGTGGGGGTGGACGTGAGGAACATCTCCTCAGTGCCGGCAGCCGAAGTAGCGCAGCTGTATCTGCACAACACCGTGGCGAGCGTTTCACAGCCGGTGCGGGAGCTGAAGGGGTTTCAGCGCATCCTGCTGCAGCCCGGGCAGACGCAGCACATCGACTTCAAGCTCCACTATGACGACCTGGCGTTCTACAACGCAGACGTAAAGCGCGTGGTCGAGCCGGGGACCTTCGATGTATTTGTGGGTGGCAGCTCGCAGGCGGACAAGGCGGGCAGCTTTACGGTGCTGGAGTAAATCAGGGTTTAGGGTTTAGGCATCAGGGGTCTTCATCCTCACGTTGTCATCCCGACCGAAGCGAAGCGCAGTGGAGGGATCTGCTTTTCTGCCCTCGATCGCAGCGAACAGCAGATCCCTCCACTACGCGGCTGCGCCGCTCCGGTCGGGATGAGTGCAACTGAAAACCCTATCTCCCTCGCGCAACTTGCTGCTTTGGCTTCCAGTCGTTGAGGAACTTTGTCACGTCGCTGGACTCCACCTTCGTCATCTTTTCAAATTCGCGGTTTCTTGTTGCATAGAGAACCTTGCCGCTCGGTGACAACACCGCGAGTATGGGAACCCCAGTCGTGATCGGGAGGTCGTATTTCGCAGCGATGTCCAGGTTGGCATCATAGTGCCCGATGTTGATGTCCACTAACTCGTAGTTTGCGTTCAACAGCGGCAGGTTCGCGGGATCGCGGAAATAGATATTCAGCACCTTGCAGTCGCCGCACCAGTTACCGCCAAAATCCAGAATCACGTTCTTATGATTCGCCCTGGCACGCTCCAGCGCCGCATGGATCTCCGTCTTTGCAACTGAAGGATCCGGATAGATGTCACGGAATTGTGCTGATGCAGCCAGTGCTACGAGAGGCAGCACCGCACACATCATAGCCGTCCTCTTGATTGCCTGAACTGCACGAAACCATTGCTGCCGATGCTGCATGCTGCCTCCTTTCACTCGATGAGCGCCCAGAAGTGGGTGCTGCGCCCAGGAGCGCTGCCCCAAGGGTGCTGATATGACGCATGAAACTTGCGTGGGATTACAGCCAGCGGATGAGTACTCCATACTGTAGGCGTATTCTTACATGCCGCTCGCATTGCTGTACTTTTGGAGAACAGTTGAAGCATGTCGCCTTCCCTGAAGCGGCTCGCAGACGACATTCGTGGCACCTGGCGTAGCATGCCCGCGACCCAGGCTTTGCGCTGGTACGCAGCGGTTCTCCGGCACGCACCTGCGATTGCACGCTCTCGAAAACTTTATTCGGCAGACGCCGCGATGCGCGGTAAGCTCCGCTTCCACGTTCTCGATAAAAGCCTGACATTCGACGTGGACGCGATCAACACCACCTCCGGGAACGGCTACGCTTTTCTGCGTGAGCTGTTTGTCCGCCAGATTTACTTCCGCGCATTTCGGCAGCTACGATTCGACACCTGTCTCGACCTGGGCTGCAATACAGGAGTGGTGGCCAGTTGCCTGCGATCGCTCGCCGGTCCCCAGGGCAGGGTGTATGGCGTGGACCCTTTCACCTATCCCGACAGTACGTTTCGCGCCGCCGTGGCGAAGACGCCGGGCATTACGCTGGAGCAGCGGGTCCTGTGCGGCCAATCCATCCGCCACGACGCGGAGCAGCTTCGCGCGCTCTGTGAGCCTTACGGCTTCGATCCTTCCCTGGCAGCCACGGTGGACGAGGTGATGGACGCGCACCACCTCGATCGCATCGACTTCCTGAAGATGGATATCGAGGGCGCGGAGTTCCTCATCTTCCGCGACTCGGTCGGTTGGCTGGAGCGCGTGGACAATCTTGCCATGGAGGTCCACAGCCATGCCGGCGACCCCACGGAGATTGTCGATCGGCTGCGGGCGGCGGGTTTCAAAGTGAAGTGGCTCAGCGACAGCGGCTACGCGACAGACACGCGGGACGCGGGCTATATCTATGCATCACGAAACGGCTCATTGCGCTGAGCGCAATAGGCATCACGAAACGGCTCATTGCGCTGAGCGCAATAGGCATCCCGAAACGGCTCATTGCGGTGAGCGCAACAGGCATCGCGGAACGGGTCATTGCGGTGCGCGCAGGGAGGCTGTCGATGGAGACGGGAGCCGGCATACCGACACTGCCGTGTTGTGAAACGGGCAATCGAGGCCATCGGACTGCCGCGGCTCGACCATTACCCAACTGACAGGACTACGCGTCGGCAGCGCGAGAAAATCCGCCGCAGCGTAGCTGTTCCAGCCGCTCGTGAGTTCCTGCTCACGTTTCCACTCGGGCGCCATCTGCGGAAAGATGGAGGCGACGCCCGAGTCCTTGACCCAGTCGGCGATCATGCTGCGCTCGGCGATAGCGCGGAAGCCGTGCAGGTCTTCGCCCGGGATCTGCAGGTATCGTGGCGGAAGAGCGAAGACCGCGTCCTCGGGCGTGTTGTCACGCGTCCACTGAAATGCCTGCATCCACGGGTTGACCGCCGCGCGCCCAGGCAGCTCCAGATGGTGGCTCGCGGGATACAGGGCGCGATCGACCGCGTACATTCCGATGCTGATGGGCACAAAGAGCAGCAGCCATCGCCATGTCTTTTCCCGTAGCAGATGCTCGCCGACCAGGCCGCCGAGCAGCAGGAACATCACGATGTAGATGAGCTGGAACGATCGCATCGGCTGCAGGCGCACGAAATCGTCGAAGTATGGGCTGGAGCTGAAGAGAAGAAACGCTGCGGTTGAAACCAGGCCAAGCACCAGCAAAGCACGGCAGAGCCGCGCCGCCGCGGGAGTGAGAGCCGAGAGCCGGATGCGGGAGATGGCATACAAAATCAGAAGCGGGAGCAGGGCGCCGAGCCACTCGTACCACGTCCACGCCCAGGCAAAGAAGAAGGTGCGGGAGTAAAGCGTTTCCCGATAAGGCTCCTGTGCGGCCCCGAGATGAAAGCCATCGGGCAGCCGCTGGAATAGCCCCACGGACGAGGCCAGCGCTTCCTCTGGCTGCAACTGCCCGGGCGCAAAGCGCGGAAGCGACAGCAGCACCACCAGGGCGACGCCGTATGCCGCCATTTGTGGATGCAGCAGCGCTGTAATGCCGAGCAGGACGGCTGCAGGAACGGGACGGCTGGCGAGAATGGCGGTGAGCGCCAGGAGAGTGAGAGGTGTGGAGAGCGAGCGCGCCGTGAGATAGGGATCCATGATGGGCAGCGCCGTTCCGGCAACCTGAACGGTGAGCACAGAGGCGAGCGTGAGAATGGCGGCCCACTGCGCGCGGGTCCGCGTGAAGCAAAGGCGGGCGAGCCAGTCGCCGGCCAACAGCAGCAGATAGATGCCGAGCACATGGAAGAACAGGACAGCCCAGGGCAGCGGCACGTGCAGCCAGCGGACCATGCCGCCTACGGCATTGGAGAAGATGGAGACACGGCTGTGGGAGAGAAAGAAATCGGCGCCGTAGGGAAACAGCCCTGGCCTGACAAAGCGCTCGACTGCCGGCAGATAGATGGCGGCGTCGTCCACACCGTAGTGGTAGCCCTGCACTGCGATCATGAGCAGCGTGAGCGGAAAGAGAACAACTGCCCTGGGGAGCCGCCGCAGAAACGTCACCCGAAGTATCTCTCCTCAACGGCGGCCGCGCAGTGACCATCGCTCACCAGGGTCATCGCGAAAGATAGAAGTTGTGGAGCCGATTTACGTCCAATCATCCTTGCATCACTCCGATAACTCCTTCGCGTCCATTGGACCGGACGCAGGGGCCCCCTTGAGAGACGGCCGCTGAAGGGCGATCGCTCATGCTTCTTCATGGTCACTGCCGTTCAAGCAAAAGCAGGGTTACTGTGAGGTGCCCGAGAGCCCTGGTGACAGGCTTTTCTTGAGAAAAAGCCTGTCGAGATTCGCGCTCCTTACACTTACCCTGTTTTTGCCCCAGTCTGTTTTGCTCTAGTCCGTTATTGCTTTAGTCTTAGACGACTAAGACACAAAAGAGTTGGCCTGGCCATCAAAAAGAAAGGTGGGGCACGGAGCCCCACCCTGATGAGATGCCAGCAATGTGTTGAGAGCAGGCCGCTTATTCGGCAGCCAACTCCTCGGCTTCGCCCTCCTGCCGCATGAGCTCAAGCTCGCGTTCCTCGGCTTCCTGGGCTGCGGAGACCTCTTCCTGCACCTTCTGCGCTGCTTCTTCCAACTCCGGTGACAGCGCAATATTGCGGTAGAACTCCATGCCGGTGCCGGCCGGGATGAGGCGTCCGACGATGACGTTCTCCTTGAGTCCGCGCAGACCATCGACCGCGCCATTGATGGACGCCTCGGTGAGCACGCGCGTCGTCTCCTGGAAGGAGGCCGCGGAGATGAACGAGTCGGTGGAGAGCGACGCCTTGGTGATGCCAAGCAGCAGCGGACGGCCTACTGCGGGGCGGCCACCTTCGCTCATGGCGCGGTCGTTCTCATTGCGGAAGCGGAACCGGTCCACCTGCTGCTCGAGCAGGAAGTTGGTATCGCCTACGTCCTCGATCTTCACCCAGCGCAGCATCTGCCGCACGATGGTCTCGATGTGCTTGTCGGAGATGGCCACGCCCTGCAGGCGGTAGACCTCCTGGATCTCGTTCACCAGGTAAGCCTGCAGCTCCTTCTCGCCCAGCACCGCAAGGATGTCGTGCGGGTTCAGCGGACCATCCATCAGCGGCTCGCCGGCGCGCAGGCGTTCTCCCTCCTGCACGTTGACGTGAACACCGCGAGGCACGGAGTACTCCTTCTCCTCGCCGTTCTCTGCCATGACGTAGATCTTGCGCTGCCCCTTGGTGACCTCGCCGAAGCGGACCACACCATCGATCTCGCTGATGATGGCCGTCTCACGCGGTTTGCGGGCTTCGAAGAGTTCCACCACGCGCGGCAGACCGCCCGTGATGTCCTTGGTGCGGGTCGTCTCGCGCGGGATCTTGGCCAGGATGTCGCCGGGGAAGACCTCGTCGCCGTCCTGCATCATGAGGTGAGCGCGGCTGGGCATCAGGTACCGCTTGTTGCCCTTGGCGCCCTTGATCAGGATGGCCGGCTGACGCTTCTCATCCGGGGCGTCGGAGACGACCAGACGTGAGAGTCCGGTAACCTCGTCGACCTCTTCGTTCAGCGTGATGCCTTCCTGCAGGTCCTTGAACTGCACCGTGCCGCCGATTTCCGTGAGGATGGCGAAGGTGTACGGATCCCACTCCGCCAGCGACTGGCCGAGCGTGACGTGCGCCCCCTCTTCCACCTTCAGCTTGGCGCCGTAGACGATCTGGTAGCGCTCCTTCTCGCGATTGCGGTCGTCGACAATGGCGACGGCGCCCGAGCGATTCATCGCCACCAGATCACCGGCCTTCGAGCGGACGGTGGTCAGGTTGATGAAGCGCACGATGCCGGCGTTCTTCGCGTCGAGGTGCGACTGCTCCGAGACGCGCGATGCCGTACCGCCGATGTGGAAGGTACGCATGGTGAGCTGCGTGCCCGGCTCGCCGATGGACTGCGCCGCGATGACACCGACTGCTTCGCCCAGCTCTACCGTGCGACCGGAGGCCAGGTTGCGGCCGTAGCAGCGAATGCAGACACCGCGCTTGGACTCGCAGGTCAGCACCGAGCGAATCTTGACGCGCTCGATACCGGCAGCCTGGATGGCCGAGGCCAGGTCTTCGTCGATCTCCTGATTGATCTCGACGATGACTTTGCCCTCGTAGTCCTTGATCTTCTCCAGCGACACGCGGCCGATGATGCGGTCGCGCAGCGGCTCGATGATCTCGCCCGACTCGACGATGGGCATCACGTAGATGCCTTCCGCCGTGCCGCAGTCCTGCTCGCTGACGATGACATCCTGCGCCACGTCGACCAGGCGGCGGGTCAGGTAGCCGGAGTCCGCCGTCTTGAGCGCCGTGTCGGCCAGTCCCTTGCGGGCGCCGTGGGTCGAGATGAAGTACTCGAGCACGGTGAGGCCTTCGCGGAAGTTCGCCTTGATGGGCGTTTCGATGATCTCGCCCGAGGGCTTGGCCATCAGACCGCGCATGCCGGAAAGCTGGCGAATCTGCTGCTTCGAGCCGCGGGCGCCGGAGTCGGCCATGATGTAGATCGGGTTCATGGTGCCGGCCTTGTCGGCGGCCTTCATGTTGTCGAACATCTCATCGGCAACCTTTTCGGTTACAGATGACCAGATCTGGATGACCTTGTTGTTGCGCTCGCCGTTGGTGATGGCACCGTCCAAGTACTGCTGCTGCACGGCGACGGCCTGCTTCTCTGCATCGCGGACGGTCGGGCCCTTGGATTCGGGAATGACCATGTCGTCCAGACCCACCGAGAGACCGGAGCGTGTCGCGTACTGGAAGCCCAGCTCCTTGACGCGGTCGAGCATCTTGACTGTGACTTCGAGTCCGAGATTCAGGTAGCAGTAGTTGACGAGCTGGCCGATGCCCTTCTTCTTGAGCAGGCCGTTTACATACGGCATGCCGTCGGGAAGCTGGTCGTTCAGGATGGCGCGGCCCACCGTCGTCGAGATGAACTGCTTGTCGTAGTCGATCGGCTCGGTGTGCGTCAGGTCCTGATCGTCGTAGGCCGTGGTCATATCGAGCACCGGGCCGGTGTAGCGCAGACGGATCGGCGTCAGCGTCTCGATCTCCTTGGCTTCGAGTGCCATGAAGACTTCTTCGATGTTGGCGAAGGCACGGCCCTCACCCTTGCCACCCTTCTTGGCCTTGGTCAGGTAATAGAGGCCGAGCACCATGTCCTGGGTAGGCACGGTGATGGGCTGACCGGAGGCCGGCGACAGGATGTTGTGCGAGGCGAGCATGAGCACGCTCGCTTCCACCTGCGCTTCAGGCGACAGCGGGATGTGGACGGCCATCTGGTCGCCGTCGAAGTCGGCGTTGAAGGCGGTGCAGACCAGCGGATGGATCTTGATGGCCTTGCCCTCGACCAGCACCGGTTCGAATGCCTGGATGCCCAGACGGTGCAGGGTTGGGGCGCGGTTCAGCAGCACCGGGTGGTCCTTGATGACTTCTTCAAGAATGTCCCACACGATGGGCTTCTGCAGCTCCACCATTTCCTTCGCCTGCTTGATGGTGTCGCACTGCCCGGTCTGTTCGAGGCGATGATAGATGAACGGCTTGAACAGCTCGAGCGCCATCTTCTTCGGCAAACCGCACTGGTGCAGCTTGAGCTCCGGACCGACCACGATGACCGAGCGGCCGGAGTAGTCCACGCGCTTGCCCAGCAGGTTCTGACGGAAGCGGCCCTGCTTGCCCTTGAGCGTGTCGGAGAGCGACTTGAGCGGACGGTTGTTGGCGCCGCGCAGCACGCGGCCACGGCGGCCGTTGTCGAACAGCGCGTCGACCGCCTCCTGCAGCATGCGCTTCTCGTTGCGCACGATCACCTCAGGCGCATGGAGGTCCATGAGCTTCTTGAGGCGGTTGTTGCGGTTGATCACGCGACGATAGAGATCGTTCAGATCGGAGGTCGCGAAGCGGCCGCCATCCAGCGGCACCAGCGGGCGCAGCTCCGGCGGAATGACCGGGATCACGTCGAGGATCATCCACTGCGGCTTGTTGCCGGACTTGCGGAAGGCCTCGACCACCTTGAGGCGCTTTGCGTACTTGAGGCGCTTCTGCAGTGAGGTCTCGACCTTCATGCGATCGCGCAGCTCAATCGAGATCTCGTCCACATTGACGCGCTTGAGCAGCTCCTTGATCGCCTCGGCGCCCATCATGCCCTTGAAGCCGGAGGGGCGGTACTGCTGGTCGAGCTCGCGGAACTGGTTCTCGTCCTTGATGATGTCGCGCTCCTTCACGGGCGCGTCACCGGGATCGACGACAACGTAAGACTCGAAGTAGAGCACGCTCTCCAGGTCGCGGAGCGAGATATCGAGCAGGTGGCCGATGCGCGACGGGAGACCCTTGAAGAACCACACGTGCGAGCACGGCGAAGCGAGCTCGATGTGGCCGAGGCGCTCACGGCGAACCTTGGTTACGGTGACTTCGACGCCGCACTTGTCGCAGATGACGCCGCGATGCTTCATCCGCTTGTATTTGCCGCACAGGCACTCCCAGTCCGTGACCGGGCCAAAGATGCGGGCGCAGAAGAGTCCGTCGCGCTCCGGCTTGAAGGTGCGGTAGTTGATGGTTTCCGGCTTGGTGACCTCGCCGTGCGACCAGGAGCGGATCTTCTCCGGGCTGGCGAGCGAGATGCGGATGGCATCGAAATCGGTGATCGGGCTGGTCAATTCGAATGGGCTGGAACGGTACAAGACGTCCTCCAGTGCGGCTTCTAGCTACTAGCTTCTAGCTCCTAGCCATGACCGCGGTTACTTCATTTGTCACTGCGACGCGTTCTTCTACGTCGCGAAATCTCTTGCATCGCCCGCTTCTGCCGCTCGCTTCACCTCAAAAGCTAGAGGCTGGAAGCTAGCGGCTAGAAGCTCGGCGGAGCTAATCGGCCGCCGCCAGCTGCGGCACCGGCTCATGTTTCTTCTTCCCGTCGCCGACCTTGACCAGCTCGACGTCGAGGCAGAGTGCCTGCAGCTCGCGGATAAGCACGTTGAACGACTCCGGCACGCCGGGTTCGATCGCTGCCTCGCCCTTGACGATGGCCTCGTAGATCTTGGTGCGGCCATAGACGTCGTCGGACTTGGCGGTGAGCAGTTCCTGCAGGATGTAGGCGGCGCCGTAGGCTTCGAGCGCCCACACTTCCATTTCGCCGAAGCGCTGGCCACCGAACTGCGCCTTGCCGCCCAGCGGCTGCTGGGTGATGAGCGAGTACGGTCCGATCGAGCGCGCGTGGATCTTGTCGTCGACCAGGTGCGACAGCTTGAGCATGTAGATGTAGCCTACGGTGACCTCTTGCTCGAACTGATCGCCGGTCATGCCGTCGAACAGGTGCGTCTTGCCGGAGCTGGGCAGGCCGGCCGAAGCCAGCAGCGCCTTGATCTCCGTCTCACGCGCGCCGTCGAAGACCGCGGTGCCGAACCAGATGCCCTTCTGCATGCCTGCGGCAACGCGCAGCAACTGCGTGTCGTCGAGATCGAGCAGAAGCTTCTGCGTCGCGGTGTTGGCGAAGCGCTCCTTCACCATGGCGCGCACTTCATTCGCGTCCTGGTTCTGCTTGACCACCGCCGCCACTTCTGCGCCCAGCTTGTGTGCGGCCCAGCCCAGATGAGTTTCGAGCACCTGGCCCACGTTCATACGGGAAGGCACACCGAGCGGGTTCAGCACGATCTCCACCGGCGTTCCGTCGGGCAGATACGGCATGTCTTCCTCAGGAAGAATGCGCGCGATCACGCCCTTGTTGCCGTGGCGGCCGGCCATCTTGTCGCCGACCGACAGCTTGCGCTTCATGGCGATGTAGATCTTGACCAGCTTGATGACGCCCGGCGCCAGCTCATCGCCCTTCTGCAGCTTGGCGATCCTGTCGTTGGTGATCTTGCGCAGCACATCGATCTGACGTGAGGTCATCTCCTCGATCTCGTCGATCTGCTCGTTCACCCGCGGGTCCTTGTCGGCGAAGCGGATGCGCTTCAGGTTGCGCGTGGAGATCAGCTCGATCGCCTCGCGGTCGATGACGGCGCCCTTGACCACCAGGCGCTTGTTGGTGCGCTCGTCGTGCAGGTCGGCGAGGACCTCCTTGCCGCCGAGGATCGCTTCCAGACGCTTGAGGCGCTCGTCGGTGAGAATGCGGATCTCATCGGCAAGGTTCTTCTCGAGCTTCTCCACCTGCTCGGCTTCGATCTGCTTCGCACGCTCGTCCTTCTCCTGACCCTTGCGGGAGAAGATGCGGACGTCTACCACCGTGCCCTCGATACCCGGAGGGCAGGTGAGCGAAGCATCGCGGACATCGCCGGCCTTTTCGCCGAAGATCGCGCGCAGCAACTTCTCTTCCGGCGTCAGCTGGGTCTCGCCCTTGGGCGTGACTTTGCCGACCAGGATGTCGTTGTGCTTGATCTTCGCGCCGATGCGGATAACACCGCTCTCGTCCAGATCGCGCAGCGCGGACTCCGAGACGTTGGGAATATCGCGGGTGATCTCCTCCGGCCCGAGCTTGGTGTCGCGCGCCTCGATCTCGAACTCCTCGATGTGGATCGAGGTGTAGTAGTCCTCGCGGACCAGCTTTTCCGAGATCAGGATCGCGTCCTCAAAGTTGTAACCGCGCCAGGGCATGAAGCCCACCAGCACGTTGCGGCCGAGCGCGAGCTCGCCCTGCTCCGTGCAAGGACCGTCCGCGATCACCTGCCCCTTCACCACGCGATCGCCGTGACGCACGATCGGCTTCTGGTTGATGCAGGTGTTCTGGTTGGAGCGCTTGAACTTGGTGAGCTGGTAGATGTCCGAGCCGACCTCACGCGACATCTGCGTGGGGTGGTGCTCGCCTTCGACGCGCACGATGATGCGCTCGGAATCGACCGAGTCGATGACGCCGTTGCGCTTGGCCAGGATCACGGCGCCGGAGTCGCGCGCGGTAACGCCTTCCATGCCGGTGCCGACCAGCGGCGCTTCGGCAACCAGCAACGGCACGGACTGGCGCTGCATGTTCGCGCCCATCAGCGCGCGGTTCGCGTCGTCATGCTCCAGGAAGGGCACGAGCGACGCAGCGACCGATACCAGCTGCTTGGGGCTGACATCCACGTAGTCAACTTCGGCGCGGTTGACCAGGACGAAGTTGCCCTGACGACGCGCGTTGACCAGGTCTTCGACGATACGGCCGTCGGCATCGAGCTCGACGTTCGCCTGCGCGATGGTGTGACGATCTTCTTCCCATGCCGAGAGATAGAAGGAGAACGGATCGAAGTCGATGCCGCGCTTGCCCTCCTTCTTCAGCTTGGCGTTCAGCTTGATCGCCTCAGCCTTCTCGATGGTGTCGCCGACTCGCATACCGCTCTCACCGGCGTTGACCACCTGCACGAAGTCGAGCAACTGGCCATCGCGCACGCGGCGGTAGGGCGACTCGATGAAGCCGTACTCGTTGATGCGCGCAAAGCACGACAGCGAGCTGATCAGGCCGATGTTCGGACCTTCCGGCGTCTCAATCGGGCAGATGCGGCCGTAGTGTGTCGGGTGCACGTCGCGCACTTCAAAGCCTGCGCGCTCACGCGAGAGACCGCCCGGCCCAAGCGCCGAGAGACGCCGCTTGTGCGTGATCTCGGAGAGCGGGTTGGTCTGGTCCATGAACTGCGAGAGCTGCGACGAGCCGAAGAACTCGCGGATGGCCGCCATGACAGGTTTCGCGTTGATCAGGTCATGCGGCATCGCTGTCGACATCTCCTGATACACGCTCATCTTTTCCTTGATGGCGCGCTCCATGCGCACCAGGCCGATACGGAACTGGTTCTCCATCAGCTCGCCGACCGCACGCACGCGGCGGTTGCCGAGGTGGTCGATGTCGTCCACCAGGCCGATGTTCTTGCGCAGCTTGAGCAGGTAGCTGATGGTGGCGTAGAAGTCGGCGGGCGTCAGCGTCCGATGATCGAGCGGGGTCGCGTCCTGCTTCTCGTAGAGCTTGATGTTGAACTTGAGCCGGCCCACGCGCGAGAAGTCGTACTTGCGCGGATCGAAGAACATGCCTTC